>JBDRRI010000385.1:0-2103 GCA_043825815.1 Candidatus Zixiibacteriota bacterium
CGTCATTGGATACCGACATCCAGATTTCGCCATTGGCCGTATTAAAAGTATAGGCACCGGTATAATTGCCGTCGTGGCAGTCATTATCGATACCATTATAAATATCGTTAAACTGAACGAAGAAAGCATAGAATTTTCCATCGCATTCGGAAAGCATCGGTTTTACAATCGCCATTTCATTCCAGGCACCGCCGGTACATCCGGAATCGGGAAGATCCCAGTTGGCGTCTTTGACCGGACGTATAGCGTTATTAACCTCGTCCCAATGCAATAAACGGGCTCCCCAGAAATGGGCATAGGTACCAAGGCCGCCGTCATCGCTGGTTGATGTCGGTAGAATTTCACGGGCTGGCCATAAAATATGGAGATTATCATCGGTGTCAAACAGAACCGACATATCACCATGACCAAGCCATCCGCCGACAGTTGAGTCATATTTGGTGACATTTACATTTGATCCCCAATTATCGCCCATATCGTTTGATAAGCGATAATAAACTTCATTATATCTTTGGACGCCGAGTCCGGGATCGGCATCTTCACGATCGGCCGATTCATTCCCGGTTCCATCAGCGATTGCTGGCGGGAAGGCCTGCCAAACAACAGCGACTTTGGCCGACATACGGGACGCAACAACGCATTGCGATATCGTCGCAACCTTGTCAAGAACCAGTGGAGGATATTCCCATTCGCCCAGCGTGTCGGAACCGACACGTCTGAAATAAGCAATCCAGGAATCGTCGATATTCGGATTGGCCGTTTCCCACTGATTGGCGACGGCGTGTGTTACCGTATCGCCATTATAAACCTGATATTCTATCTGCGGCCAACACAAAATCGAGTCGCCAGGATACGGCGCTGATCCGGCATCGCCGATACCGGCCGCCATGGTTGTATCCGGAACAGGTCTCTTGTAGGGTGAGAAGAAGCAGGAAGCAACGCCAAAATCATACCAAACAGTTGTATGATAACCGGCACCTTCATCATGATGGTTGCCGATGACAGCTTTGCCCTCAGTATCAACATCCAAACTGACATAGCCGGAGTAATTGGATCCGCCGCCAAGGCGCGGGTGAACATCGCATCCGCCCGCAAAATAGAACTCGCCTTCGGAAGCATCCCAGACATTGTAGCCGGTTCCGCGATCCAGGTCGGCCGCGGTCGCGTTACTATCGGTGGAACGCATCCAGATCATGTGGATATCCTTGGTTCCGCGCCAGCCAACCTGACGATTCATACGGGTATTGCTCTGAAGATCGTAGGTCGTCGTTCCGATTTGAATTCCGGGAGAATTCGAAACGATAGCATCAAACCCGAGAGCTTGATCACCACCGGTAGTAATGGTGGAATAGCCCGTTGCCTGTTCGACGCCGGCAACCGAGCGTTTAACATTTTTAATCGAATTTGCCAGTCTATTGAAATATTTTCCCTTTTCTGTCGGAGTTTCCGATGCAGAAACAAAGGAGGCGATAAACGCTACCGCCAAAATTAAAAGAACAGCAATTAAAGATGCTCTGCGTAACATTAATTTTCCTCCAAATTACCGCCCAAAATGATACCTGTTGAGTATGTTTTATTTGCCATTTGGGCAATGTTCAAAACTTCCCAACCTTTTAATAAAGGCCTTAATAAACGATTTTTTAGATTTAATCTTCCTCCATAATTAAAATGCCTGCAATTTCTGTTTATTTAATATGCCATAAAATTTTTAGTGCGGTAGTGAAATAAAATGTAAAAAAACAGCAGTTAACAAATTCTGCTAAACCCACAACAAGCGAGTTAGTTGGTAGCATTAAAATATAAGTTATTGTCGCAATATTGTCAATAAATTTACTCCAATCTGAGTGTTATTTATTAAGTCAATAAGTCTCCACATTTCTTACATCGCTTCTAACAAAAAAATAAGGAAGACCCTCATGTAAGCCGCGATTCTCAGTACAAACCAAAAACGCCGTTGCTTCAAAGATAAATATTACTTTTTCCGGCGGCGATCCGGGCTCCATATTTTTGGCTATTTTCCCAACCTCAATTTTCATTTTCGGAAGCTCATGATTGGCAGGATTGACAGTTATTGCTTTTATCCTTTTTTCTCTTATTTTTGAT
>JBDRRI010000386.1:0-13443 GCA_043825815.1 Candidatus Zixiibacteriota bacterium
TAATATACCAGAGTATCTCCGGGAGAACCTTCGGCAACAGTTGAGTCGACTTCGCTCATATAATAGGCTTCTCTATTCTCGCGGAAAAGATTAAGATCGTCCCATTCCGGGTTGCCATCAATCTCCGGACGATAATAAGCCGCAAGATCATCAAAAATGACACCGTCACCACGCACTCTTTCGGTCATAAAATATGACACGGAGAGGTTGTAATACGTTTTCGGGTTCAGGGTGTGGGTCACATTGGCGTTGATACCGTAGTTTTTATCCTCGGTTATGGGGCAATGGTTATAATTATAAACCCAACCGTGATAATATTGTTGCCATCTGTCAAAAGAATAGTTTCCATTCATGGCCAGTTTAATATTGGACGTCAGTTCAAAATCCAACCGTCCCTGTCCATACCAGGCCGACAAGTCATTGCTGGGCAGCCTTTGGGGTTCGTCAAAAAGCGTATCAAGATGATACTTGGTAAAAACCTCTTCGGTTTTTATCGATGGCTGACGATCTCTGAGCCAGCGACGTTCGCCGGAGAAGAAGAAATATGATTTCTCCAGTCCGGGGATAGGTCCGCTGACATCGGCCGAATAATAGTTCTGGTCAAAGCTTTTGGCCATAATATTATCGGTCGACATATCCAGGTTGGCATGATATTCATCGGTTCCTGAATTGGTTGTAACATTGACAATACCGGAGGCGACATTTCCGTATTCTGCGGAAAAAGCACCGGATGTCACGGCCACCTCTTTAATGGCATTATTGGGAAGATTGGCCGTTGAGTTGCCCGATAATGGATCCTGCTGAGAGAATCCATCAACATAATAGGCTACTTCCTGCGGACGTCCGCCGCGCAGGTTTAATTCTCCTCCAACCGCGCGTGATTCGCGGGCGCCGCGCTGACGAATGTCGACATTGGTCTTCATTCTAACAACGCTGTTTTGCAGACTGATAACCTGCTCATATCCGCGTATCGGAAGAGCTTCCAACTCATCGCTGGTAGTGATACTTACCGATGTCGTCTTATCTTTCATAATAAGAGGACGATCAGCCCTGACGACGATGGTTTTATTCAGATCCAAAGCTTTTTTGGAAAGTTTAAAATCTGTCCAGGTCGCCAGATCAGCGTTCACTGACAAATTGGTTATTTCTACCGGTGAGAAACCAATGAGAGAGGCTTTTAAGGAGTAGGTTCCGACAGGAACATTGTGAATTAAATATTCACCCTCTTCATTAGTTAGGGCACCCATGGTTGTTCCCTCGAGAGAGACGGCTACTCCAGGCAATGGCTCGCCTGTCTCTTCGTTGGTAATCGTACCAGTGAATTTACCAGTCGTGCCGGCCAAAATCACTTGAGGCAGAAGAAAACCAAATGCCAGAGCAAACAATACTGCAATGGAAATAAGTTTTCTAATCAACTTTTACCCTCCTTGGTAAATAGGTTATATGTTTATTCGGGTTCATTAAAAATTTATTATATACGCACCTCCTTTAATAATAGATAAATAAAGCCATATTATTTTTTAGCTAAAATATTATTACGCCATTATTTATAAAATTCGATTGCGAAAGCAATCCGAATTAGCTTCCCATCCTTTTCTCATATTTATAATGTAGGTTATTGTTTAAATACTTGTCAACAAAAATACAACTTCCATTAATAAAAAATATTATATAAGGCTATGAAATTAATCAACTTAGGTAACATTTGAGATTGCTATTGGTAAGTGACAGCAGTACAGGGAGATATGTTTGTGGTGAATTGTAAGTGATTGAGTGTTAATTAATTATGCGAGTAATATATAAAATGTTTTTTGTAAAAGATGCTGGATAATAATAAAAATATTTGGTAGAACAAACATTCGGGAATATACGGACCGGATTTGTTAAGTATTTAAATAAATATTTTTATTTTCTGATAATAAAAAAAGCCACCTTGCGGGATCGAACCGCAGACCTGCTGATTACGAATCAACTGCTCTACCAACTGAGCTAAGGTGGCTGGCAACTCTTAATTAATACATATCGGAATAAAATTCAATATAAATGATTAAAATTTATAAAAAATCTTTTGTAAGAATTACCCAGTCCGCAAAACAATTCAGGTGAAATTATGATTTTGAAACATTATTGCCAATTTGCCGTAAATTTGAATTGAAGAATTAAAAACAGGCCACTGGAAAACATTGACATCGATTTTAATGTTTTTGGGGCAGTTTGGTGCTGAAAGGAATGACAATGAGAAAAATAAACAATCCGGCGATATTTCATATCAGTTTAATTAGCCTACTTCTGTTGATCTTTTTGTTTCCGGCCATGGTTATGGCTGAGTTCCAGCCGGTATTTAAGCCGAAACTTGAAATTGCGAAATCCAACGGACCAATTAAAATTGATGGTGAACTCAATGATTCGGGATGGAAAAATTGCGCTTCGACCGGTGATTTCGCTGAGACTTATCCCGGAGATAATTCCGCGCCAGCAGTGGATACCAAAGTTTTGGTTACCTATGACGATGACAATATATATATTGGCGCGATTTGTTATGACAATCCCAATGAAATTCGGGCAACTATGTGCCAACGAGATTTATTCGGCTCCGATGATGCTTTTGCCATAATGTTTGATACTTATCAAAATACAGTCTTGGCCTATCAATTCTTTATAAATCCTTATGGCATCCAGAAGGATTTTATTTATACCAATATTATGGGTTCCAATATTGAGTATGACCTGATATGGTACTCGGCGGCTCAAATTACTTCAGAAGGTTATCAGGTTGAAATTGCCATACCCTTTTCATCGATACGTTTTCCCAACACTGACCTGCAGACCTGGGGAATTGATTTCAAAAGAATTCGACCGCGTGATAGTCAATATCAATATGAGTGGGCGGCTAAAGACCGTGAAGAAAGTTGCCTGCTCTGCCAGTGGGGCACAATGACCGGATTGGGGAATGTACATCCGGGGAAGGGTATCGAGATTCTACCTTCGGTTATTTCCACCCAGTCCGGAGCGTTAACCAACTATTACGCTGATTCATCATTTAAGAATGATGATATAAAAGGCGAATTTTCATTGGGCGGTAAATATTCATTATCTTCGGATATCACCGTGGAAGCGGTCTATAATCCGGATTTCAGGCAGGTCGAAGGTGACGCGGCTCAGATTGACGTAAATAGCACTATTGCTTTATTTTATCCTGAAAAACGACCTTTTTTTCAAGAAGGGATAGATATTTTCAGGACTCTTTTTAATTCTTTTGATACCAGAACGGTCAATGATCCGCTTTTGGCTGTTAAACTGATTGGTCGGACGAGTAAATTCAGGTTTGGATTGCTTTCGGCAATTGATGATAATACACAGTCTTTTATTCCCCTTGAGGAAGGAAGTACTGATTATTTTGATTTGAAAAAAAGTTATGTTAATGTTTTTCGAGGAATCTATTCATTGGGTCAGGGTTCACAAATCGGTTATACGATTAATGATAGGCGATATGATATAGGAGGATCCAATACGGTTATTGGGATAGACCAGGATATTCGGTTATCAAGATTATTCCGAGTCGACGGTCAATATGTTTATAGTTATTCCAATGAAATCGACGATTCAACCTACCGTTTTTTTAATGATACAGCTAAAATTAATCCAGAAAAAGAATCTTATGACTATGCTCTAAATGGCGAATCTTTCGGAGATTTTGCTTTTATTTCAAGATTGAAATTTTCTCCGCGAAACTTTTTTGCTATGTTTGATTATAATCAGGTCGGTGAATTTTATCAAACCCAAACCGGTTATGATCCTTGGGTTAATTATCGGAATATATCAATTTACAGTCAGTATAATTATTACCCCAAGAGCGGTATATTCGAGTTAATAACTCCTCAAATTTATATAGGTCGTAGAGTTAGAATGGATTGGTCGCCCTGGTTTGAGAATATAAACGTATCATTACAGACGAATTTAAAATTCGCTCAAACTAATTTTTCGATTTCATACGGCAAAGATAAGGAACGATGGGATGGGATAGATTATAATAATCTCTGGCATTATAATATCGAATTGGGAAGCAGGTTTAATAATCGGCTTGCTTATTATGCTTCGCTTAGCCATGGGGTTGGAGTGGCCCTTCTGGCTGGTGAATATGGAGTTGAGGACTCTTACTATTTGTCACTCAATTTTAAACCGATAGATCGCCTAGTTATCGAACCGAGTCTGAACTGGTTTATTAGCGACCATAAGGAAAGCGGTGAGAGACTTTTGGAAAATACGGTTTTCAGAAGCAGGTTTCAATTACAAATTACCAAGGCATTATCTATGCGCTTCATTCTTCAATACAGCATGCGAGATATTAATGCCGATTTCCTCGATGAAAACTTAGATATGAATCATTACATTGATAATCGTAAACGATGGGATTTCGATCCGCTAATAACCTATCGTCTTAATCCGTTTACAATCTTTTATGTAGGTTCGACCAGCGATCAGAGTAGTGCATATTATCATTATTCTATAGATTCACAAAATGAAATTACGCAGGAATGGGAAAATATTTATCTTGATGAAAGAAAACGTAATATGTCATCCTCATCGCGGCAGTATTTTATGAAATTGCAGTATCTTTTTCAAATATAAGTTTTGGTATTTAGGTTAGAGAAGGGGCGGTAGTAACTAACCACCCCTTTATTTTAATCAAAATCTAATTTCTTATAGTTCCATAATATTCATGGATGAAAGTCGCCGAAATATTGACATTTCTAAAGGTGACAGTAGTTTTTTCATCAGTGTTATTGGCATCTTTGCGAGCACAAGTCTTTACTGAAAGAGCGTAGTTATTCATACCTTCGCTAACCGGCATGACTTGATTCCAGCGGGTTGGGCAATCCGGAATATAATTGATAACATTTGATATGCCGCGAGATTCATCGGGAATATCATCTTCTCCGCGAACTTCGCTAAGAAGCAATTCCAGACAATAAATCTCGGTCTCGGTGAAAAAAGAATAATCAAATGCCACCCAACCGTTCTCGGGGGCGTCAAATGATATATATATCATCGTTGAATACATATAATCAACATCAATTACTACCGGATCTTCGCTTGCAAAAGCCACGCCTGAGTATCCGCTTTTTTGTTCGGCGAATAAAGAGATCGGTATTAATAGGGCCAATATTAATATTAATAATATAAATTTCATTTTCATCTCCAATAAAGGTGTGAAAATTTTATAGACAAATATCTATTTCCTTGGTCCATAATAATTGGGGTGGAAGGTCACTGATAAATTTACATTTCGGAAAGTAACCAGTGCCTTGTCGTCAGTATTATTCTCGTCTCTGGGACCGTATCTGACGGCCAGACTAAAATAATGCGTTCCCGGGCTAATGGACATAACTTGGTGCCAACTGGTTGGAGACGAAGGATCATAGACGGTCACATAAGAGGGGTCTTTCGAATCTTCCGGAGAGTCCCCATCTTTCATTAATTCTCCAAGCAGTAATTCAAAATATGACGTTTCAGTTTGAGTATAAAAAGAATAATCAAGTGCCACAAAGCCGTAATCGGGGGCGGTTATTGATACTCCAATCATGGTGGTCCAGCTTCCATCAATATCAATTGCGACAGGATCCAATGTCGAATAGCTAACTCCCGAACTGTGGATTTCACAGGGAGCCGGTCCGCTTTTATAGAGAAAGCTAATCAAATAGGTTATATCCAGGATGTTGATGTTATCGCTGCAATTGACGTCGCCATTACCGGATTGACCAAAAGCTGAGACTCCGGGTAAAAGAAATAAAAGAAATAGGATGGTAGTAAGAAATCTCATTTTTACCTCCAGTTAATAAGATTTAAAAACCTAAAACGGATATATTGTTTTTAAAATAGCTTTCTCAAATTGATGTCACACCGCTTATAAAAAACATGACTTTTATTGGTGCGCTACTTTAAATGAATACATTTAAAATATATTGATTGAGGATGGATGTGTCAAGAATTGATTTAAATTGAATAAAAAAAGAAAGGTCTTTACTATTTAATATTTCCCGGATTTTGATTCCAGTAGCGAACTTGAAAGACTGCTTCTTCATAATCTATCCGGCAAATATGCCCGGTTTTTACTTTGAATGTCTGATTTTCAATTCTTTTTTCAAATTCCCGCGGGATTAATTTAAGAAAATATCGCATCTTGCCATTACTGCTAATAATTAGAATATTGCTTCCGGCCGGGTTATCATTTATAATTTGTTGAGTAAAAGAAATGATATCCGCCATAATTTTGCTTTCCGTTTCACTCCATCCTGCATTTTTGGGAAATATGCTATGATTATTCCAAGCGGTCTGCTCTTCGGAGCCGAACCGTTCGATTACTTCCTCATTGGATAGGCCGGTCCATTGTCCATAATCTATCTCATTTAGTCGTGAGTCTATTATCGGTTTGAGGTGAAGACTCATTTCCGAAATGATAGTTTCCGCATAATTTAAAGTTCTTTTTAATGGGCTGCAGTAAATGGAGGTCGGATGAATTTTATTAACGTTAAATGATTCGGCTATGGCTTTGGCCTGTTCAATTCCTTTGGTTACTAATGGCAAATCATTCGTTTTTCCCGTCCAGACGACTTTTTCTCCGGGATTGAAGGTATTTCCATGCCGGGCAATATATAGCTTCATTGCAAATTGACCAGTTCGCCATCGGAGGCGATTATCTTTTCCACTTTGGCGATATCTTCAGGATTATCGACCGACCAGTGGGATCGTCCGCGGTAGTCGACCTCGACGACACGTATGGGAAGGCCATATTCCAAAGCCCTCAATTGTTCCAGTTGCTCCACTGTTTCCAGAGGGGTTGGCGGAAGCGATAGGTAATGTTTCAACATTTCATAGCGATAACCGTACATGCCTATATGTATATAAACCGGAGGAGAGGCAACATTCCTATTCCTCATAAATGGAATAATTGTCTTAGAAAAATAGAGAGCATTATGGTTGTTATCAAAGGTTACTGTGGTGCCACTGGTTTGTCCTTCGTCTTTCGCCTGAGCCAGACGTTCATATCCATCCCAATCAAGCTTAATGGCTGGAGTAACCAGTTGAACCTCGCGATCGTTATTAAGGCTGTCGACCAGCGCCTGAATAATCCAGGGGGGAGATAAGACCGCATCGCCTTGAAAATTAATAATCGTATCCGGTTTATATTTGAGTTGATTAACCGCTTCCCAAACACGTTCAGTACCGTTTCGACATTCAGGTGAAGTCATAACTGCTTTGGCTCCGAATGATTCAGCATGCATATATATCCGATCATCGTCGGTGGCTATTATTACGTCTTTGACATTACCAACCGTTATAGCTATTTTCCAAATCCGATATAGCATCGAATAACCGGCTATTTCGGCCAGCGGCTTGCCCGGAAATCGCGATGAGTCGTATCTTGAGGGAATAACAATTACTGTCTTCATAGGTGTTAATATAAATATCTTTCAAACAAATGGAAACTGTTTAATTAATATCATTTATTTGCCGTTTTCTGAAGCGATAAAAGTACAAAAAAATGTGGCGCCCCCCAGAATTGAACTGGGGACACACGGATTTTCAGTCCGTTGCTCTACCAACTGAGCTAGGGCGCCAACAATTTCTAAATCGTTGAACTGCTAATTAATCTAATTTTCGGCTAATGTCAACAGGTTTTTAGTCCGTCAGGTAATGTTTCTTTACCGAAGGCAAAAATAATCCAATCAGAGCAGCCAGTGACAATATTCCCAGAACGATTCCGTAAATATTATCCAATGAAAACAATGATAAGACTATAATCAGGATAAATATCCCGCCGAGGCCGTACCATCCCCATTTTTGCATATTTCGGAAACCGATGCTGATCAATAATACCGGAATGCCATAGAGAAGGATTATGAAATTTTTGTCCATTTCCGCATAGGTTCGATCCATTATCGATAGAATGATATTAACCGTACCCATAATTAAAAATGTCAGGGAAAAGACAATTCCAAACCAGCTGATTATGTTAATCGGCAATGGTCTCGGTTTTTCTGATTTTTCTTTCGCCGTTTTGGTTGAATTTTTTGTTTTTGTCATAATCTATTTACTTTACAATTCAAAAATTATTCGATTTATATTTCCCCAAAATTCCGGCTCCAATAAAACCGGCATCGTTGCCCAACTCGGCCTTTAATATGCGAAGGTTTTCGGTTGCTGATGGAAAGGCTCTTTCCCTTATTACAACGCCAACCGCTTCGAGATACCCCGCCCCGCCTTCAACAATACCGCCTCCAAGAATCAATGCTTCCGGGTTTAAGAGATTGATTGCTCCGGACAGACCGGCTCCTAATTTTTGGGCCGCCTCTTCAATTACTTCCAAAGCAGATTCATCACCTTTCTTTGCCGCCGAGAATAGTTTTTTAATATTCAAGTTGGCGATATCCCCGGAAAGAACATCATCCAAAATCTCGCTTAATCCGTTACTATTTTTACCTTTTAGATTATCAAGCATCGCTTGAGATGAGCAGAATACTTCAAGACAACCATAATTGCCGCATTTGCACTTGGGGCCATCACTGTCCAGGACAATATGGCCGATTTCGCCACCGGAGAAAGTCGCTCCCCTCCAGAGGGCCCTATTGATTATGATTCCTCCGCCAATACCGGTTCCAACGGTTATACAGAGTGCTGATGAAAACCGCCGTGCCGCCCCGAAATTAAGTTCAGCCAGAGCCATGGCGTTGGCATCGTTATCGACGAAGACGGGAAGATTCAGGTAATCACTGAGGTGTTCACCCAGAGGCGTATCAACCCACCCGGGAATATTGGGGCAGCGGCCCTTAATAACGCCGGTCTTATTATCCACTGCACCCGGAGAACTAACGCCGAGCCAGCTAATAGCAAGTTCTTCCTCGGCTGCTCGCAAAAGAAGGTTTTCGGCAATATTGGTAACCAAATGAAGAAGCGGTTTTGGTCCTTTTTCGACCTGAGTCGGCTTTTGTTCCCGATATAAAATATTACCTTCGGAGTCAACCAGTCCGAATTTGATGTTTGTTCCGCCGATATCAATACCGGCATAATGTTCAGTATTTTTCATGGTTCTATTATTATGCAGTTAATTAATTTGTTTTACCCGGATATACTTTAAGGGCTTCCTCCAGGCATTTCATTGCCTTCTCAAGAGCCTCGACTTTTAAAACATATCCGATACGAATTTCATCTTTCCCCAATCCCTTTGTGGCATAAAATCCGGTCATTGGCGCCAGCATAACAGTTTGGTTCTTATATTCAAAATCCTCCAGCAACCATTGGCAAAATTTGTCAGCATCGTCAATAGGCAGGCGAGCGGCGGCATAAAAGGCGCCTTTGGGTTTTGGGCAGATAACTCCTCTCATCTTGTTTAATTTTTCGACAACGAGATTGCGCCTTTGGACATATTCGCGCTGGACATTTTCGAAATATGAGTCCGGAGTATCAATGGCGGCTTCAGCTGCCACCTGGCCATAGGTTGGGGGAGATAGGCGAGCCTGTGCAAATTTAAGGGCGGTCGAAAGGACTTCTTTATTTTTTGTAACCAGGGCTCCTATTCTCATTCCACACGAGCTGTAACGTTTCGAAATCGAGTCCAGCATAATCACATTATTTTCGATTCCATTCAGATGCATGGTCGATATGAATTCGGCGCCATCATAACAGAACTCTTTATAAACTTCATCGGCAAATAGATATAGGTCGTGTTTCTTAATAATATTCTTTAAGTCATTGAGCTCATTTCGGGAATATAAATAACCGGTCGGATTATTCGGATTACAAATCAAAATCGCCTTTGTATTCGGTCCGATAAGTTTCTCAAATTCGGTTATGGGGGGGAGGGCAAATCCATTATCAATTTTGGACGTTATCGGTTTGATAATTACTCCGGCGCCGACCGCGAATCCGTTGTAATTGGCATAAAACGGTTCCGGAATTATCAGCTCATCTCCCGGATTTAGACAGGAAAGCAGTCCGAATGAGATCGCCTCCGAACCGCCAGTTGTCACCAGAATTTCGGTATGCTCAACATTTATATTATATCTTTTATAATACTCAGCCAATTTCAGGCGGTATGATTCGATCCCAGCCGAATGGCTGTATTCAATAACTTTCAAATCGTTATTCTTTATTTTATTGCGGGCTATTTCCGGCGTTTCAATATCGGGCTGACCGATATTGAGATGATACACTACTCGCCCTTTTTTCTTGGCTGTTTCCGCATATGGAGCCAGCTTTCTTATTGGCGATTGCGGCATTAATTGGCCGCGCTTGGATATTTGAGTCATTTATATTCTCCCAAACCTAATTTAATCAGCCATTTTTATTATACGAATATATTTTCATAACGCTCTTTTGCCTATCTTTTTCTTGCCATTTTAATCATGACGTAGCTAATCAGGACAATGATTAAGGCGATAATGGCTTTAATTATAACAAGAAGCGTAACATTGATTGCGCGGCTTTGAACAAAGAGAATCATATAATCCGAAAAGGAATGAATCAAAAAAACAGCCAGCCAAATCATTGCCAGATATTTCCAGCCGCGATTAATACCGTAACCCAAAGCCGCCCCTGAACCAGTATGAAAAAGTATGACGGCAAGTCTTTCTCCTACGGCCAGAGAAAATATCCCCATGCTCCCCGACTGATAGGCCGCTCCGGTTAAAGAACAGGCTTCGAAGATACCGAATCCAACGCCGACCATGAGACCGATAATTATCGATAATTTTTGCTTTGGCTTTTGCCAGTAAAAAAGGACCGCAATCGGGATGACCTTCAGCAATTCCAAAATAAACCCGGATAGCATGGAAGGCAGCAAACCCATAAGATATAATGAGCCGCCGACCTGCATCGCCGGAAGAATATATTGTATGCTGTACCATTTTTGCAGAGGGAACAGTAATGAATAAGAAAGCGTGTAAATTATTGCTCCCAATAGCAAGGCTGTATAGGCCAGCTTCGTCTTATAATTATTAATAAGCACCGGCGCGGCACAGATTAAACCAAATATTAAATAAACAAGATATAGAGGAAGGCGTTTGACGATATCCCCGAATGAAAATGACTTGATGGTCTTAGGCGCCATTTTTTCATAAGGCGTCTCATTTAAGACAACTTCCATAGACTGTCCCTGCTGAAGCATCTTGACAACTTTTCTTTCTTTGCTATAAAAAACCGTCATCTCGGTCGGACGCGAAAAATGGCAGAGATAGGCCGAATCATAAACATCGCCATAACGAGTCCATACAAAATCATCCACAGAGAACTCAATATCTGACATCAAAAGAGTCTGCGGGATAAAAACCGTGTCATATATTGTATCGCCAATGTTTAAATCTTTAAATGATAAGTATAATTCTATTTGATCAATCAAATAATTGTCCATTGATGAGAATAAATCGCGTTGCGGCAATGATAAATCTTCATCTTCGGAGCCTTTAACCGAGTAACCGATCAGTCGCGAAGCCTCCTTCTTAAAGAAAAACTTTTGAAACTGGTCGTTAATATACATTGACATGTCATCGCCAATATAAAGATTATTTTCCGTGACATAATGGTGATTTTCAATTTTCAATTTATAATCCTGACCGAGCGGATTGAAATCCAGATTGAGAACCTCGTTAAAAAGAAAGCCCTTGATACCCTCCAGGCTGGATGGACCTTTATAGGTAACATCGAGCGTACCGATAGTGGAGTCATTTAGGATAAAACTATAGCTTCGCTTTTCGTTGCCGGAATAAACTTCAGCAATGTTTTTCACCTGCGGAAACGCCAAAATTATTGAATTGACCGCCAAACTAAGTAAAATAAAAAAGATAGAACTGCGAATTTTCATTATTTATCCTCGGTCAACATATTTTTTAGATAATTTATCAATTCTTCCCGCTTAATAGTTTCCTGAATATTTTCCGCTTTGAGCCATTCATCTCGGTCCGAGACTTCCTTCGCTTTATCCGCTCCGGCTCGGAGATTTTTCACGGTTATAGTACCCTGATCGAATTCATCAGAACCGGCGATAACCGCAATCGGAATTTCCAAACGATCGGCGTATTTTAACTGCTTCTGAAGATTCTTAGTTTCGCCCATGAATATTTCGGCATTTATTCCGGCCGAGCGAATATCACCGACAAGCCTGATATAATCAGCTAAACGGGATTTATCCATGGTGGTCACAATTACATCGGCAGTCGATTTACGGATTTTAATTGTGTTTAGGGCAAATAAGGCGGCCAGCATCCGGTCGACCCCGAATGATGAGCCTACCGCCGGGATTGATTTGCTTGAAAAACGATTAACCAGATTATCATACCGGCCGCCGGAAAAGACGGAACCGTATTCAGGAAGATCAAGAAGAGTAGTTTCAAAAACCGGGCCGGTATAATATCCTAAGCCACGAACGATTGTAATATCAATATCAGCCTTATACTTGTCGACTCCCATTTCATTTAAGTAATTCTGAATAAGTGCAAGTTCCTTGATGCCCTCATTGGAAATATCAACATTGCCGAGCAGATTTTGCACCTCGTCAAGAATATTATCCGTTTTTATAAGAGCGAGATCGAGAAATTTTATAATCAAATCAATCTGTTTATCTTCAAGATTCAGGCCGAGAATCCTATCTCCCGATTGATCGGTTCGCCCCGGACCTAATTCTTCTATTACTGCATCTTTACCCTGCTTGTCGAGCTTGTCAATAACGCGGAAGACATCGGTTGCCTTATCTTCGGGAATTCCGGCGAAAGTGGTTAATCCGTTGATTAATTTTCTATTGGAATAGCGAACTTTGAAATTTCTAATTCCCAAAGTCTCTAGCGAATCAACCATAACGGCAATTATTTCGGCATCAGCCAGCATTGAGGCTGTCCCGACGATATCGATATCGAACTGCATAAATTCGCGAAACCGCCCCGGTCCCGGCTTATCCACCCGCCAGACATTACCGTATTGATATCTTCGAAAAGGGAGTTGCAGATGCGGATTTCCGGCCACATAGCGGGCGAGCGAGACCGTAAATTCATACCGAAGGGCCATGTCGACCTCATCGGGTCCGCCAAAACCGAACAACTCCGCCAGATTATCGTCCGTATAATGCGGACCAAGAAGCGATTCGGCAAATTCCAGTGAAGCGGTTTGAAGAGGAAGGTAGCCATATTTCTCATAGACCCGGCGTGTCCTGGAAATCAGTGCCTGCCGGGCAATTTCTTCTTCCGGCGGATAATCACGAAAACCTTTCAAGACTTTCGGTTCAACCCGTTGTAGTTTTTCTTTCTTGTTCTTGCTCATAATCTTAACAATTTATATTTTTTTGCCCTCAAAGAAAGCTATTTTTTAATTTTCTTTATTAAAAACCTTAAGGATTTAATACTCTGGGTAAATCCGCTGTTAATAGGGGTAGATTTTATCATTTTTAAATCCTTTAAG
>JBDRRI010000387.1:0-2004 GCA_043825815.1 Candidatus Zixiibacteriota bacterium
TTATCTGGTTGGCGATAATTCTGAACCTTTTGCATGCGATTAGATTATCAGCCCGAGGCCGCCAGGAAGAAATTTATCAACTTCGATTACTGGGCGCCGGCAAATGGTTTTTGTCCATACCGTTCATTGCCGAAGGCTTTATCTATACCCTCATTTCTTCTGTACTGAGCTGGGTTATTGTAATTTATGCCAACGGCAAGTTATCTTTTAGGAATATAATAATTGTCCTCCCGCAACAGACTGAATTGATTTATTTCTGTATCATTGCAATGGTAATTGGCATTATTGCCGGGATAATAGGCATTCGTCGATCATTATGATTAAGCCGGTTTACAGATGTTTACTGATGGCCGTTTTTATTATGGGCCTAACTTATGTTTCCTATGCCGATGATATCGTCGATCAAAAAAATGAGCTTGAAAAAATTCAGAGACAGATAGATGAATCGAAGCGGAACCTTGATTCTCTGAAAGGAACAGAATCGAGTTTACTTAAAGAGATTTCCGATTACGAGCAACGAGAGTCTATTAACAAAACCGTGATTAATCGGCTTAACAAGCAGTTATCAACTCTTCGGGCCAATATTGACAATTCAAAAAACAGGCTTGATGACGCCGAGAGCCGTTATGCAAAAAGCCACGATCGATATCTGAATAATCTGACGTACTATTATACCGGACTGCGCAATGTAACGTCGGATATCGGAGATGAAATTAAACGGGAATTTGATTCATTCCGGCGGGCTGTTTATTTGAAGTCATTAGCACTTTCCGATCGCGATTATCTATCTGTTATCACTCAGCATTTAGGAGAAGCGGCGGCCAAACACAGTAATCTGATCAATGAAGAGCATTCGGTCGGCGAGGTCAGGAATAATAAACGCAGTGAATACACAATTATATCATCGCAACGACAGAAGAGGGAAAAGGATCTTTCCAAAGTCAGGCATAAAAAAGAATCAGAAGCCGATCGGTTGATAACCCTCTCCGAGGCGGCTCGTCAGATGGAGGATCTGATTGTAAGATTGGAAACCGCCCGCAAAGCCAGAACCTCATCGCCATCGGAATCTGATTTTAATTATGAGACCGGAAATTTCGCGTCATACAAAGGACGCCTACTATCTCCTTTCGATGGGAAAATTATTAGTAATTTTGGTTGGAAGACGGATAAGATTACCTACCTAAAATCTTATTCGCCCGGCATCGAAATAGAGGGAAAGAAGAATGCCTCGGTGCGCGCGGTTGCCTCAGGGGTGGTCGCATATACCGGATTCATCCGAGGGTACAGCAATTTTGTGATTATTGAACATGAGGACGGATATTATTCAACTTACGCCGGGCTGGATAAATTGGAAATTATTCAGGAGCAGATTGTTTCAGCAGGAGAAAAGCTGGGAGTGGCCACAACCGGCGTCGTTAAATTTGAACTTCGCCAGGGCAAGCAACCTCTGGATCCAGTGGAATGGGTAAAAATTGAATCCTTTAAATAACATTCTTGGCCAGGAAACGGCCAAAAAGATTATTCTGAATTCTTTCAATCAAAATCGAATTGCCTCAACTTATCTCTTTTATGGAAACGATGGAACCGGTAAATGGATAACGGCCATAAATCTGGCCGCCCTGATGAATTGCGAGCAACCAATCAAACACGAAGACGGTTCGGTTGTATCAGCCTGCGGGTTATGCCATAATTGTCGACAGATATTTAATCTGACTTTTCCTGATATATTTTTCGGACTGCCGCTTCCGCCCCATCGCAAGGAAGAAGAAATGATTGCCCTTCAGAATGATTTCCTGGAACAAAAACGAGCAGAGCCTTATAAAATTATCCGTTCCGATCGACCATTAACTATTCCGATCAATACGGCCAGGGATATTATAAAAAGGACATCTATGAAGCCATCGGCGGGAACAACCCGTATTATCTTTTTTTATCAGATGGAAAAGATGTTGACCGCCTCGGCCGATGCTCTTTTAAAATTGATTGAAGAACCGCCACCGGAAA
>JBDRRI010000388.1:0-14699 GCA_043825815.1 Candidatus Zixiibacteriota bacterium
CCCTTTTGGCACATTATAATCAGGATGTTTAGAAATTCGAGGCAGGTCCTGATTCCGCCTTTTTGGCGAAATTGTGACCTGCCACCCTTAAATTCGATCCAATAAAAAAAGCGGGAGACGAGGCTCGAACTCGCGACCAACAGCTTGGAAGGCTGTGACTCTACCAACTGAGTTACTCCCGCTAATGCAATGAAATAGTCGAAACTTCAAGAGATTTCGACCTACATTTTTTATGCAGAGACAATATTACATTAAATTCCCAAGATTTGCAAGCAAAAAAATGCCCGGTAGAATAAACTTACCGAGCATTATATATTTAATTATTCAACAGCCTAAGTCCCGCAAATCGGGTCGGGGCCGCCTTTGTAAAGAAATGCAATTAAATAGGTTATATCCAGAATATTGATATCTACGGTGCCATTACAATCAGCTCTGGCCAGAGGATCCGGCGCCGGACCGTCCTTATACAAATAGGCGATGATATAGGTAATATCAAGAATATTAACCGCCTCATCATTATTCGCATCGCCACAAATATAGCTAGGCCCCTCTTCAATCACCGTCATTTCAATCGGAATAGATATAATATCATCTCCCGGATCAGGATCATTGCTGGTCACAGTAAATGAAGCATAATAAATTCCCGTGTCCAATTCCCCGCTTTTAAACCAGCAAACAATAGTATCCGCTTCCAATGAAGCTATCGTCCCGGATGATTTGGCAGTAGTTAACCATTGGAACGGCCGGGCGAATAGTATGGCTAAGTGATCATGAAGATAAATCGTATGGAAGGCAACTTCGAGACCGTCGGTACCATCGGAGTTTTCTATTCCAACCGTCGATGATGTTAGATCAAAGCCGGAGGCAATAAATTCATATTGAAATTTAATGTCGCCCTCTGCATAAATTATTACCTGTGCTGTTATAACATCGCCGGGATTGGCGCCATATTCCGGGTATTGGCTAAATTCAATTATACATTTTTCAGCATCATACTGATAATAAACGCGCCCGCCTGGATTATCCGAATCGGTAATATCGAGATCATCCCACATCCAGGCCAAAATATTATTTGGAATGGCCGTATCCGGTAATGTTGTCTCGGTTCTGCCCTTCATATAGGTCGTGTCAAAACCGATAATCCCATTAGAACCGACATAAAATTCATTGTAAATATTATCATAATAAGGGAAATCAAAACCAAGAGTAAACGGTCCAATCCAGTTGTCGTCATCTATCCCGGCGGAAATATTCGATCCGGTTCCGGAAATTTCAATCCAATTATATTCCGGACCGCCCGGCTCATCTGAATCAATCCAGAAATATCCAAAGGTATCCGGACCGCCGGCATCCTTATCAACACTAAAGCCGGGCAAGAAGAGTTCTTCGCCTTTGTTTTCAATATAATTGATATAAGTATCAGGATATATTCTTGTAGCCGATTCAACTTCGCCATTGGTCAGCAGTTTATCAAAATAACTTTTCCAGTACGGATTAATTTCCAGATCAACCGAATAATTAAGCTCTCCCTCGCCGGAATTTTCAATTATCAGCATATCCATTGTTGAATCTTTTAAATTAAGAGTATGATTAAACAACAATGGATTAATAGAAATGGCCGGAGAATATTCAACATTGAAAGTATAAGTACCGGCGGTATCAGATGTTTCTGCCTCATCCCAGGCAATGATATAATAACTTATTGATGTCCCCGGTGATTGCGCCGGAATATAGGCGTGGAATTCATCGGGATTTCCCGTGACTACCATAAATTCATCGTACCATACCGATGCGATTTCATAAAACAGCTTGAGTGAATCCGCAACCAACGGATCTTTCGATTTTATAATAGCCCTGACTTCGTAATCATTGATTGTATCCTTTGTATTTGGAAGCGGCACATGGTTAATCGATACTGCTCCAAATGGGTCAAGACCATCAAGAACCGTCGCACCAGTATTATCGGGATCGAGCCAGTCTTTTATTCTATTTGATGGTGAACCGCCATAATTCCAGGATTTTGCAAACTTACCATACCAATCGGAAGTGATACTGGTGCACGAGGCATAGCCGCCGTGAAGCTGGCCAACAATCCGATGATAGGGGTCAAATAGCGGTGAACCTGAAGAACCGCCCTCGGTCGTGCCGTCCTCCCATTGTCCAATTCTCCAATGAGAATAACCGGTGGCCGTCTGTAAATATTCCGTGGAGGTTACCGGATCATTGTCGAACGAAATTTTCTTAATGTCTCCCGATGGATGATGAATCGTTACCGAGCTGGTAGAGGCCACGTCGAGATTATTCCAGCCGTTAAAATAGATATTAAAAGAATCAGGCGGAGTTTCCTCAAGCTCCAGAAGACCAAAATCGGAATAGGAATTTGAGGCTTTTAAGGTCGTCCCCTGAACAGTGTAGTAGGTCGGTCCATTAATATTGGCACAATTTGGGCTTTCATAATTAAACATTAAAATCCAGGTTTCTTCAGAACCGAGACAATGATCGGCCGTCAGAAAATATGGCGTTTGGTCTTCGCGAACATTATTAATCAAGGAACCGGAACACCACCGCGTGCCACCGCTGAGAAGAACCATTGCCACACCCCGTTTTTCGGCCTGCCAGGGGTCACCCTCAGGACAATTAATATTATTATTACAGGAGCCCGATGAGCCGAAACCTTTATCATATTTGGTCCCACCATAATTAAAAATATCCTTATAGGCATGGACAATTCTGGAAACGGTTATGAATCCGGTTCCTCTGACATCGGCCGGCTCAAAATACTCGAGTATAATAGCATCACCTTTGATAGGTGCCGTCGCAAATTTTTTATGTTCTTTGTTATTTTGCTCAGAAAAAGCGCCGATGACCATATCTCTCGTTTCGTTATAGACGAACAATCGGGCACCCGATGGCATATAGAATTGATTATAGACTAAATTAATAGAAAAGGCTCCGTCGGAAACAATTTTAAGCCGCCAGATACCGGCGCCATCCGGTAACTCTTCCCAGGTCCCCGAATTATATAAATCGTAGTCAACATCAAATGGCGCACCGAATCTGAAAGGCAGACCCTTGTCGGAATCAACGGCGTCTTCGGCCTCCAGCGCATTTATATTAACAGCTGACATAATTTTGGTATCAATTGACGATTTCAATGGATTTTCAAAACTATAAGGGGTTCCTCCCAAACTCAACTGAGCCTGAACCAAGGTGGAAGAAACCGATAGCATAAATACAGCGATGAACAAAATGCGCATGAATCTCATTTTTCTGCCTCTCAATTATAAGACAATGGTTAGGTTTTACGATGTAAATTCTTTTAGTATTCTTCCCATAATATAACGAGTAAAAATAATACGTAAAGGAAATATTAATTAATTGCCGCATTTAAACTCAAAAAACCAACCAATACTGTATAAATAAACTTTACACTATTAAAAATAATATCGACAGAATCGCAATAATCCACATAGCCGGTTTGACTTCGCCAAATTTCCCAGCCACGATTTTTAAGATAGTAAATGAAATGAATCCAAAAGCGAGACCGGTGCTGATTGAATAGCTTAAAGCTATCATAATAATTATAATAAAGGCGGGAAAGGCCTCATCTAGTTTAATAAAATTGATTTTGCTGACCTCTCGCATCATAAATAGACCAACCATCACCAGGGCTGGTCCGGTGGCGTAGGAAGGAACAATTCCTATTAGGGGAATAAAAAACAGGCCCGACAAGAACAGAATTCCTGTGACAATCGAGGTTAAACCAGTTCGTCCCCCTTGTTCAATCCCCGAGGCCGATTCGATATAGGCCGTTGTCGGCGAGGTCCCGATAAATGAACCGAAAATAGTCGCGGAAGCATCTATCATCAACAGCTGATCCAGCTTTAAAATATTACCGTCTTTATCAACCAGCCCGGCTTTATGTGTGCAGGCCGCGACGGTACCGATGCTATCGAACATATCAATGAACATCAAGACAAAAATAGAACCAATCAGCCCTCCTCTCAGAGCTCCGAGAATATCGAGCTTAAATAATAGCGGACTAATATCAATATTTAACGAGATTATCTTCTCCGGCCATTCTATTTGACCGAATATAAGACCTAACGTGGTCGCAGATAATATTCCGATTAACAATGAACCCCGAACTTTCAATTGTGATAGGGCAATCATAATTAACAAACCAGATAATCCAATTAGTACCGTCGGAGTAAATTCTCCGGTTTTTACCAAAGTCACTTTATCGCCAACAACTATGCCGATATATGACAATCCCATGAGCGTAATAAACAGACCGATACCAACGGCGATAGCATAAATTAATGAATGAGGAATTGCCTCCACCAGTTTTTGCCGCGTCCCGACCAGAGTTAAAATCAAAAATAAAACACCGGCAATAAAGACTATACCCAGAGCTGTCGACCAAGGGACATTTTGCCCGAGAACAATAGAATAGGCGAAATAGGCGTTAAGTCCCATTCCGGGAGCCATGGCTATCGGCGTATTGGAAATAAAACCGGTAGCAATGGTCGCTACTCCAGCGGCAATACAGGTTACGGCAATCAAAGCATGCTTATCCATTCCTGTATTGGAAAGGATATCGGGATGAACAAACATAATATAGGCCATTGTTAAAAAAGTCGTAACCCCGGCAATACTCTCTGTTTTGATATTGGTTTTATTATTTAATTTAATCATTTCTGTTCCATTTATGATTTCTTAATTAATAGATAAAATTATTTAATATCAAAACAAAATCATTTTTATTAAAAAGTCCGCTTCCAATATTCGAAGGCGGACTATTTATAAAAACCAAAATTCTTAATTAGGCATTGGATTGAAGAACATGATCGAGAATGCCATTGACAAAAGATGCCGATTCCAAAGTGCTGTATTTTTTGGCTAGTTCTATCGCTTCATTAATGGCAACCTTAATCGGTATATCCGGCATGAAATCAACTTCGCAGATAGCCATTCTTAATATATTTTTGTCAACAATAGCTATACGATCAATTTTCCAATTAGTCGCCAATTGCTCAATCCGTCCGTCAATATGCTCCAGACTATCAATCGTTTTGATAAACAATTTTTTGGAAAACTCCAGTGTGGCTTCATCAAGTCCGCCATTCAATAGGATGGTATCAATAACCTCTTCCCTGGTTTGATCTCCGAGTTCAAAGGCGTAAAGCGCCTTCAAAACATGTTCTCGGCCTCGTCGACGGTTTCCCATTATTTGGCGATTTCCTTATATAAATTAGCCATTTCAATGCCGGCCTGAGCAGCATCCCAACCTTTATTTCCGGCCTTGGTTCCGGCCCGTTCAATAGCCTGTTCCAGCGTATCAGCTGTTATCATACCATAGATAACAGGAATGCCGCTGTCAAGTCCGATCTTGGCAATCCCTTTGGCCGATTCCGCGGCGATATAATCAAAATGAGGAGTATCACCCTTGACCACCGCCCCCAGGCATAATACAGCATTAAACTTTTTTACTTTTACCATTTGCGACGCGGCATGGGGGATTTCGAACGCACCCGGCACCCAGGCGACTGAGATATCTTTTTCGTTAACCTGATGCCGTTTCAGACAATCAAGCGCCCCCTCAAGTAATTTAGTTGTAAAAAGATTGTTGAACCTTCCTACAATTATTCCAATTTTAAGACCGGAACCATTCAGATCACCGGCGATTTCTTTATAGCTCATATCAATCTCCTAAAAAATTGAAAATAGATGTCCCAATTTATCTCTCTTGGTAGCCAGATATTTTTTATTGTATTTGTTTGGCTCGCATTGAATTGGCACCCTTTCGGCAATAGATAATCCATATCCTTCGAGTCCAATCAGTTTCTTGGGGTTGTTGGTCAATAACCGTATTGATGTCAATCCAAGATCAACCAAAATTTGAGCGCCAACGCCATAGTCCCTTAAATCGGCTTTAAAACCGAGCTCTTGGTTGGCCTCAACTGTATCTCGTCCGCGATCCTGAAGTTCATAGGCCCTAATTTTATTTTTCAAACCGATTCCCCGGCCCTCCTGACGCATATATAACAACACCCCACACCCCTCCTGCTCAATCTGAATCATCGCCGCCGCCAGTTGATCTCCGCAATCACAGCGAGCCGAACCGAATACATCACCGGTCAAACATTGCGAATGAACGCGGACCAAAACATTTTTCTTGCCATTAACATCACCTTTGACAATGGCCAGATGATTATGCTGATCAAAACGGGAATCATATAGATGCAATTTAAATTCGCCATAACGAGTTGGGAAATCGACAACAACGGCCTTTTCTACCAGTTTTTCTTTATGCCGCCGATATTCAATCAGATCCTTGACGGTAATGAATTTAAGATTGAATTCCTTGGCGATTTCCCGCAGACGCGGTACCCTGGCCATAGTTCCATCGGCATCCATAATTTCACAAAGTACCCCAATCGGATTCAAACCGGCCAACCGAGCTAAATCAACCGCCGTCTCAGTATGTCCCGCTCGATTGAGAACTCCGCCGTTTTTTGCTTGAATAGGAAAGATATGTCCGGGCCGACAAAGATCTTCCGGCTCGGCATCACCTGAGGCCATAACTTTAATCGTTGTCGCCCTATCCGCGGCCGAGATACCGGTTGTCACTCCTTTGCCAGAACAGGCATCAACTGAAACTGTGAAACGAGTACCATGCAAAGCCGTATTCGATTCGACCATTGGGTGCAATTTTAGCTGCTCAATTCGTTTGCCGGTCAAGGGAACACAGATCAATCCCCGGCCGTGAAGAGCCATAAAATTAACCGCCTCCGGTGTTATTTTATCGGCCGCCATAATGAAGTCACCCTCATTTTCACGATCCTCGTCATCAACAACAATCACCATGCGACCATTCTTGATTTCCTCGATTGCTTCTTCAATTGAATCAAATTCGCTCATTTATACTCCACTTTCTACCATCCGCTTTCGATAAATTTATCAATGGATAGATTGTTTTTCTTTCTTGCTTTATTTTCATGGGACAGCATTTTGGCAACGTACTTACCCAAAATATCAAATTCTAAATTGATTTTTTGTCCAATCTTGTATCGATTAATAGTTGTTTCCATTTGAGTAAAGGGAATGATATTCACTGTAAAAATTCGATTCTTAACAATATTAACCGTCAAGGAAATACCGTTGATTGCGATCGACCCTTTATCAACCAGCAGTGTCTCATACTCCTCGGGAAATTTAACCGATAATTCAATGGAATTACCGACTTTATCTATTTTTGCAATTTCTCCAAGACAATCGATATGGCCTGAAACAATGTGCCCTCCCATCCGACTGGTTGGGAGTAAAGCTCGCTCCAAATTGACGATCTGACCGACTTGATATTGACCGGTTATGGCCAATTTTAATGTTTCCTGCGATGCTTCAACCACAAAGTCATTTAATGAGATTTCTGTTACGGTCAGGCAACAGCCATCGACAGCGATCGATTCTCCCATTTGAATATTATTAAACATATTTCCCGGCTTAATCCTAAGCAGTTTATAATTCCCGCGGGGAATAATAATCGTCACTGTTCCGACTGTCTCAATAATCCCGGTAAACATTATTTCTCAACTTTCTTGATCGGATAACCCTCAAAAATTATATCCGGTGCAAATGAAGTGTGAAATTGAAACTCTTTAAATTCAATAGCTGAGGCAATCTCTTGAATTCCCAGATCACTGATAGTCTCAATCCCACGTCCGATTATTTTGGGTGAGATACTTATATAATATTTATCAATAAGCCCGGCCTTTATAAAAGATGTTGCCACTCCGGAGCCGCCCTCAATCAAAATCGATTTGATTCCAAAATCGCTTGCCTTTTGCAGAAGATCAATAGGTGACAATCTATTACCGTCCAATTTAACATCCCATATTATCAAATTATCAGTAACTTTATTCATCTTATAAATACGTTCCGAAACCGCTCGCGAGGTGACTAAAATCGTCTTGGCATCCTGATTATTCTGGAACAAATTCAATTTATTATCGGGGATTAATGTCCGCGACAGTATAAGGCGGTATGGATTTTTTCCTTTAATATGCCGAACGGTCATCTGAGGATTATCTGTTCGAACCGTTCCCCCGCCAATTAAAACAGCATCGTAGTCAGCTCTTAATTGATGCGCATATTTGCGGGATTTTAATCCCGATATCCATTGCGAATTGCCACTGGCAGTGGCGATTCGGCCATCAAGCGTTTGAGCAATTTTAAGAGTTACGAAAGGCATTCCGGTTTCTATATTCTTTAAATAAATCTCATTGATTTTTTTTGCCTCATTTTTGAGGACACCTGCTTTTATTTCGATTCCTGCTTTTTTAAGACATACTATGCCTTTGCCATTGACCAATTGATTCGGATCTTTCATCGCTAAAACGACTCTTTTAATCTTTGCGGATTTAATGGCTTCCGTACAAGGACCCGTCCGACCGTGATGACAACAAGGCTCAAGAGTAACGTACAAAGTGGCGCCTCGAGCGTTTTCTCCAGCTTCTTTCAGAGCATAAATCTCTGCATGAGGACCACCGGCCTTTTTATGATAGCCCCGGCCAATAATTTTTCCATTTTTTATGATGACAGATCCGACAATTGGATTAGGCGAAGTTAGTCCCCGGCCTTTCTGGGCCAGTTCAAGGGCCACATTCATATAATTTATGTCGTCGTTAACAACCATCAAAAAACCCGATTCCTAAAAAATCGGGGCAGTATAAACCGAATAGATAGAATAACCCTATTCTCGCATCCTTCTTCTATCATCCGGACTATACCGTCGGCACCGTAATTTCAACGGTTCTGCCCACCGTTAGGCAGGCTCGCGGGCTGTCACCGCCGGTTGAGGATTTACGCCTCACCCCGAAGAATTTCGGTTAATATATATCAATGCCTCGGAAAAGCAAGCGGAAAATAAACATAAATAAAGGGATAGTCTTGGCTATCCCCTATGAAATGAAAATCTTGTTTTATGGGCAATTGGGAGCGGGGCCACTTTTATATAAATAGGCAATCAAATAAGTGATATCCAGAATATTAACCTGCGGGGTCTCAGGCGTGCCCGAACCGTTCGCATCACCCGCTATCAGATACTCGGGAGCGGGACCATCTTTATACAAATAGGCAATAAGGAAGGTTATATCTAAAATATTTATTATCCCCTCGCCGGTCACATCTCCACAGATATACTCGCATAAATCACCAATACCATCTTGATCGGCATCGGCCTGATCCGGATTGCTAATATTAAGGCAATTATCGCAGAAATTTCCGACTCCATCGCCATCGGTGTCGGAATTGTCGAAGCCAAAATCATTGGGACATAAATCTGTCACGCAGTCATCTCCGGGATATCCCGGATTGCCGTACCCGTCACCATCGGAATCGGTACATTGATAATCACCGACAGTAAACGAGAATACTCGAGAATATTCCGAAGAATCTCCGGTTGAAATTTTAAAAGATTTAACTCGCCAATAATAAAGTCCGTCCTCCATAGCCTTTAAATCGACCGAATATCCGGTTGTATCGATCATCTCAGTCTGGACCATATTGTAAAATCGATTATCCCGGGCAATTTCCAGGCGATAGCGATCATCGATCTTCTTCCAAGCCGTTGCCCAATTAAAATGAGGCAAACCATCAGGAATATTAGATAAATTGACCGGTGCCATCAATCTGGGCTCTAATAGTGGAGTTATCCAGTTGGCTCCCCAAACCTCTTGATTTCCACTACGTCCGTCGGTCCAGACAGCATTAATATGATCCTTAAATGCTGTCACACCGATATATTCGGCAATCTTACCCGCTTTGGAAACTCCTTTGGTTGGGTCCAGTTTTACATTTATTGGGTCGGTCGACTTGGTTGTGATGCGATGATTTGTAGTCCAACTATCGCCGCCGTCAAATGAATAGGCGGCAAAAACATCGAATTTCCAATGATTTAAAGTATCAACTCGCTGGTCATAGAAAATAATAACCAATGTCCCTTCCTCATTGCAGAACAGCCAGGGATGAAATTGATCATTCATCGCTCCATATCCGGTTAAATCATCATTGATAAAAATCGGATTGGTCCAGCTATCACCGCCATCGCTAGATTTTATGAACTCAATATTATAATCCAAACCAAATGTATTAGTATTATCTTGGTTTGTATATGATATATATATGTTGCCATCATATTCTCCACCAAAAATATCAATAGCTCCAATTGGAGCATTATAGATATCAATTCCGCCTTCGATTTGAGACACATCGCTATTTGTGCGATGAATCTTTCTCATCGGAGAAAAAGATGTTCCGCCATCGATTGATTTGACCATATTAATTATTGGGTGCCATTCGCAGGTAGTACTGTCAACCTCCGTATTTGCCCAAAATACATAAACAGCGCCATCGGTTCCCACCAACGGTTGGGCAAATTGCCCTCCATAGTTATATTCCATTCCGCAATAAGAAAGATCCGGCGGCGGTCCGATAGGGAATGGCTGAGAAAATAAAAAGGAGTCTTTAGGAAGACGAGAAAACATTATCGAATCGGTTGTTGATTCATAATCGAATCGAGCCCAACATATATAAAAATTGCCGTCGTATGGTCCGCCCGTTCGATCAATCGTAATAAACTGCTTATCCTCAAAGGTAGTAGTGTTAACCGGAGTATTATACCAAAACGGCCAGGTAATACCCTTATCAAATGATTTTAAGACACTGAAGGTTGACTGGAAACCATAGTTATAATCCATAAAACAGAGATACATATTCCCTTCTCGGTCAACATCAACACAAGGATCTGATTGCCGCGGATATATCTGACGGGTCACCAGAGAATCCGTCCAGGTATTGCCACCGTCAACAGATCGTCCGACACCAATTTGCCGATAACCAAGCCTAAAATCGCGCCAAAGAGCGAGAATGACATTGCTATCGGTTGGACAGACCCATACCTGTTCTTCATTCTGAATTTGTAGAGCGGGCGATGATATTCTATAGTTATCCGGTGGCGGGGGAGTCGCCCATCCCAAGGATACCATAGTTATGGAAAAAATAATTATTGCCATAGGTAATATTCTCGGCATAAGACCTCCTTACAAAATATAATTTAAATAATCATTTATATATCAGTTCCACAACCTTAGAATTTATTACAACTCCGTTTATAAAACCAGGCTAACGTAGTTTAGCAATAAGCAGTATTTGTATAATATATGTCCAAACACTTTCTTATGAAAGCATATTTCGGCAATAAAAAACAACGGACATCTGCCAAAGATATCCGCTGTTTCATTTTACCCAAAATATTAATATTTAATTGACCGTCACCGGCATGCCCATAATCGGCCAAATAAAAGAAACAAAAACCGCTAGAATGACTATTAACAAGACGCTGGCGGGAACTCCAGCCATAAAAAACTCTCCGCTTGTAAATTGCTTTGATTCGTAGGCAATCGCATTGGGGGCGGCGCCGACCAGTAATAAAAACGGCATACCGGCCATGGCCAGTGCCGAAAAGAATATCACATCGGGGGCAACACCGAGATACGGTGCAATTACCAGAGCCACCGGCAAAGTTATCGCAATCGCCGCCACATTCATTATCAAATTCGTCATTATCAAGACAAAAATCGAAATTCCCATAACAAATACAAACCACCCGGCATTTTGTAATACACTTAGCCAGGAAATGGCCAGCCAACTGGCCGCTCCCGTCTGCCAAAGACAAAATCCAATTGACATCGCTCCACCGAATAGTAATACAATATTCCAGGGAATTTCTTCAAGATCTTCAATCTTTAATATATTGAACATAAAAAAGAGAATCGTAGTAGTTAATATAATCGCGCTTTTATTAAGCTTTCCGAGAGCCGGAACGAACTGCAACATTGACATTAACAATATAGCGGCCAAGACAATAACCAGAGTTAAAATTTCCGTCCGGGAAATCTTCCCCAGTTTTTTATTCAACTGCTCCGCCTTTTTCTTCAAACCAGGAATTGTACTTCGCTCCGGTTTGAATAGCACCATAACCAGTCCCCAAAGGCATATGGTCATAAGCGCCCCCACCGGAAACATATAATATGATAATTGGAAAAATGAAATTTCGCCGCCGGCAATTTCCCGGAAAAAACCGATCGCCACGGCACCGCGAGCCGCCCCCAAAAGCGTAATAATCGAACCGGCCCCGGCCACGAATGCCATACCAATAAAAAGCCCTTTACCGAATTTGGTCGGACGGTCTCCTTCTTCATATAAAGAATAAACCGCCATTAGCAATGGGAATATTGCCGCAGCTACGGCCGTATGAGCCATAATTAAGGTCAGCATGGCCGTCATTAAAAAACAACCTAAATAAATCATACTAGTTTTTTCGCCGACCATTAGTAACATTTTATAAGCCATCCTCTTAGTCAATCCTGATTTAGCAAAAGCCATTCCGATTACGACTGAGCCAACAATAAACCAAACCGAAGGGTCCAAATAATCCGTAAAGGCTACCCGTGTATCCCGTATTAAAAACAGAGCTTGAAAAACTCCAATAGCAATACTGGTGACTCCGATAGGCACCACTTCGAAAACCCACCAGACCGCCGCTAGAAGAAAAAGCCCTAAAGCCATTTTTCCCTCTTGGGTCAATGGAAAATGCTTTCCCTGAGGATCCAAAGCATCATTCCAATTGTCTGAGAAAAATAATACAAAGAATAAAAAAAGACCTAAAAATATAAAGAATAACCTCTTCCAGTCTATTTTTCTGACGGATGAAGCCAATTTCGCTTCACTGGGGAAATGAGATTCATAATCAACAACACCGCCACCGCCACCGCCCTCGTCTCTATTTAGCCTTTTCATAGTCCCTCTAAATTTACGGATTATAATCCTTGCCCATTAATTCTCTCGCAATCTCATGAAAGACATCGACGGACCGAACCACTCCAACCACTTTTTCATCCTTGATGACCGGAAGTAAATTAAGATCGTGATGAACCATTTTATAAATTATTTTGGCAATACGATCATCGAAATTTACTGTCGATTTGATTGGCATCATCACATTACTCACCGCCTGCTTGGCTTGCTCATGAACGGTTCTCCCCAATCGTCCTCCGCCCAGATCAACCAAATCCGGGTCGACTTCGATTTCAAACATCTGTTTCCGATGAACATGCGACATTGTTTTTAAGAATTTGGGCTCCAAACCCTTCAAGATATCTCTTCTTCGGACAATACCCAGAGGATGGTAATCTTCATCAAAAACGAGAAGGGCACGCGGTAGCGAAAACTTGCCATTCCGCTCAATAGAAGCCTGCTCCATTATTGTTATCGCATCCCGAATAGTAATATTTGGAAGAATATGCGGATATTTCGCGAGGGGAATCATTATATCCCCGGCACGTCTTGACATTACACTGCTCCCCAGTTAATCGAGTAAATTCTCATCTGCCTTAACTGTCTAAAAATTTTGGAGCAAATATAATAGCACTTTTTTTACTTGTCAACTAAAGTGCGAAATAATCATTATATTTTATAAAAATATTGATTGTTTTCGGAAATATTTTTTGCCAACAGGTCAGATCATTCCTGCTGTATAGAATTGACCGGATTGGCCGAGGCTGCTCGATAGGATTGATAACTTACCGTCAAAATAGTGGTTAGTATTATAATCAATCCCGAAATAACAAAGGTCCAGATTCCAATATTAGTCCGATTTGCAAAACCCTCCAGCCAGCGATTCATCGCATAAAAAGCAATTGGCCAGGCTATAAGATTGGCGATTATTATTAATTTAATTGAATCTGAGATTAGCATCTTTAATATATTCGTCGTTGATGCTCCCATAACCTTACGAATGCCAATCTCTTTGGTTCTTTGAGAAGTGCTATATAAGGATAATCCGAAAATGCCCAGCGATGTTATTATAATGGCTAATAAGGAAAATAAAATGAATATTTTCCCAAATAACTGCTCTGAGTTGTACTGTTGATTAAAATATTCATCAAGGAAGAAATAATCGAAAGAATTTCCGGGGAAAAAATTATCATATTGTTTATTTAGATCGAAAATCAAACCTTTAATATCTGAAGTATTAATTTTCAAGGCAATTGCTCCCATGGCACCGCGTCCGTACGGCATATACCTGTATATATGCGGTTCATAGTCTATTTTGGGCGATTGTTGATGGAAATCTTTCAATACGCCGATAATAGGATATATCTCCCCCCAATAATTCACATTCTGCCCAACCGCGCTGTCAGCATTCTCAAAGCCAATCCATCGGACTGCTGTTTCATTAAAAATTAAGCCGTTTGTATCTGATGGAAAATCGGGCAAGAAATTGCGTCCGGCCACGAATTCCAAATCAAATAATTTGGCAAATTCATAATCCACCCCGACAATCTGGTAATTCTTGCTTTGATCCGCGTCTCCCCCGGCTTTCAATATTCCGCCCGCATCCCAATAAATCTGCCTGCCAGGAACCTCAGTAACATGACTAATCCCGGAGATATCAGCTCTTTGTAGGAGGGTTTCTTTAAAAGCATTAAAAGTCGGCCCGTATTCGCTTTCTCTCACTAATGGTGCTTTGATAATTAACATCTGATTAGAATTAAAACCCAAATCCTGCTTATGCATAAATGATATTTGACGATAGACCGTTAACGTTGCAATTATTAAAACCAGTGAAACGGTAA
>JBDRRI010000389.1:0-16423 GCA_043825815.1 Candidatus Zixiibacteriota bacterium
TAATTTGTTCCCCAAAAAAGGCAACTGTTTTTAATATTTTTCTTAACCATTTATTGATTTTTCGACTATTTCTGGCTATTTTAACAGTCCGTTATATTAATAACTTTGGCCCTTTCGAAATTTTAAGTGGTTATTATAAAGGATTTATGAATAAGTAAATATTAATTCCGTAGAATATCAGGAGATATTATGGATCCTAAAACTTTTCTTGACAAAAACAAACAGAACCGGCTCGATCAGCTTTTTACCTTTCTTAAATTTCCATCCGTATCGGCCCAAAGCGAACACTCGGGCGATGTGCGGGCGTGCGCCGATTGGCTTTCCGAGCACATGAATAAAATTGGTATTGAGACTAAAGTCATGCCAACAGCGGGCCATCCGGTCGTCTATGGATGCAAAACCGATTCACCCGATAAGCTTACCGTATTATATTACGGGCATTATGATGTCCAACCGCAGGAACCGTTGGAATTATGGAAAAGCGCTCCGTTCGACCCTATCATTAAAAATGGCTATATAGTGGCGAGGGGAGCCACCGATGACAAGGGCCAGTTGTTTACTCATTTGAAGGCTATTGAAGCCTATATGGCCACCGGAACTGATTTACCAATTAATTTTAAACTGCTAATCGAAGGCGAAGAAGAATCAGGAGCGGAAAATCTGGCCAATTGGGTCAAGGAAAATAAAGATATGCTCAAGGCTGATATCGTCGTTGTTTCCGATAGCTCCCAGTTTGCCAAAAATAAACCGGCTGTCACTTTCGGCCTTCGAGGAGTGGCTTTTGTAGAAGTGAAAATCACCGGCCCCTCTCATGACCTTCATTCCGGCGGCTATGGGGGAGCCGTTCCCAATCCGGTTAATGTTCTGGCTAAAACAATCGCCTCCATGCACGATGATAAAGGAAAAATTCTGATTGACGGCTTCTATGATAACGTTCAAACCATTTCAACATGGGAAAAACAACAGTTCGCGCGGCTTCCTTTCGATGAAAAAGAATTTCTGGCCGAAGTCGGTTCACGCGGTTTGCATGGCGAAGAAGGATATTCCGTCTATGAACGTCTCTGGACCCGCCCGACACTCGACATTAACGGTATTACCGGCGGCTATCAGGGCGAAGGCGGCAAGACAATTGTCCCGTCATGGGCGACTGCTAAAATAACGATGAGGCTTGTTCCTAATCAGGAGGAAAAAGAGATTTGCGATAAATTGGAAAAACATGTATTGAAAGTCTGTCCGCCATATGTCGATTGCGAAATTATAAAGCATGGTGGCGCTGGCGCCGTAGTCGTTCCCACAGATGGCCCCTGGCTCGAAGCGGCCGGTCGGGCAATTAAAACTGGTTTTGGTATTGAACCGGTTTTCAAGAAAGAGGGCGGCTCTATTCCGGTGGTTGGGACTTTTAAAGAAGTCCTCGGTATTGATACGCTCTTACTCGGATGGGGACAAAACGATGATGGCGCCCATTCGCCCAATGAGCGTTTTGCCATTGACGACTTTGAGCGCGGTACCTATTCAGCGCTGGCTCTTATTGAAGAATTAGCTAAGGTGAAGTAAAATGAATCTAGGTTTAAAAAATAAAGTTGCTCTAATAACCGGGGCCTCAGCTGGTCTTGGATTCTCGGCGGCTCTGGAATTAGCCCGTGAGGGTGCTCAAATAGCCATAAATTCCCGTTCAGAGGAAAATCTAAAAATGGCCGGTGAGAAAATATTCAAAGAAACCGGCTTACGACCAATAGAACTTGTCGGGAATATTACTGATAATAACGTGCCGGAAAGTGTGATTGAAAAAACCATCAGCAAGTATGGCCGTCTTGACATTCTGGTCTCTAATGCCGGCGGACCTCCGGCCGGATTCTTTACTGACCATAATAAGGAAACCTGGAAAAAAGCCGCCGATCTGACTTTATTTTCTGCAATAAATCTGGCTCGCGCCGCTGTCAGGGAAATGTCCAAGAATAAATGGGGGAGAATTATTTTTATCACATCAATAGCCGTCAAGCAGCCGATTGATAATCTGATTATATCCAATACCCTTAGGGCCGGTTTGACCGGATTTGCCAAATCAATTTCGAATGAATTCGGCAAAGATGGCATAACAATCAATACCGTTCTACCTGGATTTACCGACACTGAGAGACTGCGCAATCTGGCGGAATTTAAAGCCGGCGAATCTGGTTTGACCATTGATCAGATTTATGAAAATTGGTCAGCCGATACAGCCGTTAAAAGAATCGGTCAACCGGACGAATTGGCAGCCCTAATTTCCTTTCTGGCTTCGGAAAGAGCCGGTTTTATAACCGGTACTTCGATCCCCGTCGATGGCGGGCATTATAAAGGATTGCTTTAATCTGACGCCATAAGTGTCGTATTAATAGCATATTATAAGTATTACATATGAGCGGCAAGCACCTGCAGGAGGATTTCAAAAAGCCGCGATGGTTGCTTTATCCAATAATTTTAATTGGGCAATTCCTAACCGCCATTGCCTTTCCGATTGCCAAAATTGGCCTGAACGACCTTGATCCGCTCATTTACGCCTTTATCAGATTCTTCATTTCCACATTGATATATCTACCAATAATTCTAATTCTAAGCCGGAAAACAAAGATTCCCGTACGGGATCATCTGCGAATCTTAATAATTGGTCTGCTTATGATTCCTTGCAATCAAGTGTTGTTTCTTATCGGCCAATCAAAAACCTCAGCTGGGCATTCCAGCCTGCTTTTTGCCACAGTTCCAATATTTATATATATCATGGCTATTATCTTCCTTAAGGAAAAAACCAATATAAGAAAAACATCGGGAATTTTAATAGCTTCAATCGGTGTCTATATAATTTTATCCGGCGGGCATATCAAGTTTGGCCCCGAATTCCTAATCGGTGATCTTCTAATTTTGGTAGCCGTTATAGCCTGGGCGGCATCTACCATTCTAATTAAGCCACTGGCTATGGAATATGGCGCTTTTCGGATAACGGGAACGGCTATTGTATACGGTTCTTTGGCCTATTTCCCATTTGGCCTTTATAAAATGATTCCATTTGAACTTTCCGGTATTACGTTATCGGCTTGGCTATCGGTATTGTACATGGCGATAATTGTAACCGTTTTCAGCTATTTTATGTGGTACTGGACGCTAAAATATATGGCTGCTTCCAGATTAGCCATTGCCCAGAATTTTCAGCCGATTATCGCCACGGCCGTTGCTGCCATTTATCTGGCGGAACCGATTGGACTAAATTTTGTTGTGGGTGGTATAATTGTTATGGGAGGAGTTATTATAACGGAATTGTAATATTTATTTGAATTATTAGGGACAATTTGACGATATTGAAACCAAACCGTTAAACAGGGAAATATTTATGAGTTACGAATACCTTAGAAAAAATGGAAATAACACTGATACTGATCTCTGGTCGGTATTTAAAATTATGTCGGAATTTGTAGAGGGTTTTGATACTCTTCGTTATCTGCACCCAGCCGTCTCAATTTTTGGCTCCTCGGCTTTGCCCAGTGACTCCAAATATTATCAAGATGCTCGGGATATTGCCCGCAAATTATCCGATTCCGGATTTTCGATAATCACTGGTGGAGGCCCCTCGATAATGGAAGCGGCCAATCGCGGAGGACAGGATGGTAAATCCAAGTCGGTGGGACTTAATATTGATATACCGACCGAACAGGTCCCCAATCCTTATCAGGACATATCCCTTGATTTCCGCTATTTCTTTGCACGCAAAGTGATGTTCGTAAAATATGCCTCGGCCTTCGTAATTATGCCGGGAGGTTTCGGCACCCTTGACGAACTTTTTGAGTCTTTGACATTGATACAGACCAAAAAGATTTTCCACTTCCCGGTCGTCCTGTTTGGTTCCGAATTTTGGGGAGGTCTGATTGATTGGATCATCTCCAGCCCCATTAAGGTTGGGACTTTATCGAAAAAAGATTTATCAATATTTTCCTTAACTGATAGTACCGACGAAGTCGTTAGAATTATAAAAGACAGCTTTGGCGATGTCCGTCGTTCACGTGCGATATAAATTTAATATCATAAAAAAGGGACGGAAAGCCGTCCCTTTTTTCTATATCATTTATTTTCTATGAACTAAGGTTTTCTTCCGAAAACGCTTTTTCCATTTCAGGATCGGTGAAAATGCCATCTTTTCGAATGAGCTTATCATCGAAATAAATCTCACCGCCGCCATAATCGGCCCGCTGGATCAATACCAGATCCCAGTGGATGGCTGATTTATTACCGTTGGGGGCTTCATCATAACAGCAACCGGGAGTAAGGTGGAACGAACCGCGAATCTTCTCGTCAAAGAGTGTGTCCTTCATCGGATGAAGGACGAACGGATTGACGCCAATTGCGAATTCGCCGATATAGCGCGCATTCTCATCAGTATCCAGCACCTTGTTGAGCTTATCTTCAAAAGATGATGATGTCGCTTTGATTATTTTTCCATCTTTAAAAGTAAAACTTATATCATTGTAGACATATCCATCGTGCAGTGATGGCGTATTATACGTAATGACACCGTTAACCGAATTGCGAACCGGCGCCGTATAAACCTCGCCATCGGGAATGTTCCGTAAACCGTCACATTTAACAACCGGAATCCCCTTGATGGAAAAAGTAAGATCGGTTCCGGGCGATATTATATGAACCTTATCGGTTTTATCAACCAACTCATATAACGGGTCCATCGCTTTCGACATTTTGGCATAATTCAAATTGCAGACATTAAAATAAAAATCTTCGAATTTCTCCTGTGATGTTTCTGCTAATTGAGCCATGGCGTTATTAGGATAGCGAAGAACACACCATTTTGTATTTTTTACTCGTTCTTCAAGATGCACTGGTTTGTAAAAAATCTGTTGAAAACGCTCCATAACGCTTGAATCGAGATCGGCCAGATCAAACGGATTATCCGAACCGCGAAGCCCCAGATAAGCCGAAGCTTGTTTCATCAAACCCAGATGCATATCGGCCATTTTTTTCATCTGCTCATCGGTTGCACTCCGAAGAAACTGCCGTGTTAATGATTCATCATTATAAAACCAAAATGGGACAGCTCCCTTTTGAGTGGCGTATTTTATTATCTCCTTGGCTAATTCAAGAGTTTGTATTCCCTTGGTTTCCAGGTATAATATTTCGCCGGTTTGAAGTTTGGTCGAATAATCAATCAAATTTCTGGCCAATATCTCATTGCGTTTGTCTTTCATTTTTTGCCTCCTGTTATTCAAATATTTTCTCTAAGATATATTAAAATTCTGCTACAATCAAGGAATTATGGCAAAATCACAGGTTGTCGTTTAAAGACTGTCTCCTTGTCAGGAATTAAAACTTGCTTGGGCGTATAATATTCACTTAATTAAAATAGATAACAAGAGGGAGATCGATATGGATAAAGATAATATTATTCAGTACTTATGCACCAAGGTCGGAGCCTTATGGTTGGGTGTTCAGGCCGAGGAAATCATTGAAATTGTCAAACCGAGCAGCGAAGGATTTCATCACTTTGAGGGCGAAGGTCGAATTGATTCGATTAAATATAACGATGAATATATCCCTCTAATATATCTTCGGGAATTATTAACCGGTGAGAAGGATAATTATATTACAGCCTGCAAAGTATTGATTACCGAAAAAGATCAGAAAATATTAGGAATGGTCGTAGGCTCAGCCGAGGAGATATTACGAATTCCTCAGGGGGAGTTAAATATTACCACTACTACGGATAGTGGAATTAAATCCGAAACAATTGATTCGATTCTCCGTGTGGAAGATAGAAAAATTCACATCATCTCGGTTAGCAAGGTTTTCGATTTAATTAAAATTGAAAGTTGATAATATTTATTAAATGATTTCTTTCGCCATTCTAATTGTTATATTGGCGGAATGCGAAACAGGATTACAATAAATGTTATCTATACCAATATCGGGCGAGGTCATCCGTACTATCTCGATGGTATTGTCGATGAGTTAAAATCTGATTATTCCAAGCAAATCAATCTTCAAATAACCGATGTTTTTAAAATCTCCAAAGGTCTTTCTTACTTGCTTTGGAAGATTGTCGATTTTGCATATAAATTCGGAAGTCAGGGCGGAATCATTGGTCAATTGTATTCATTTCTACGTCAAAAAAGGAATCCCCAAAAAAAAGGACTTATTGAGAAAATTCTCGGAAGGCATATTCGAAAATATATTCAATCAAACCGTTATCCAACCATAATTGCCCACCCGATACTGGTGCCGATGATTGCCGATTTGACCGATATATACTATCAGCATGGCGAAATCGCCGTTCCCCCCGAAGCGCTTGTTATAGGCGCGCGAAAGATTTATATACCGATTGATTATTCATTGAAATCTTATGATAAATATCTTGCCTATAAGAATATTTGTCAACTCTCCGGCCTTTGCCTTCCTAAAATAATTATTCAAGAGGCGCAAGCCAATTACAGGTTAAGAATATCTCGCCTTGAACGGGGCGAAAAACCCATCGGAGCTTTTTTCTCATCGGGAGCTGAGCCGATAGACCATCTTAAGAAAATTATCCGAACCGTTAATTCGCTTAAAAATAGTGGCTATAAATCAATTCTTATCTATAAAAAAGACGGGACTTCTGCAAAAATGGTCAAAAAGTATTTTGGAAGCTCTTATTTATCAAGTTTGCCAAACTTGACTAACAATTTGAAAGATCAGAATATTATTACCCTGACTTTTTCAAATAGAAATGATCTTTCGGAAATTGAAGCCGCTCTTATGCCTCACATAGATTATTTTGTGGCGCCGTCTCACGAGCGGACCAACTGGGCAGTTGGTCTCGGGTTACCCATGTTTATACTGCATCCGATAATCGGAACCTTTTCGCCATTAAACAGAAAATTTCTATTGGATAATGGGGTCGCCATTGATATTGATTCGGATAAAAAAGCCGATAGATTTGCTGACATATTAGCCCGTTGCGTGAAAGATAAAATAATGATTAGTATGGCTCAAAACGGATGGAACAAATACGACTTGAACGGTTTTATGACTATTGCCAAAAGTTTATATAATGGTATTAGGATACATTCTATTCATGAATAAGTTCTTGGCCAGTTTTGACAAGAGATTGTGGGCGCTGGCCTTCGGTTGGGTAGCCTCCTCAATTGGCTTCGCGGCCGCCTTTCCCTATCTTGCCCTTTATTTTCATTCCGATTTGGGAATATCCATGACCCACATTGGCCTTTTTTTCGGAGTCGCCGCCATTATCCGTGCCACCTTTCAAGCCCTTGGCGGCGAAATCGCCGACAGGTATGGGCGTTACTATCCCATGGTCATCAGTCAGCTGATCAGGACGGTGACATTTGTTATCGTATCTCTGGCCATTTTTTATGAATGGGGTTTTTTTGCCATTGGAGGATTGATAATTGTCAATTCCATTTTTGGAGCAATGTTTCAACCGGCCGCAAATGCCACTGTGGCCGATATTGTCAGTAAAGAAATGCGGACTGATGGTTATGCCATCATAAGAATTGCTGGAAATATCGGCTGGTCAATTGGCCCCGCAGTGGGAGGTTTTTTCGCCGAAAATTCATACGCCATATTATTCTTAATTGCCGCCGGGATGACGTTATTATCATCGACAATTATCGGATTTACTTTGAGAGGATTAAGACATTCCAATTCTGGCAATGAACATTTTCGACCGCGTGATATATTTGCAGTGAAGAAGGATCGGCTTCTTTTAAAGTATATTGTTATTGTTTATATATTATATCTGGTTGTTTCCCAATTTATGATGCCGCTTTCATTGTATACGGTCGAATATAATAATCTTAGTACGTCGCAATTGGGATTGCTGTACGGCCTTAATGGATTGATCGTTATCTTGTTCCAGATCCCCACCGCCCGATTAGCCCGTAATCTTCGTTTGACTTTTCAGCTTTCATTAGGGGCGGCCATTTACGCTCTGGGATATTTATGGTGCGGTTTTGCCACCGCCTTCTGGGGATTTATAATAGTCATTGCAATAATTACAATCGGCGAGAATTTTGTCTCACCCTCGGCGCTGGCTATTACAGCCAATATCGCTCCCGAGGGAAGAACCGGCCGCTATATGGGAGTCTACGGCCTGGCCGTGACTTTGGGGTGGTCAATGGGGCCAATGCTGGGCGGAATGCTTATGGATCTGGCGAAACCGAATTTCGCCTATTCCTGGGGGTTTGTCTCATTATTGGCGATAATTGCCGCCATAGGATTTAATCGACTCGGCAAAATTGTTCCCGCCGACGCCAACTACTCTCAAAACAAAATCAGTAAATAACGACGAAGGTTCCGACCTGATTGCCGTATTCTGATTCGATGGCAAAATAATAAATACCCGATACAATGGCCATATCGTTCCGGGTAATCATATCCCAGGTGTCATGCATGCTACCCGGAGAGTCTTTCGGATAATCGTGTTCAAAGGAATCGATTAGATCGCCGTCCAGAGAATATATCCGGATTGTACACCGATGGGGGAGATTAGTGAAATGCAAGGCATGAGTCCTTTCCGCCGTCAGGTCAGGTTCTTCCCAGCCTTCAAAGACCTCTCGATAATTGCCGTCAGCCATATATGGATTGGGATACACGATGACATCCAGATTCCGTTCTTCGACTATGGAATTGGAATTTTGGGCATATTCCATAATGGCATTATCTGCCGGTTTCGTCTCCATCGGAATTAAATTGGCTTCAGGAAATCCATGATCAAAAACAGTCACCGAAATATAATGAGGAACCGACGGTATCAAGTCTTTTAATATATATTCATATTCAAAATACTTAAGGCGGCCCTCCGGCGTAACGATTTCAGGATAAAACATTTTAGCCGTATCCAGATTTAGCGTTGGAGGGTAAGACTCATCGGGATATAGTTTATGAATCAATGTTGTATCATAATAGTCGGAATTATTCCAGTCATGCGGACTGAAATAAAAACTGTCGACCGAAGCTGTTCGCCAATCATAGAATTCAAACAGATTTTGTTCATTGTAATATAAATTGGGATCGAAGTCATCGCCGTACATCTGGTTTAAAAGGCGTCGGGTAAACGGTTTTTCAGGAATGACCCAATAACCTAAATCGATATTGAATTCATGCCGATTGTAATTTTCGACATCATACGAGGTAATAAGAGTAAAATCATTGGAATTGCCGGATCGCGAAGTGTAAACGCGATAACCTTCAAAATCAATTTCTTGAGAAAACTGATCGGGCGCCGTTTCCGGAATTAATCCGTTCCAGTTAATTACCATTGTCCCCAATTGAGTCAGAGTATCCAATTCAGTATAAATTCTAAAATCAGGATTGGGGGGAGGAAGGGCTCCCTTAAAATCCGGTACGCCGTCGCCTTTATAAAATAGAGTGTCAGAAAAAGTGCATTCAAAAACAGTATCAAAAACTGTATCGTAGGGCGTCACAATATTGGAGTCAATTCTAATAAATTTGGGATTTATGCAACTAATATAATAATTCCCGCGATTCCCGTCGTTGTCCGTATCCACTCCCGGATTATCGTAAACCCAATCGGCCCATAAAGCATTTAGTTGGAGATAGGTGGGATCGCGGAAAGTCCCCGGGCCACGGGCCAATCCGCCATCGGTATAGAATTTTTCGCCGGCCACAATAGCAAAAGTCAAGGGAATGGCTTCGCCCGGTTCAATATCAAAGGGTCCGAATGATATAACGTATTTAATATCGCCTCCCCCGGCAATACTCGCAGCGAATTCGGGAGGCGAAAGCCAGCCCTCGGCATAATGATCATTCGTTACTTGAGACTGGGGATAATCAAATTCTCCATTGGCCATCACATAATATCTTTGCTCATCGGATAGAGGCGTTCCCAGATTCCCAAAAAATGTACGAATCCCATTCGGGTCTCTTCTCCGCGGGCCCCAATCCTCATCCGGGTTATAGCTGGAAACCCACCAGTTAAAATTATAGTCCTTTTTATCGCGCGGATATTTCAATATTTTAACCCCGATAGCCGCTGTTGGTGAAGTAAAACCGGAATATGCACCCGTATAGGGATTAGGATCACCGTCATTATCGGCCGCCCAAACCATATCGAGCGTGTCAACCAATCCGGCAATATATCGCGATCGTCGAGAATAAAGGTAATCGACAATATCATCGCCGCCTCCGCCACCCTGAGAAATTCGACCGCAATCATTATCAAAATAGAGCCCAATATAAACATCTTTTAGGGTTCGGATCTCAATATTGGCAATGCGATAATCGAAAATAATAAAATCATCGGCGTATCCATTACCCCAGGCGTAACTACGCTGGGTTACTTGAACATTGAGAGGTCGATGGTTTCTGCCCGTAAATTGATCATAACCGGTATATTCAGGATCATCCAGCGTGTCGGTGTAAATGGCCACAATATCCTGTTGCGAGATAGCGCTGTCGTATAACGAATCATAGGGGCTATTTATGGAACGGAATGATATGTCGCCGTCGGGATAGGGGAGTGCCCAAAATTCCTGAACATCCCAATATCCATTTTGCGAAGCCACTGAAACAAGGGTGTCCTGACCATCGACAATTCCTCCAATCCACAGGGAACCGCCCCACAGATAACCGGCATCGGAATTTTTAGGATAGTTCAAAGAGTAGGCCGGAAGACCGGTCAAGGGATCAGTCGTTGCCTCTCCCGCCAACCCAAAGGCCCCATAGTTTGTAACGGACATAACAATTTTGCCGACATCATGAACGCCAATTGTCCGATATGGAGGATCGCCCGGATTATAATCATTGCGCTTAACCGCGCCTTGAGGCACAATATATCTGGCCTGAACTAGGCCAGTCAATATTAATATTAGTAGTATTGTTGTCAATCCATGATGATATTTCATTTTAGCCCCTATGCTATAATATAATAACCAAGGTTCCTATCTGGTTGCCAATTTTGGATTCAATCGTGTAATAATAAATACCGGAAACGACCAATTGCGTATTGCGGGAAATTAAATCCCATCTTTCATGAGAACTTTGCGGAATATCACGGGGAATATCATGCTCGATAATTCGATCCAGATCACCGTCACTGGTGAATATTCTTATAGTACATTGACTGGGAAGATTTTCAAAATGAATTTGATGCGTTCGGTCGCGAATCAAATTATCCTGATTAATTAAATCACCATTACCATTGATATAATCGCTTCCTTCAAAACCGGAAGTCAGATAGCGATCATCTCCAATATACGGATTAGGATAGACAACCACATTCAATCCGCTTTGGGCTATTTGCTCTTCAATATAGGCCGTCTGATTATTGGGATACTCATACACAAAATTATTAAACGGCTGCGTTTCCAGAGATTGAAGCCCGCTTTGAGGCGAACCATAATCAAAGGCCGTGACAGCAATATAGTACAATTGCGATGGTAGTAAATTATCCATGATGAATTCATATTCATAATATTTGAAAAATAACCCGTCCTCGGTCAGTTCCTCTGGATAATAAATCCTCGCCTGTTCAATATTTAAGATGGTCGGAGGTTCGGTAATTTCCGGATAGGCCTTATGAATGGAGGCCAAAGATGTTAAATCTGATTGGTTCCAATCCTGCGGCTCAAAATAATAATAAAATGTATCACTTGTACCCGGTTCGTTCCATCGAAACAGATTGTTGCGGTCATAATCAAGCGGACTAAAATCTTCTCCATAAATAGACCGTAACGAATCAATCGTAAATGGGGTCTCACGAAGGACATACTCTCTAAGTCCCGGGTCCCAAACATAGCGGTTATAATCTTCTCTATCGTATGATGCCATCAGCGAAAACCCCGATGGGTCGGGAGTGGTTGAAGTATAAATCCGATAACCTTCAAAATCATATTCATTGCTAAAAACATCTTTCTCGGTTTCCGAGCGAAAACCATTCCAGCGTATCACTAATTCTCCGGTAAACAGGGAATCAAGGTGCGGCCTGATTTTTGTTCCGAGCGTGTCTCCGTTTTGGTCTATCACCCAAAGTTCAGGTGCCGGCGGAGGCGAGGCCCCTTTAAAATCAGGGACGCCGTCGCCAATGTAGTATATAGTATCATATATATATTCCCAGCCAATAGTATTACCCAGAGAGTCCATGACAAATTCAGAATCCGAGAGGCAAAGGCGGAAACGTCCGAAATCGCCATCGCCGTCGGTATCAACACCGGGATTGTCATAAATCCATGAGGCCCATCGGGAATTGGCCGCCAGATCGCTAAAATCAAGGGTATTGTAAAAAAAATCCGGCTCGGTGTAATCAAAATAATTTTTAAAATCATTCGGATCTTTATGCACGTTATCACCCATAACCCAGGCGAAACTAAGCGGCAATACTTCACCAGGTTGAATATTAAATGGTCCAAATGACAGAAGATAAACAACATCATTTCCATTGGCGAAATCACTCGCCGTCGGCGGCCTCGGAAGCCATCCATCACCGGTATGATCTACGCCGGTGAAAAGTTGATCGTAATCGAATTCCTCATGCCTTAAAACATAATATTTGTTGGCATCGCCCAGAGGTGTTCCCAAATGCCCGTCCATATCACGAAACGGATCCTCCTCAGTGCCAGCTCGCCGAGGGCCGAATTCGTTGGTAATATCGCCGAAATTAACAAACCACCAGTTAAATGAATATTTTAATGAATCCGAGGGCGTTCGTACCACTCTAACTCCCGCTGCACCTAGAGGTGAGTTAGAACTGAATGTTGATGTTTCCGGATCGGGGTCGCCATCATTATCCATTATATAGGCAATATTGATAGTATCCAGATATTCACAACCAAGATAACTGGTGGGATAGGCTCTCTTAAATCCGACTAAATCGTCGGTATATCCGCCAACCTCTGACTCATGATGAACATCACCGTCAACATAAATTCCCATATATACCTGGTTCAGCGTATTAATCCCGATATTTTTTATAGAATAGTCAAAAAGAATAAAATCGCGGGCATATTCATAACTCCAGCCATAACTTCGTTGAGTAATTTCGATATTGAGGGGGATATGCGGATGATTCTCATTTTGGTCTATTTCGACATATTCCGGGTTAGTAAGCGTATCGGTATATACCGCAATAATATCTTGTTCCGATTTAGCATCAATGTCGTAAAGAGGACTGTTGGTTTGAATTGAGCGTCTTTCAATTCCGTCCGTACCATTTGGCCATAATTCCAAAACCTGATAGTAATCATCAACTCCGATAGAAACCAAGGTGTCCCGGCCCGATATGGCTCCCAGCCAAAACGAACCGACATACAAATAACTCAAGTCGGAACTGGCCGGAAAAACGCAAGAGGGAGCCTCCATGCCGGTTACCGGGTCAATTGAACTGCCAATCCAGCCAGTTCCGAATTGACCGACATTGGTCACGGTTAACCAGACATCTCCAATATTGTGAACTGCTATTTCAACTAACGGAACATCTTCAAGCGCAGTTTTATACACGGCGTCGGAATTACTCCGGCGTTCCTCCTTATTCGGAACTAATGCGTAACTTAACTGTGTGAGGAACAGTAATACGATTAAACAGACAATATTTTTCATAGCTGACCGTGTATATAATCAATAATAAGGGAAAAATCAATATCCCGTCGTATTCTATAGAATTATAACCAATTTGCCCAATTGATTTCCGTATTCAGATTCAATGGAATAATAGTAAATACCACTAACCACGGCCTGCGTATTCCGCGTAATCATATCCCATCGGTCATGTGAAGCGCGCGGTGAACCCTTGGGATAATCGTGTGTGATTTGGCGCACCAGATCGCCATCCAGAGTAAATATTCTTATCGTACAACGGTGGGGTAAATTTATAAAATGAATTGATCTGGTTCGGTCGGCAATCATCCCGTCCTGATCAATTATTGAACCGCCGAAGGAAGAATCTATAAAATCATGCCCCTCATATCCGATATCCTTATATGAACCGTCGCCAATATACGGGTTGGGGTAGGCAATAACATTTAACTCTCCGGTCAGTTCGGCCTGCATTTCCACCATGTCGGCCGATCCGATGGCATATTGTGCTACAAAATTATTATACGGTCTGGTTTCCAATGATGCCAGTCCGCTGTTCGGAGCACCATAATCAAAAGCAGTTACGGAAACATAATATATTTGCGACGGAAGTAAATTCCTTATAATATATTCATATTCAAAGTATTTAAATAACCCATCCGGTGTTAATATCTCGGGGTAATAGGCCGCCGCCTCTTCCAAATTAAGAGTTACAGGATATGGTTCATCGGGATAGACTTTATGGATTAGACTGGAATCAGTCAAACTGTACTGGTTCCAATCCTGGGGAGCGATATAAAAGAGCGAATCAAAGGGTGTCAGGGTTGAATCGCCAGTGGAATCGACAACCCAGTTCTCGCCACTGTAGTAGAATGGATTATCGCGATCCATGAGAGCCGGGTCCTGCAATCCATAAATATCTGTCAATTCCTGTTTGGTAAAAGGAGGATCGTTTAATTGCCATTCGCTTGCTCCTGAATTCCAATAGTATTTATTATAATCCTCAATATCATAGGTGCATAACATTTGAAAAGATTCATTGCTGACAATATTGCTTATATAAACCCGGTAACCTTCAAAATCAAGTAAGCCGCTGAAAACATCTTTGGTTGTTTCCGACAGATGACCATTCCATTTAACCACAATTTCACCATAATAATCGGATGTTACATATCCTTGAATTCTAGTTCCCACGGTATCTTTATTATCGTCAAGTATCCACAATTCCGGTGCCGGAGGAGGAGAGGCGCCGTTAAAATCAGGAATTCCGTCGCCGATATAATAAAGCGTGTCGGCCGACATGGGCACCCAGGTTGTTTCGGCAATTACCGGAGGCTCAAATATCGTATCAACGACCATAACCGAATCGAATGAACAAATGCGATATCGGCCCGAATAACCGTCGCCATCCGTGTCGACACCAGGGTTATCATAGACCCAGGAAGCCCAAACCGAATTTAGGCCCAAGTCATTAAAATTTAAATAGTTATAATAGTCGTCAGGATCTTCCGGATCGAATAATTCCTCAAAAGCTTCCTCTCTGGTGTGAAAATCTTCACCGGCAACATAAGCAAATGAAATCGGCAGAATTTCACCCGGATAAATATCAAATGGCCCGAATGATAATAAATACCGCGTATCGAATCCATTTGCAAAATCATCCCCCTGTGAACTGGGCGGCAACCAGCCATCCATCGAATAATCAACAGCGGAATAGAGCTGGTCATAATCGAACTCCTGATGTCTCATTATATAATACTTATTCAAATCACCTTCCGGCGTACCCAAAAATCCTCCGAAATCACGAAAAGGGTCTTCAGGAGTGCCGGCCAATCGCGGACCAAAATCCTGAGCTGCGGCGCCGTTTGATATCCACCAATTAAAGGAATACTGTAACGAATCAGACGGGGTTCTGACAACCCGCATGCCCGTTACCGCTCGATATGAAAAATCATCATTACCCTGCGATGATTGTATGCCGTCATTATCGGCGATATAGGCAATATTTATGGTATCTCTAAAATTACAATTCGGCGAAGCAAATGGCGAGGCAATATCCCGCCTATATCCGCAGATATCATCGTCATGTCCCTGACCCGAACCCGGATCATCATTCACATCGGCGTCGACATAAAATCCCATATAAACCTTAGAGAGTTTATCAAAACCGATATTTTTAATGGAGTAGTCAAAGAGAACAAAATCTTCCGCATATGCATAACTCCACGCATAACTCCTCTGAACAACTTCTATATTCAGAGGAATATGCGGCCGACCGTCAAAAGGATCGGTTTGGACTAATCCCGGATCGGTAAAAGTATCCGTGTAGGTTGCTATAAAATCCTGTTCTGAGATAGCGAGATCAGCCTCGACGCCGGAAATGGAGCGATAAATAATGCCACCCTGGGGTTCTTTATCTGGCCATAATTCGCGCGTAAATCGCCAACCATCGGCTCCTACGGAAACCAGGGTGTCTCGACCGACCACAGCGCCTATCCAAAAGCTTCCGGCAAACAGATAACTTTTTCCTCCAGGATATGGAAACGTACATGAGGGAGCCTCACCTCCGAAGGGATTGGTGGCACCTTGAATAAATCCTGTCCCAAAATGACCCTGATTCGAAACTGTTAATCCAATCTTGCCAATATTATGTACGCCAATTGTTACATATGGCTGGTCGCCAATTTGTATTTTCCCCGATGAATTATATTCATAATCTTCGAGTGGGAATTGTAATCTGGCATTCGCCCCGCTAAAAGCAAAAAGTGAAATAAAGACTATAAGCACGGATTGCTGCAACTTGCTTTTAATATCGCCTTTTAAAATAATTTTCATATTTACCTCCATACCTATAACGAATATG
>JBDRRI010000390.1:0-2288 GCA_043825815.1 Candidatus Zixiibacteriota bacterium
GCGAACCGGCCGGGACTTTCTTGCCCGCGGTCTCCTGAACGTAACTATTACCGGCCAAAATAAGCAGAGCAAATAATACGGCTATGACTTTCTTTGCAAACATAATGAGTAATAAAGCGTTTAAAACACTCGGGTCAACCAAAATATAGAATTCCAATTGACAAATTCGGCCCTGAGTTTGTATATTAAAAGCGGTTATAATACAGATATATTTTTCATCTTTACTTATAATAATTATCATATCGGGAGCGAAGGATGTCCGAGACTCCGGATAAAACATGGCAACAATTGATCGACAATTATCTGGCCAAATTAAACAGCTGGCAAAGAATGATGCTGAATGATGCCCTTATTCAGGATAAAGATATTCCGCCGGCGAGAATAAAAAAGAAAAAGGCAGTTCATGAACAGATGAAACGAGCCGAGAAGATACTCCGCGACTATGAAAGAGAAAAAGGCTATGAATAAAAACGGTGGATTATTCAGGGCAATTCAGATCCGGCCCCGATTTATATAAATAACTTATTAAAGTGGTAATATCAAGAATATTAATCACTCCGGAATTATTAACATCGCCTATTTCCAATGGCTGAGGTGCCGGTCCGCTTTTATACAGATGGTTAATTAGAAAAGTAATATCGAGAATATTTACTGTGCCGCTGTTATCAACATCGCCGCATCCCCCGCTTTCCACGTCCCATCCGGTGACTTTGGCCATCATCCACCAGAATGCCTTGCCTTTTTGATAGCAATTAAAACAATGAGAATGGGCGCAGTCAACACAGGAGGGGCAGGCGTGGCTGTCGCACCAGTCGGCGCACCAATAACAGGCATCGGTTTCATCCGGGTAAAAGATCCCGTCGGGATCATAACTCTCAATATCGGCAAAATCAAAAAGCACCCGGTCATTATTAATGCAATAGGCGCGGATTAGGTTATTCATCTGGTTGAGATTGCCATCAACCCCGGATCCGTCGAGATGCCCGGTCATATATATAAATGTCACCGTTGGGTAGTCAATTTCAAGCTGATGATAGGTGTTAAGATAAAGATTAATGCCGTCCGCGGTGATATCTGTGACTCCCCCGCACCATGACCAGATAACAACATCGGTCCCGGGATTGGCATTCAGAAAATTCCGGGTAATTGGCGCCCAGGAGGTATCCCCGGTTCCGCCGAGATCATCACCGTACTCCGCGATTGAGGGCGGAGTGTAAAGGCTGTTTTCCTGTTCAAGCATATATAATCCAGTCACAATCTGACTTCCATGCGAAGTATGGCCGTAAAAAAATTGATACTGGCTTTGAATTTCGTTTATTACTTCTATCGGAATAGAACTGAATTCAGTAACAGCGCTATGATCGGCGATAATCGCTCCGGATGATTGCGAAACGCCGACGATGGCCAGCGCGAATACCATAATCAAACATATTTTTTTATTCATAATTCCTTTTCAGTGGTCGGTAGCAATTGGTTTATACATTTAATTTACACAATCTCTGTTTCAATGCAATATTTATTTTTTCGGAATAGATTGAAATATTATTAAGTTTTTATTAGAATAAAAGAAGACAATCTAAAAAGAGGGATTCCAAATGCGCAAATTTTATTTATTATCCTGCGTTTTTATAATTTTATTGGCCATTTTCCCAACAATCGAGGCGTGTACCAGCCTCCTGGTTACAAAAGGCGCCTCGGTGGATGGCTCGACAATGATTACTTACACATGTGACGGCGAGTTTCATCCGCATCTGGAATATGAACCGGCCAAAGATTATCCGCCGGGAGATTCGGTGGCAATTGAGGACTGGAGGGGGAATCTTCACGGTTACATCAAACAGGTCGAGCATACCTATACGGTCGTCAACATGATGAATGAACATCAACTGGTCATAAGCGAGACCACTTTTGACGGGCGGTTGGAATTACAAAACGATGATGCCCTCCTTGGTTATTGGGACCTGATTTATTTCGCGCTTCAACGGGCCAAAACGGCTCGTGAGGCTATTGCCGTAATGACTTCTTTAGTAAAAGATTACGGATACCGATCAACTGGTGAATCGTTTTCAATTGCCGATCCCAATGAGGTTTGGATTATGGAGATGATTGGACCGGGTCCGGGCGGTTCGGGAGCCGAATGGGTGGCACTGAAAATACCGGATGGCTATATTTCAGCTCACGCTAATAAGGCGCGGATTGGGACATTTCCTCTGGATGATCCCAACAACTGCCTTTATTCGGACAATGTCATATCATTCGCCATTGAGAAAGGGTATTTTGATAAAGCT
>JBDRRI010000391.1:0-6131 GCA_043825815.1 Candidatus Zixiibacteriota bacterium
TGATCGAATCGGAATCGGTTTTAACTTCGCTGGTTGACTATTCTCCGGAAGCGATTCTGGTAACCGATCTTGATGATAAGATAATAATATTCAATCAATCGGCGGCACGGGATTTCGGATTTGGCGATAATGAAATGACCGGTATTAATATTAGCGAATTAATACCCTCAACCGAATTAATCGAATGCAACATTATCTCCGAAAATAATATTGCCCAAACAAGAGATATCGTCTGCCGCCAACATGATGGAAGTAAATTCCCGGCTCTATTAGTCAGCACGCCGTTGGGCGTTGTCAATGAACCGCCCATTGCCAAGCTATATTTTATTAAAAACATTTCCGAATCGGCTAATTATCAGGAAATGATAATAAAACTCGATAGATCCGCCTCTCGCGGCCGGATGGCCCGTGATATTGCTCATGAAATAAATAATTATTTGGCCATTTTGCAGGGTAATATTGAGCTGGCGCCACTTTTTATTGCAAAGAATAATATGGAGAAATTGGAACAAAAACTTGGCATCATGAAAAATACTGTCGATAAAATTACCAATTTCACCGAAGGCCTGACTCGATTTAGCAATGAGACTCCGGAATACAATAAAGAAGATCTCAATCAGCTTATTGAAAATCTGATATCCTTTATCAAACCTCAAAACAAGTTTGATAATATTCGAATCGAGACCAAACTCGCCGATGATATCCCTCTGGTAGAAATAGATAATGGGCAGATTCAACTTCTACTCGTCAATTTGATCAGCAATGGAGCCGAGGCGCAAGCGGATAACGATGGCGATAAATGGGTTAAAGTGGAAACCAGATATGAGGCTTTAGTGAATTCCGTTCGGATTCTGGTATCCGATGGCGGCCCTGGGGTTGAAGAAGATAAACTTAATGATATCTTCGTTAAGCGATTCAGTACCAAGCGCGAGGGAACCGGACTCGGCTTGATTACTTCCAAAAATATTGCCGAGAACCATAAAGGTACTATCGCCTATCAAAGAAATAACGAGGCCGAGAGCGTATTTAACCTGTTAATCCCGGCCAGTCGCCCGGTCGATTGTGACGCTTCCGAAAATGTCAAAAATCATCAGACGGTTAATGTCAAATAAATATATATTGACCGTCTGCCATTTTAATCTTAAACTTGACCTATGTCGAATAATGATTCTATAAAAACGCTTGGGACTTTCCGAACTCGCTTTCTTCTTTTGATTGTTATTTTTATGGCGGTCCTGTTATTTACTTTAACCTATCTTGGAATTCAAAAAAGCCGCTCCGATGCTTTAGAATTAATCAATCAACAGGGTATTGCCCTTATAGAAAGTCTGACGCTTTCAGCTGATAATGCCATTAAGGCCAATTCGTTTTTCGATCTTTTGGTTCAGGAGAAATTTTCGGATCTGGTTGGATTCTTGGAAACAAGAGAAAATCTTAAGCTGGGTTCACCGGAGCTGGCCGATTTCGCGACCGGCTATGGAGTCGATGTTATTCTTATTTTTGACGACAAAAAAAATATAATTGCATCCGGGTCACGGGGCGTTTTTTTTGATGTCAATCGGGTTTATGCCATGGTTATTCCGGAGATGGAAAATCTTCTTGGGAACCAAACCAATGTCAGCAGTTTTCAGGTTATTGACGGCGAATATCCCGGCGAAAAATCGATTATGTATCTTCAAAAAACCGCATCCGGAAAAAATATAATTGCGATTGTCGCCGACGCCATTTTTTATTCGCAGGTTAAAGAAGATATCGGGATTGGATATCTGGTTAGAAATATCTCGCGCGAAGTCGGTATCGAATACATTTTATTCCAAACAACCGATGGTATTGTTTTTTCATCACGTAAGGTTGGGCCGGTTCTCAAAATCGAAAAGGATGATTTTCTGCAGAGGGCTATCGGCGTTGACTCGGTGATGTCCCGGAAACAGGTTTTCAATGAAACGCGCGTACTGGAATTGGTGAAACGGTTTTACTCCGAGGTCTATGGCGATGGACTTTTCCGGATAGGCTTATCGCTTGAAAAATATCATTCAATTATGGCCGGGTTTGATCGTCAGATGATTGCCCTTTCGGCTGTTATATTCGCAGTTCTGGTGCTTCTGATTCTCTATCTCAATTCGAAGCAGAAGCGGCTTTATCTGGATCGCTCGTATCATCGGGTTAAATCGCTTTCGGAAAAGGTTTTTGATTCGATCAATTCGGGGATCGTGGTGATTAATCAGGACAGTACGATCGAAATGGCCAACCATCAATTCGGCGAAATTTTCGAACTCAATTCGGACGATCTGATTGGAAACCGATGGTACGATTATTCGTTCGGGCGGTTGATTCCGGTCAAAGAGATTCTGTCCGGCGAGTCGAGGGCCGGTGAGGCCGAATCGACTATTTCGGTGCCGGCCGGGAAAAAATACCTTCTGATTAATACCGGTCAATTGTATGACCAGAAGAACAAAGTGGCCGGCATCGTTGCAGTCGTTTATGACTACACCGAAATTAAAGAGCTGGAGGAGTCGGCCCGGCGCAAGGAGCGTTTGACGGAAATGGGCGATCTGGCGGCCGGGGTGGCGCATGAGATTCGCAATCCGCTCAATGCCATTTCGATTGCGGCGCAGAGATTGCTGGCCGAGTTTGAGCCGAAAGAAAATATCGATGAGTTCCAATCGTTCATCAAGCAGATTCGCTCCGAGGCAAACCGGCTCAATGAGATTGTGACCCGGTTTCTTTCGATGGCCCGCGACGGCGGAGCGCGCAAAACCGAAATTAATCTGTCGAAGATTGTCATGGAGGCGATCGAGCTGATTAAAATCGGCAACGAGCGCAAAGATATCGTAATCAAAACCGAGCTGGACGCGGATATTATCACCTCGCTTTCCGAGGATAGAATCAAGCAGATGGTCATCAATCTGGTCAATAATGCTATCCAGGCAATGAATAAAACCGGCGGGGAGATTTCGATTGGGCTGCATAAGGACAAGAAGCGGATTGCGCTGACAGTTTCTGACACGGGGCCGGGCATCCCCGATGAGATAAAGTCCAAAATATTCTCACCCTATTTCACGACCCGAAAAGAGGGGACAGGGCTGGGTTTGTCGATAGTACATCAAATAGTCGAGGAATCGAAAGGGACAATCGAGGTTGAATCTTCCAACGGTGTTACTCGGTTTATCGTATCGTTTCCTGTTTAATCGAAAGAATAATACCAGAGTTTGGCAACCCCGCAGTTTATCAGCCACCAATCTTCGGGATCGGCCTGAAAATTCAGATCGAGCATGCGACTATCGGGCTCTGCGATCTCAACAATGGCGACGCTGACAGCTCCCATAGCGAGGCAGGTCGGATCTGATTCCGGGAAATAAGCTTTCTTAATTTTAATACCCAAATCAACTATTGATTGGAGAATATCCTCCTGAGGATCTGCGGTGGTTTTATCAGTTACATAGGGCGGCCAGATTGCATAATAGACCGATTCCGAATTGGCGATGGCCATATTATCGATTATCTCCGGATTGGGAATTGACACGACCGGATTATCATCCTTATCGCAGGCGATGATTAGGAGGAGGGGGATGATAAATATTATAAATGCCAAATTTTTCATAACGATACCTCCCTTTTAACTGTCAACGAAATCTAAATCAAATAGTTAACATCGTCAATTATAAAACGTCGGAGTCATATTTTTGTTTAATATTGCTTTCAGCAAGTCGAAACTGCCATGTCATATAGTGTTCTAAAAGGCTTATTTAATCTTGCCAATTCTCATAAATTCCGTGTATTAGTAATTCATCCAACAGGTTACGACGAATTGACTTTTTTCCTTAAAAGAGATAAAAGCGGGTCGAAATCCCGTGCGGTTTCGACAATTTTCCACCCTCCAAATTGGGTTTGTTTTGCATATTTTACATTTTTTCAAGGTAGTTCTTTTGGAGTAAATTTGTATGATGTTGATTGCAGGGGCAGACCTTGAGATTGCCCGGAAGAGGGCGAACGCGCGGGTACGCCCCTACTGCCATTATAATGTTTTTGTGGTTTTTCATATTTAATTCCCCAAATCGGTTCGTTTTGCCATTCTGTTTGCAATAGAGGCCTTCGTCTGCCCGTCATTCCCATGTCTACCTCCTGTCATTCCCGACCTGATCGGGAATCCATTCATAAAATAGTCTCCATCTATACTGGGGGTATTCTAAAATCAATAGTGAATTGGTGGCGAAAATGTGAATGGATTGTTTTTGATTTTAGTAGGGAAGGATCCGAGTCCTGGTAGGCCAGGGGCCGTGTCGAAGACCCTGTCGAAGATACTGACGAAGGAAGGAACGGAGGAAGGGCGCTCCTGACTGCTTCTCTCTTGCAATCGCGGAATAAGCATTTTCGAAAACCTCATAATACACCAGGTCGTGAACCCTATATTTCTTGGTAAACCCGTCAATAAGGTCATTCTTATGCTCATAAATTCTTTTATTAAGATTATCAGTCATTCCGATATAAATGGTTCCCTTAAATCCGCTCGCAAGAATATAGACGTAATAATTGCTCATAATTAATTGACCAGATAGAATTACAAAATAAATTGTGAATAAGCAAATGTTAATTTATATTTAAAGAGTTGAAATCCCTTGCGGTTTCGACATCTTTTTATTATCAATAGTTATGACCAACATTGGACATTAATTTTTCTGTATTTTAATATCGCAGAATAATATATTTATTAGACATGAAATATCGAAAAAGGCTAATATCATGAATCCAGTTTACTTAGATTTACATATTCACACTTCAGAAGATCCGAATGGACTGAACAATAGTTACGATTTGGATACTTTAATACAGAAAGTTAGAGAAAGTGCCCAAGGCAATGACTTTTTAATTTCACTCACGGATCATAACACAATAAACAAGACTATCTATTTGGATGCATTAAAAAAGATAAAAAATAATTTAATACTTGGAGTAGAACTACACATCCAAACACATAGAGATGAAGATACAAAAGCCTATCATTGTCATATTTATTTCGACTTTGATGACAAGGAAGTTAGTTCGGAAATTATAGATGATATTAACTCTAAGCTTAATGACTTATACCCTAACAAGACACCATTATTAAAAGACAAAAAATTGCCTTTATTGCAACACATATTAGAAAAATTCGACGAGTATGATTTTATTCTATTGCCTCATGGAGGACAGGCGCACAATACTTTTGATGACGCCATACCAGATGGCAAAGAGTTTGATAATGCTATGCAAAGAAGTATCTACTATAATTTTTTTGATGGTTTTACGTCAAGATCGAATGAAAAAACTGAGAAAACGAGGGAATATCTCAAACGGCTAGGCATTCAAGAGTTTGTAAATCTAATAACAGGTACCGATAATTACAATCCCTCTAAATACCCCAAATCTAAGAATGATGTGACTTACGATTTCGTTCCTACTTGGATGTTTGCAACACAAACTTTTAGTGGGTTACGACTATCTTTAACTGATAGCTCACGTTTAGCTTATGGACTTTCAAAACCTTATATATGGCCCGATTCTATAAAAAGTATTAAATTGAAAAATGATAAAATAGATATTGACGTTAAACTGACACCTGGGTTGAATGTAATTATTGGTGAATCGTCTAGTGGCAAAACTCTACTCGTAGACTCTTTACATCGCAAGATAACCGACTTAGGTTTTTGTGATGAAAACTGTAAATATAATGAATTTAATGTCAAAGCGCTTCAAGTAGATTATCCTGAAAATCTTAATCCTCATTTTATAAGACAAAATTTCATAGCTAGTGTTACAGGGGATGATAAAAAAATTAGGGATATTGAAATTATTGAAAAAATCCTACCCGAAAATAAAGATGGAAAAAGACGCATTGATATTAAATTAAATGAACTACGCAGTCAACTGGATTCTTTATTTGATACCGTTGAGCGAATAGAAAGTTTAGACAATGAAATAAATAGGATTCCAGTATTGTCTGAATTACTAATAACTAAAAATGTTAATGAAAATATTTTAAAACCATTTTCATCTTTAAGAGTTACATTAGTTGTAGGATTGCTCGTTGGGTTTCCTATATCAACTATTACATTTTCAAGTACACCCACAAGATTATGTATTTCAATCGTTTG
>JBDRRI010000392.1:0-4808 GCA_043825815.1 Candidatus Zixiibacteriota bacterium
CTATATTATAAATAAAATTAATTGCCACAACGCGGTTTGTCATCTATTATATTAAATTTTATGGAGCAAAAGGAATACAAAGAGAAGAATATCGTAACCAATCGGAAGGCTTTCCGCGATTATGAGATTATTGAAAAGCGAGAGGCCGGGATTGAACTGAAAGGATACGAGGTGAAATCACTTCGTGAGGGCCGCGTAAATTTGGCCGACAGCTACGCCGCCATCAAGGACGGAGAACTGTTTTTATTCCATTTGCATATATCACCATACAAATTCACTGCCGACGCACAATATAATCCGGTTCGCCCACGCCGGCTTTTACTTCATAAAAAAGAAATACGGCGTCTCATCAGCGCCACCGCCGAAAAAGGATTCACACTGGTTCCGCTGAGAATATATTTTAAAGGTCCCCGAGTAAAAATCGAACTGGGAACGGCCCGCGGACGTAAAAAATATGACAAACGGGAGCAAATTGCCAAGAAAGAGGCAGATCGAAGCATAGAAAGAGCGCACCGTCGATCAATGAAAGAATAACTATGAGAAGGCATTTACTATTAGCAACCATATTGATATTTATGTTCTGGGCCGGCGGTTACGCTTCGCAAATCACGGTGCATGTTTCGGGTGGTATTGAAAAAATTGATCAATTTACTGAAAACAATATCACTTATTACTCTCATTCGCAGTTCGCGGAAATTCTCGGCGAAAAAGTTTCCTGGGATATTATTGGTCTTTCCGCCGAATACAAGACCGATAATCACAAAGCTATAATTTATTTTAATTCACCATATATCAGCATCGATGATACCGTTAAAAACATTATTTACCCGGCCATTTTCAAAAATGGCAATCTATATCTTCCGGCCATTACTTTCATTCCGCTTCTGAATCTTATGCATTCGGAACAGATTATTTGGGATCAGAATGGAATGGCTATCAGAGTCGATTCGGAATGGTTCAATATCACCGATGTGGCTTTGACCTCGAAAGCGAATGGCAATCTCATCGAGATTTTCTTGACCGAACCGAAAAATTACGAGATATATCAATCCGAGGGTAATTGGCTTAATGTCACCATTCCGGGCGGAACAGTCAACATCCGTCAGGTATTGGGCCGCAAGTCAAATAACCTTCTGAAAGATATTAATGCCTATCAGTTTGAATCTTCGGCGCAAGTATCTTTCCGTTTGAAAAATCCTATTAATAAGTACACTCACCGTTTTCAAAATAATCCGAGCCGGATTCAAATATCATTAATCGATCCGTCGGCCGGACCTATTGTCCACAACGCCCTTGAGCAGGTCGGGCCCAATGAAATAATCGACAAGATTATTATCGATCCCGGCCACGGCGGCGAAGATTACGGCGCCATCGGATTTGATAAAACTCGAGAAAAGAAAATTGTTCTTGATATTGCCAAACGACTGGCCAAACTAATTAGAAAAGACAAACTTTTCGAGGTGGTTTTAACGCGTGACAAAGATGAATATATCCCACTCGAGAAACGGGCCCAAATTGCCAATGATAATAAAGGCGATCTATTCATTTCGATACATGCCAACGCCTCGACCAAACGGGCGGCCCGCGGTTTTCAGGTATTCTTCTTAGCCCCAGCCAATAACGATGACGCCCGAGCGGCGGCCCAGCTTGAAAACGCTTCATTTTTGGCAGAAATGAACCGCAATGATGAGGAACTTCAGGACGATATCAGCATTATTTTAAGCCAGATGATTCAGACTGAATTTCAGGTCGAATCGGCCGACCTGGCCGATATCGTCGATAAGGAACTTCGCAAAAAAGCCGGCAAATCAACCAAAGCCCGCGGAATGGATCAGGCCGGATTCGTTGTTTTGAACAATGTTTATATGCCGTCGATTCTGGTCGAAACCGCCTTTATTACCAACCAGGAAGATGAGAATTTATTAAATAGTAAAACTTACCGGGAGGATATCGCCGAGGCGATATATGCCGGGTTGAAACGATTTAAAGCCAAATATGAGAAACGATAATGCCATCCGATAAAATCAATAGGCCAATCGGGATTTTTGATTCCGGAGTGGGGGGATTGACGGTTGTCGCTGAAATATTCCGTTACCTTCCCAATGAAAATATTGTCTATTTCGGCGATGTTATCCGCACCCCGTATGGCGGCCGCCCCAAAGAGACGATTATAAATTTCGCCCGTCAGGATGTCAGGCTTCTATTGGAGCACAAGGTAAAATATATCATCGTGGCCTGCAATTCGGCCTCAGCCGTAGCTCTCGATATATTAAGAAGTGAATTTGAGATTGAAATTCTGGGCGTTATTGGACCGGGCGCACGAGCTGCCGTGGAGGCAACCAAAAATGGGCGGATCGGTATTATTGGCACCAAAGCGACCATTTCGTCCGATAGCTATGCCCGGGAACTGCAGGCGCTTGACAAAGATATCAAAGTTTTTTCGCTGGCCTGTCCCCTCTTTGTTCCTCTGGCCGAAGAGGGCTATATCGATAAAGAGGCGACCCGATTGATTGCCGAGGATTACCTGACCGCCCTGATAAATCTTGATATCGATACGCTGGTTCTGGGATGTACTCATTACCCGCTGTTGCGGAACGTCATCGGCAAAGTCATGGGTGATAAAGTCAGGCTGATTGATTCGGCCGAATCGACCGCGCAATTGGTAAATCAAATTTTAACCGATAATAATCTTAAACGGGAATCTAACCGAGATATCACCCACAAATTTTATGTTTCCGATGTTCCCGATAAATTTTCCCAAATTGCCGAGCGCTTTCTTGGACGGCAGATAAATAACATAACCCGGGTTGATATCACCCGCTATTAGTCCCTCTGAATATGGATATTGTCAAAGAAAAAATTGCGCAGGCTCAGTCAATACTGAATGAACTCGATATTGATCTTTGGTTAATTTTCTGCCGGGAAACCGATATGATGGCCGATCCGGCTCTCGAACTGGTTGTTGGACATAAAGTAGTCTGGCAATCGGCCTTTTTTATTCCCCGCAAAGGCAAGACGATGGCTCTGGTTGGCAATTTTGACGCCTCCGATTTTGAAAAATCGGGCCGGTTCGAAATTGTTCAGCCATATATTCAGGATTGCGGTTTGGAAATTAAAAAAACAATAAAAAAATATGATCCCTCAAAACTGGCTCTGAACTTTTCTAAAAACGATGTCTCCGCTGACGGCTTGTCGTATGGTATGTATCTTCTGCTTCTTGACTATCTCGGCAAAACAGTGTACAATGACCGGATTATATCATCGGAAAATATCATATCCCTTCTCCGAGGAAGAAAAACGGACTCTGAAATCGGGCTGTTGACTCAAGCGGCAAAGGCGGCTCATAAAGCCTGGGAGAAATCAATCTCGCAAATCAAAACCGGCCAGACCGAATTAGAAATATCAGAAATAATTCAAAAAAATATTGAAAAAACCGGAGGAACCAATTCCTTTGACACCATCGTGAACGCCGGAGCAAAAACGGCTCCCGGGCACGGCCATCCGACTTCGGCTGTCCTGGAACCGGGAGATTTGCTTCATGTCGATATGGGCGTCAAACTCAACGATTATTGTTCCGATATTCAGCGCCTGGCCTATTTCAAACGCCCCGGTGAATTATCAGCCCCGCAAAATCTTCTTAAAGCTTTTGAAATGGTGAAGCGAATTATAGATGAAACCTCAAAATTATATCTTCCCGGCAAAAAAGGATATACAATTGATACTATCGCCCGCCAGATACTAAAAGATAATAATTATGAAATTTACCAGCATGCCCTTGGACATCAAATTGGAAGATCGGTGCATGACGGGGCCGCCATCGTCGGCCCGAAATGGAAACGGTACGGCCGTACCCCCGAAATTCCTCTGGAACCAAACAACTGCTTTACAGTCGAATTGGGCATTGAGGTGGAAAATATCGGCTATGTTGGACTGGAAGAAGATCTGGTTGTAACCGGATCGGGCGGACAGTTTCTCTGCCCCAGACAAACGGAGTTAATTGTAAAATGAAAAAAATCACAATATTAATTATATGCACTATGATGATAGCCGGATGCGCGCCGAAAAAATTTATCGGCAAAATATCGCAGGAATGCGCCCCATCCAATTTGACGGTTAAATCAAACGACCGGACCTTGTTCCTGAAATGGAATACCAACTGCGATAAAGGAACCCTAATCTCCGGCTATTATATTTACTTACAGGAAAAACCGATTGATGAGGCTATCCTCGATAGTCTGCCTCCTAAAAATATCAAACCGTTCAATCTGGCCGCTTATCCGGGCGATACCGATCCGGAAACCGCCTATGAAACGATGACCATTTCAAATCTTGATAATGGCGTCGAATATTACCTGTCCGTGCGAACGACCTTTCCCGACCGCTCGCTGACCAGATCATCCAATCAAGTCAATGTCATCTGCCGTCCCGAAGGAGAATTTGAACTTGATTTCCGTTTTTCATCACAGCGGGACGGATTTTCATTCGCCAAAGGAGCAACGGTTCGAGCCGACGGTGAAAATAATGATGTTTATTTTTTCAGCAAAGACGGAGTCGATTTCCTTGCCTCGCCAAATCGGCTGAACGGATTTATCCGCAAGTCGCAATTTTTCTCGCTCGGAAAAACTAAAGATATTTATCAATACCCGGAAGTCAGCTTCGATTATGAACCGGTTGAAAAAATCCCCGCTTTCGAGGGCGAATCGTATATTATTAAAACGGCCGATAACCGTTATGCTAAAATAAGAATCGAAAGCATCACCGGGGAATTGAAACAGCGGAAAATAAAATTGAAATATATTTATCAGACT
>JBDRRI010000393.1:0-6303 GCA_043825815.1 Candidatus Zixiibacteriota bacterium
CGGTGATCCCCAGATGGTCGTATGATTGCAGAACAATTATAATTTCTTCGCGATGATTCTTGACCAGATTACTAAGAGCCTCTCGCATGCCCGATTTTCTTGGCGTGCTCCAATAGAAATAATTGACATTAAATTCATGAAATGCTTTTTCAACAGAAGAAGCGGATATGCCATATCCGCTGGCCAAACCAAGGCGGCTGACTTTTAATCCGGTTTTGCCTAGTATTCTTTTCTCTGTAAAACTCATATGATCTTTTTACCAGTCCTATATTTATTATACGACAATTTTATCATTTATAATATTATATTCAAAAATATACGACCGGGACTATTCTATTTCATTTTCGCATAAAAATCAATAAATCCTTAAAACTTCCGATACTAATATTATTAGCTATTTTATATTAAACCAGCCCGTATTTTGGAGGATAAAATGAACTGGTTCATAAGGATAATTTCAAAATCTTTAATATATTTAGGTATATTTTCCACCCTCGTTTTCAGCCCAATTCAAGCAGAATCAAACGCAGCGGAACTGCCACCTCATCCACTTAAATTTTATATTGATTCGGCCCTTGCCGAAGGACTGACCACGGAGCAACTGCAAAGCAGATTACTTTTATACGCCTACGATATTAATACGATTTTTTCCAAACAGACCAATCGCCAATTTGAATTTAATCCAACTACTGATATTATTCTCGTTGCCGATTATCCTCAATCAGATAGCTATAATGGATCTCCTTGCGATATGCCGAGAACCGGATATGAGATTTGGATAGCGGCAATGTTGACCGAATACCCCGAGTATGGCACTTATGGTGGGTATGCCTCAATTGATAGTAGTGGAGCCGGAGTTGCGGCCGGATTGTATTGGGATGCCATTCATGATCGCTCTATACTTTCAGATTCATCAGTCGAATTGGAGCAATACTGGCGGCAGATTGACCATATCGTCCATGAATTGGAACATGTTTTCGGATGCGGTTACAGCGAATATTACAGTCTAAATACGGTTCATGACAGCACTGGCATTGCGCCGACCCTGGATATCTATTTAAGTAATTACCCCAATGATCCGTTTTGGTCAAATCATTCCGACTATGTGACCGATCCTTTGACCAACAATATATGGAACGATGATTTGGTTGGGAATCCAGTCACCTATATTGATCTTATGAATACCGTCAATTTCGCCAATGTTACGGTCGCCGTTCTTAACGATACTATTCGGGGTTGTCTTGATGATTATTTACCGAATTTAACTCAGACCAGAGTAACCATAACCAATTCAGCGACTGGCAATCCGATAACCGACGCCAATATTAAAATTTGGGATGTAAAATCGGTTTCTGCCTATGATGCTGTTTTAATTGTTGATGATTCCACTTCGGCTGATGGAACCATAGCGTTCAATTGGGATGGCGAATTTAATAATTTTAATAATTTAATGCTCATTAAGGTGTACCATGATAATTTCGACCCGGAAATTAAATGGGTCAGTATATTCGATGCCCAGTATCAAAAAATAGCCAATCAAACTGATTCTTTCAATATTGATATAACCATGACCTCGCTCTCACTCGATGTGCCAATCGAGGAATATATTCCGGGTAATTTCAGCCTGAGCCAGAATTATCCCAACCCGTTTAACCCCTCGACAGTTATTGCCTATAATCTGCCATTTAAAGCCGAAGTGACAATCGATATTTATAATGTAATTGGCAATAGGGTCACGACTTTGGTCAATGAAACCAAACCAGCTGGCCAATATCGGGCTGTTTGGAGTGGCGAAAATGATTTGGGAGAAAAAGTAGCCTCAGGGATTTATTTTTATCGTATTTCAGTCGGCGAGTTCACCGCCACCCGGAAAATGGTTTTATTGAAATAGGCCCATTATCCGCCGAATGAATAAAGACTATTATCATTCTTGCCTTAACTTGCATATTTTTTCGTTTCCTCTTATATTATAAATATGGAAGAAGAAAACGAACTGAGACAGAGTGATACTGGAAATGGCGCCTCCTTTAATGCCAATGATAAAATTGACAGGCGTATTCAAAATTATCAGAAACAACTTCGTCGTTTGGCAACGGAATTATCTTTGGCCGAAGCGCGCGAGCGTCGCGAGATTGCTTCCGATTTGCACGACCATATCGGACAGGCGCTCGCCTATGTTTCTCAAAAAGTCGCCATTCTTCAGGGGAATGCCATTTTTTCCGGAATGGAGAAAGATTTCTCTGAGATACTTTCCATTCTGAATCAGACCATTCAATATACGCGCAATCTGACGGTGCAAATCAGTCCGCCAGTTCTTTATGAACTCGGCCTCCCAGCCGCCATTGATTGGCTTGCCGAACGGGCAACTCAGAGGTATAAATTAAAGGCCAAAGCCATGCAATCGGGGAACCCTCAGGATATATCCGAGGATATCAGGGTCTTTATATTTAAGGCAGTTCAGGAACTGATTAATAATGTCGCCAAACATGCCGGTGCCAATCGTATTGATATTAGTGCAAATTGGATGGAAAACGGATTTAAACTTATTATCAGCGATGATGGCCAAGGATTTGATACGACATCCTTTGATCGTGTGCTTGCTGGCAATTGTTGTTTCGGCCTCTTCAGTATTCGCGAGCGTTTATCGTATATCGGCGGGACGTTATCGATAAAATCGTCGTCGGGTAAAGGAACCCGGATATCAATGACAGCTCCCTACAAAATTGCGGATGAGGCTGAAAATGATTAAAATCTTACTGGCCGATGACCACAATCTGTTAATCGACGGTCTCCGCTCTCTGTTAGAGAGACAAAAAAATATTGAAATTGTTGGGATTGCTAAAGATGGCTTGGAGGCAGTTGAATTGGCGGCGAAGTACCACCCCGATATTATTCTCCTTGATATTTCTATGCCTCGACTCAATGGTCTGGATGCCGCCCGCAAAATAATCCGTGATCTTCCCAATACTAAAATCATTATACTCTCTATGCATGCTGATCGAAAGTATATTCAGGAATCAATTCGAATTGGAGCCCGCGGCTACATCCTCAAGGAGTCGGCCGTCGGAGAAGTGATTGAGGCGATCAAGGAAATTCAAAAAGGGGAGTTGTTTTTTTGCCGTTCGGTTCGTGATCAGGTCCTTCATGAATATATCGAATTAATTCGAAATAAGGACAATACATCCTTTTCGCCTTTAAGTGTCAGGGAGCGTGAGGTTCTTCAGCTTCTTGCCGAGGGCAAATCAACCAAAGATACCGCGAGCATTTTGAATGTCAGCGTTAAAACCGTTGAAAGCCACCGCAAACAGGTTATGGATAAACTTGGTCTTCATAGCATTGCCGAACTGACCAAATATGCGATCCGCGAAGGACTTACTCAACTCGAATAATTTTCTGTCGGTCCCTATATATTGCCTTATTAAATTGGAAATCGGTAAGGGATTTCGAATAGAATTATCAGGGTTATCCCTATTTTATAATTTCCCAAAGACTGGCATATTGCCTCCAAATTAATTTGGAGGAAAATATGTTTAACACAGGCAACACCGGCTTTATGCTCGTGGCTACCAGTCTGGTCATGTTAATGACGCCGGGACTGGCGTTTTTTTATGGCGGTCTTGTAGGGCGTAAAAATGTGCTCTCAATTATGATACAGAGTTTTGTATCGATGGGCGTAACGACCATCTTATGGTATGCCGTCGGCTTTTCCCTCTGCTTCAGCGGCGGTGAGGGCGGTATTATCGGAAATCTTGATATGGCCTTTTTAAACGGCGTCGATCCATTAACGCCATTCGGCGATGGTGAGATACCGATGCTTGTCTTTTTTGCCTACCAAATGATGTTCGCCATTATAACTCCAGCCCTTATTACCGGCGCATTCTCAAATAGAGTTAGATTTCCCGCTTATCTCGTTTTTCTGGTAGCCTGGCTGTTATTGGTCTATTTCCCGTTTGTCCATATGATCTGGGGCGGCGGATTATTGGCCGAGTGGGGTGTCCTTGATTTTGCAGGCGGTATCGCCGTCCATAATATCGCTGGCATGGCCGCGCTCGCTTCGGTCTTGTATGTCGGTCGTCGCCGGGTCGCCGAAAAAGGTCCGCACAGTATTCCCTTGGTTGCCCTGGGTACCGGATTGCTCTGGTTCGGTTGGTACGGATTTAATGCCGGATCGGAATTACAGGTTGATTCTATCACAGCGCTGGCTTTCGTCAATACCGATGTGGCCGCATCTTTTGCCGCCATTTCATGGTTATTTCTTGAATGGACTCTGACAAAAAAGCCGAAATTCGTCGGTTTATTGACCGGAGCTGTAGCCGGACTGGCTACAATTACTCCAGCGGCTGCTTTCGTTTCAACCGGCTCAGCTGCTGTGATAGGTATCTGCGCCGGTATTATTTGTTATGCCGCCGTCAGTTTGAAAAATAAATTGCACTGGGATGATGCTCTTGATGTTTGGGGCGTACACGGTGTTGGCGGGGCCCTTGGTATTGTTATGCTCGGTTTATTGGGAAGTACCGCTATTAATCCGTCCGGTGCCAATGGACTTTTCTTCGGTGGAGCCGATTTCTTCATGAAAGAATTAGTGGCCATAATCATTTCGTCTATTTATGCTTTTGCTTTCACCTATGGCATGCTCTGGATTATTAATAAGGTTACGACAGTGAAGACAACCGAAATTGAGGAAACCACTCTGGACGAATCTCTCCATGGCGAAAATGCATATATTAACTGATCTTATTGGGAGTAAAGTGATGCATGAGAAATATTTGTTTATGCTTCTGCTGATAATTGTGATTATAGCCGGAAATTTCAATTATGTCACCGCCGATGATAAATTGGCGGTTAATACCGGTGTTGATTTTTACAATAGATACGTTTGGCGCGGTTTGGATATTGCCGCGACTCCTTCAATTCAGCCATCGCTATCTATCACCTATGGCGGTTTTGAATTGGGCACTTGGGGTGCCTATGCCTTTTCCAACGATAGTACTGTTATTAATGAAATTGACTTTTGGTTGAGTTATACTCTGGAATTGGAAAATGGCCCGGCATTTACATTGCTGGCTACCGACTATTATTTTCCCAATGCCGGTATAAGGTTTTTCAATTTCAATAATCATGATGATGAAGAACCCGGGGCGCATACTATCGAATTAGGATTGTCTATTACCGGTCCCGAATCATTTCCAGTAACTGTTTCGGGATATTTGAATGTCCATAATGATGCCGGAAACAATACCTATTTTCAAGTTGATTACCCGGTCCAAGTCGGTGAAACCGAACTCGGTTTTTTCTGCGGCGCAGCCGGAGGAAGCGAGGATAACCCCGATTATTATGGCGCCGACAAATTAATTGCCATTAATCTGGGATTTTCCGCCAGTAAGGATATCAAAATATCGGATAGTTATTCTTTGCCACTGGCTGTTACATTTATCGTAAATCCGAACACCGAAATCTCATATCTACTGGTAAATATAAGTTTCTAATTAAATAAAATTGGATTTTAAAATATGGCCGTGAGTGTGAACCCACGGCCGTTTAATTTGAAATGACTATCCGCCGGATAGTTTAATATCCTCCTCATGTCAGCCCGCAATGATCGCACAATTTTATACGGTTCGTCGCCAGATCGATTTTTATTTCCGCCTGAATAACGGTTTCGTTTTCGTCGTATTCAATAGCGGCTATGGTACAAGAATCATTCACGCCGCCGGATGTCTTACCGAGATAAACATTCAGAACAGTCTGAATGGCATATAAGTGCTTTAATCTCAGATAAGATTCGATATTGCTCTCATCAATTTTTGCCGGAAAGGACAAAATACTATTATTATTTATAATATCCTCTATAAATTGCCCGCCGATATCATCCAATAATAAAGACTCCAATCCGATGCCACCACCGCAGGTTTTCTTGGAAAAACTATAGGATTCTATTCGATTATCATCATTAAGCGTTAATTTTATTTTTTCCGTAATATCATCACAGGGCATCATCTCACCTTTAGACTATTTTATTACTTCTGTTGGACAATAGTTTATGTAAATACGAAATTTGCTCCAACATAGGATAACTTATTATGAACAATATGTTTAATAATTCCGGTATTATTGTTGATTTCAGTTAACCTAAATATCACATTTTTTAAAATTATTCTTAATAGTTATTAATTTATATCGTATATTATACTAAATAGGAATAATGCTACAACTGGAAATAATATGGCTTTGACGAAGAAAAGTAAAAATTCTGATATGATAGCGGGCTTTGAGAGGGTTTGCCGCGCGAAAGGCTTAAGAATA
>JBDRRI010000394.1:0-4198 GCA_043825815.1 Candidatus Zixiibacteriota bacterium
TCAACCACGGTCGAAAGTTTGGATAGAATCGTTTCCAGATATTTTTCACTGTTGCGAGTGAGAATGGCGCAGGAAAGCTTATTTTCAAAATCGTTCATAATTTTATTTCAGAATTCGATATAACAACAGATTACAGACTACGACCAACATTAGGGCGATTACATTTTTTTTAGTTTCTTTACAAATCCGGCATAGTCATCAGATTTAAAAAACGATGAGCCGGACACTAAAATATCGGCGCCGGTTTCGTGGAGTTTCCTGGCATTAGTCAGGTCAACCCCTCCATCAACCATAATTTCATATTGCAGATTTTTGGCTTTACGGAAAGTGTTGGCTTTGGCGATCTTATCATAGACATTATCAATAAAGGCCTGACCGGAAAAACCGGGATTGACCGACATTAGCAGGAGTAAATCTATTTTTTCCAGATACGGATAGGCCGCCTCAATATCAGTCGGGGGGTTGAGAGTCAGGCCGGCTTTGGCGCCGCCCGATTTAATGGCGTCAATTAGCGCGTTGATTCTTGATTCGGCCACTTTTTCGCCCAAAGTATAAACCCAGCGCTTCTCCCCCAGATTTTGCCTATAGCCGCCGATTTCGAGATGAAAAGTTATATACTCGATTTTCATTTTCAGGAAATCATCGATATAAAATTCAGGATCGGTCACCATTAGGTGGGCATCCATGGGAAGCGTCGAGGCTTTCCGGGCGGTTTTGCAAATAGCCGCTCCGAAAGTAACGTTGGGCGCGAAATGGCCATCGATAATATCGAGATGAATCATATCGGCTCCGGCGGTCTCGGCCTCTTTAATCTGCTCGGCCAGTCGGCCAAAATCAGCGGATAATATCGATGGCGCCAGTTTAATCATGTGGGGAATATATGCTGGTTTGAAGGCGAAATCCAGAAGAAAAAAGCCAGCCAGTTAGAATAATCAAATTGATTTTGATTTCCATTATCATAATAATTAAAAAATATTCCTTTTCAGGACTATAAATGAGATGAGTAATCCGAGTAGGACGATAGTCGAAGATTCATATCCTTAAGAATGAAGGACTCCCGACATACTAAACTACGTGACCCGGCTTCCCCAATTTTTGTACCAATTCAATAGTAAATTATCATTTGAGTATATATGCAATGGTGTTTAACTTTCAAGAAAAGAACTGGATTAAATAAATTCGGGAACCCGCCCGTAGGGCTGTTAAATAGGTAAAGGCAATAATATGAGACGCGCGATAAGCATAAACCGGTCGAGCCAGTCACCTCTCGGGAGGGAATTAAAAAGTATGTATGAAACCGGGCAAATTACCAACAACCGGATTTACAAATTTACTCCAAAAGAGGTATCTTGAAAAAACATGAAATATGCAAAACAAACCCAATTTTTTTGTTAGGTATATAAAAAAATGCGGAATTTTAACCCCGCCACGGCGCATAATTGGTGATTCTACGCTTTGGCCATCATTTTGGGGAGGGCTTCGTAGAACGATGTTGCCAGCTTATTCAATGGTTGATTGATATAATCATCGATAGTCAGGCTATTACCGCCCACTTTTCCGATGGTCGAGAATGGCACATCGTTATCTAACAGCAAATTAGTGAGTTGCTCGGCATTTTGTTGAGAGACGGTAACGATGATGCGCGATTGAGTTTCACCAAAGAGCAGGCAATCATGACGCATATCTTCATCAAGTCTGATTCTGGCACCGATCATATTCTCTTTATCGGAGATACAGCATTCGGCAATCGCCACTGCGAGACCGCCATCGGAAACATCGTGCGCCGATTTGATGATGCCGGTTTGAATGGCGCTCAGAACGGTATCCTGAATTCTCTTTTCAAAATGCAGATCAAGTTCGGGAAGGGTGCCGGTGTTTTTCTTGAAGATGGTATGGAGATATTCGGAGGCGCCGAGTTCTTCTTTGGTTTCGCCGATCAGATAGACCAGATCGCCCTCGTCCTTGAAATTCTGGGTCGTGATATGGGCGATATCATCAATTATGCCGAGCATCCCGATCGTCGGGGTCGGAAAAACGGCTCGATCAGGGTCCTCGTTGTAGAAAGAGACATTGCCGCCGGTGACCGGGGTTCCAAAGACACGACAGGCTTCGCCCATCCCGGCGACCGCTTCGGAGAATCCGTAATATATTTTCGGCTTGTATGGATTGCCAAAATTGAGACAGTTGGTTATTGCAACCGGGGTTCCTCCGGAGCAGGTTATATTCCGGGCCGCTTCGGCCACCGCCTGTTGGGCGCCAAGGCGCGGATTGAGATAGCAGTACCGTCCGTTGCAATCGGTCGTTATCGAGATAGCTCTATTAGTTTTGCGGATACGCAATACGGCGGCATCGGAGCCCGGTCCGACAGCAGTGTTGGTCCGGACCATAGAATCGTACTGATCGAACACCCAGCCTTTATAGCAAATATTGGGGGCAGAGAGCATTGTTAACAAATCTTCGTTCCAGTTTCTATCGAGCGGATAATCGTTCAAGTCGATTTTGGCCAGTTCATCAATATATTCCGGTTTTTCGGTATCGCGATGATAAACCGGAGTCCCGCTTCCAAGCGAGAGAATATCAGCCGGAATTTCTGAGACTGTTTCACCGTGCAAGAGCACTTTGAAAATTCCGGAGTTGTTGGAATAGCCGATTATTGTTGAATTGAGTTCCCATTTGTCGAAAATCGCTTTGACCTCATTCTCTTTGCCCTTCTTGGCGCAGACGAGCATTCGTTCCTGCGATTCGGAGAGAAGAATCTCATACGGGGTCATCCCGATCTCACGCACGGGAACATCGTCGATTTCGATCGTTACCCCGGCGTTACCGCGGGCCGACATTTCGGCGCAGGAGCAGGTAATACCGGCGGCGCCCATATCCTGCACGCCGATTATCAGGTCTTTGTCGATAATTTCAAGGGTGGCTTCGAGAAGTAGTTTTTCGGTGAACGGGTCGCCGATCTGGACGGCTGAGCGCTTGGCCTCGGATGCTTCGGAAAGTTCGACCGAGGCGAAAGTGGCGCCGTGGATGCCATCGCGACCGGTTTTAGAGCCGACAATCATAACCGGGTTGCCCTCGCCGGCGATTTTACCGGAGACGATGCCGTTTGATTTGACCAGTCCGACGGCCATTGCATTGATAAGCGGGTTGCCGGTGTAAGCCTCATCGAAATAGAGTTCACCCGCTACCGTTGGAACGCCGAAAGAGTTGCCATAGTCGCCAATACCGCGCACGACACCATCGACAAGATAACGAACGCGCGGGTTTTCCGGATTGCCAAATCTTAAAGAATCAAGCGAGGCTATCGGACGGGCACCCATGGTGAAAATATCGCGGAGAATACCTCCGACACCGGTGGCCGCGCCTTGGTATGGTTCGAGAGCCGAGGGATGGTTATGCGATTCGATTTTAAAAACAACCGCAAGACCGTCGCCGATATCAACCGCTCCGGCGTTCTCCTCGCCCGCCTTGGAGAGCAGATGTTCGCCGTCGCGGGGTAATGTTTTCAACAGGGCAATCGAGTTCTTATATGAGCAATGCTCCGACCACATAACCGAGAAGACACCGAGTTCGGTGAAATTTGGTTCGCGTCCGAGAATTTCCTTGATTCTATCGTATTCCTCCTCGTTTAGTCCGTGATCAAGCACCATTTCCATGGTTACCGGCGAGGTCGGAGTGATTTCGGTCGTTTGTTCCATCGGCTCCTCCAATAGTTAAGGAGTGAATATAGAATGTTGGAGGATTGGAGTCAATGAGATAATTGGGAATCTGCTTTTGGTTTAGGGATTGTTTAAACACACCCCTTAATCCGGTTTCAAGGAGGGGCAGTATAGAGGTTGCCTATAATTAAATCATATTTTGCTAAAACAGAAATACGGTTCCCAATGAAATTGTATATGAATCGATATTCTCATTCAGATTATAATCGTAAAACCAGTCATTGGCTATCGGAATACCCAATTCAATGGCGGCTTTCATTCTATCTGACATCGGCAGGTTTAGTTCAAGCGTAGGTAGAAGCAGAGTCTCGGAATCGTCCGCGACCGTAATGAAACCATAGCCGCAATCTAAAACAAAACCGAATGGCCCCAAATTATTTTCGTAATAAAAACCGGAAACGAATAATATAGCATGATTCGCATCATCAGTGATAGCGTCAATTTTGGAAATCGAAGCACTACTAAAAAAACCAATACTATTT
>JBDRRI010000395.1:0-2214 GCA_043825815.1 Candidatus Zixiibacteriota bacterium
CCCAGACAATAGCCGATCAAGCGTCTGCTGAGGCAGCACAAGAAAAAGAAAAGGTCCGTGTCGAAGACAGCCTTTATATCGAGCGCATCACTGGTTTGATTGCAATTGCGGATACCGCGATTACCAAAGCTCCCCGGGGTAAAGGTACCAAGGCTGATATTGAGCTTTTAAAATCTGAAGTTGCATCCGTACGTCAGGCATTTCAGAGCATTATCGCTGATTATAATGCGGAAAAATATCTGGTGGTTAAATCGCAGCTTGTAGCCATCGAAACCAAACTGAATAGAGTTATCAATGATATTCAGATAGCCAGTTCCAAGGTTACATCTAAGAAGTAAATTAAAAGCATTCGATATGATAGAGATCTGATGAGGTTGAGAATTCTCAACTTCATCGGATCAGTATTATTTTCCATAAAAGATTGTCATGAATAAAAAGAAGCGGATTCGAATTATTATATCTTCGGCAGTTCTCATTTTCATGGTGATAGCAGGATTGACAACAACCAAGTATTTGCGTAATCCCCCGACCGAGACTCTGAAGAATGCTTATCAATCAATAAGCAAGGCCGAAGCTGCCGGCGCCAATAAGTACGCTTATGAAATACTGAGTGAAGCCAAAAAGATGTTATCTTCTGGTGAAAAAAAGATGCTGGACGAAAGCAGGTGGTGGTCACCAATGGGCTCATATCATGTAGCCGAATCGCTATTGATGGTGGCCATTGTCAGGGCAGAAGAAGCTTCCGGTAAAGCAAAGGTAAGTCAAACAGATATTAGCCGGAAAACAAAAAAAAGGCTGAATAAAATTAATGCTGACCTCGCGGATTGGGGCCGGAGATTCAGTAATAATCTGACTTCACTTGACAGCAGGAAAATGTATGCAAAGATATCGACCATTGCCGAGATTGCCCAAAATTTGATATCACAGAATCAGCCTGCGACAGCGGAATTATTTATTAATCAGGCCGATTCTCTTTTGGGTAGACTCAGTTTGAAACAAAAACTGTACGAGTCGAAAAATGCCAGCGCAACTTCAGAAGGGAAATTGTGGATTACCGAGACCATTCTGGAATCAAAAAGAACCGGAAAAACTGCCATAATTATTGATAAGTCGGCCCATAAGCTTTTTGTTTTTAAAGCAGGTGAGATGGCAACATCATATCCATGTGCTCTCGGGTATAATTCAGCACATCAGAAGCTCAAAGCGGGAGACGGAGCCACACCTGAGGGAAAATACCATGTCAACCAGGTAAAACATGTAAGCAAATACTACAAAGCATTGCTTTTGAATTACCCCAATCAATCGGATCGGTTTCGATTTGATAAAAATATGCGTAACGGAGCCTTAGATGTCGACTCGCAAATTGGCGGATTGATTGAAATTCACGGAGGCGGTATTACTGATAGTGACTGGACCGATGGCTGCATAGCGTTGGAAAACAAGCATCTGGATCTGTTATTAAAGAATGTTGGAGTCGGGACTCCTGTAACAATTGTCTATAGTTCGAATATTGGTAAATAATGAAGAAAAAATATATTATCATTATCGCGGTTTTACCGATAGTAACCGCTGTTTTATTTTTTCTGTGTAAACCGCACTTTAGCAAGAATTATCCTGATTTTTATATATTTAAAGCTAATGATACGAAGAGAAATGATTCCATTATTGATAGCACAAAAAAACGATTATTTTTACTAAATGAAAAGACGCCTTACATTGTTATCGACCGTTATATTAACAAGTTGTATTTACGTACGAATGAGAAAATACTGTTGGAAGCCTTGTGTTCTACCGGTAAGGGGAATGAACTTACTGATACTCTCGGAAATCGGCGCTGGATATTCGATACTCCTCAAGGTGTTTTTACCGTAGATGCCAAATTGGAGAATCCCTGGTGGCGAAAACCGGATTGGGCTTTTATTGAAGAGGGTGAGGCGATTCCTAAAGACGACAGAGAACGTCTTGATCCGGAGATGTTGGGCGAATATGCCATCGGCTTTGGTGATGGATATTATATTCATGGGACTTTGTATGAGCGCCTGCTTGGAGTCAATGTAACTCACGGCTGCGTCCGTCTTGGTGCACAGGATTTAAGATTCCTCTATAATAAGGTAAAGGCTGGGACGCGAGTGTATGTGTATTAGGCTTTATATTTTATGTTTTAGCGTTGTGTCAATTTCTATAATCCTTGCTTGCCAGGAATATAATCAGGAT
>JBDRRI010000396.1:0-2248 GCA_043825815.1 Candidatus Zixiibacteriota bacterium
TAAGTTAATGAAAAAGAAGCAATTATGGGAATTAATCGATAAGACTCTGGCAGATATGCAATACATTTACAGCGCCCCCTTTGTGCTTCGTTACTATGAAGATATGCCGGTAAAAGAAATAGCTGAAATATTAAAACTATCGATTCCGGCGACAAAATCGAGAATATTAAGGGCCAGGCTGGAACTCCGGGAAAAACTGACCGAATCCTTTGCGGAGAAAAGCAATGAAACATTGTAGCAAATATATTCAAAATATTGCTGATTATATCGATGGTGAAATCGATGAGTCTTTGTGCGCCGATATTGAAAAACACCTCAAAGAATGTCACAACTGCCGCCTGATGGTCGACACCCTTAAGCAAACGGTAGTATTATGCCGCGACGGCAAGAAAGAAAAACTCCCGCCGGAACTTGAAGCCAAATTCAGCGATTTAATTCGCCGGCGATGGGAAAAGAAATTCGGACAAAATTCTACCAAATAAGTCTATTATAATTTCATCAAGATAACTTTTAGTCAACTTGACGACCGCAAGTGTCACTTCATAAATTTTGCGTATATTATTATATAACAATGACATATTATATGCCATAAATTAATCAATCTTTCTTTGAATCGTTTTACCAGAATATCTATCTAAAGTCTTATAAGAAATAATTAACAAAAAGGAACCTTACAGATGAAACGTTTTTTCACCGATTTTGCAGTTAACAACCCCTGGATAGTCATTATCGGAGTGGTTTTAATAACCGCCTTCTTTGCGATGCAAATCCCCGATATTAAAATTGATACTGATCCGGAAAATATGCTTGAGGTCGATGAACCGGCCCGCGTTTTTGACCATCAGACAAAGGAAGATTTCTCAATTTCCGATTTTATCGCCGTCGGCGTGGTTGATGAAAACGGCGCCTTTACAAAAAAGCTATTGACTAATGTTTACCGCATTATGGAAGAAGTTGCTGAAATCGATGGCGTAAAGGCCGATGATATTCTGGCCCCTTCGATGGTTGATGATATTATTCAGACTGATGGCATCCTCGAAGTCAAGACACTCCTGGAAAACGAACCGGAATCCGATGAACAAGCTCAATACATTTTAAGCAGAATTAAACAAAACCCGATTCTGCGCGGCAAATTGGCTTCGGATGACGGCAAAGCAATTGCCATGTTTATTCCAATCGAATCTAAAAATATGTCACACCGAATCGCTGGTGAAATTCAGGAAATTATTGACCGTCACTCAACCGGCGAAGAGTATTTTATAGCCGGACTCCCGGTGGCCGAAGACAGTTTCGGCGCCGAGATGTTTCGTCAGATGGGCATTAGCGCTCCTATGGCCGGTGCGATTATATTTTTGCTGATGCTGTTATTTTTCAGAAATATAAAGATTGTTATAGCGCCGATGATTGTGGCGATTGCTTCCGTTATCTGGGCTATGGGACTTTTAATTATGACCGGAAATACCGTTCATATAATGAGTTCAATGATTCCTATTTTCCTTATTCCGATTGCCGTTTTAAATTCAATACATATCATATCCGAATTTCACGATCGATATCAGAAATACAAACATAAAAAGTCTACTATCAAAAATACAATCTCTGAATTATTCGTTCCGATTCTATTTACCACCGTGACCACTATTGTAGGATTTCTTTCACTGGCTCTCACGCCTATTCCGCCGGTCAGAGTATTTGGAATTTTTGTTGCCTTCGGAATCGCAGTTGCCTGGTTCCTGTCGATAACCTTCAATCCTGCCTTCGCCGTTTTAATATCCGATAAGGCTTTACGAAATTTCGGTAAAAGCGATGACCAACATGGTGTTCTGGCTAAAATCATGCATTTTTTCCGTGATTTCAATGCCAAACATTATAAGGCGGTACTATTCGGAACCGGCCTTATTATGGTCGCCGCGGCCATCGGGTTAAGCATGATTGTCGTTAACGATAACCCGGTCAAATGGTTTAAGAAAGATCACCCACTCCGGGTGGCTGATGCAACGCTGAATAAGCATCTGGCTGGAACTTATATGAATTATCTGGTTATCGATGGTGAAGAGCCGGATGCCTTAAAGGATCCGGAAACTCTAAAATATATCGAAAAATTACAGAAACATCTGGTTAAGCACAAAATTGTTGGTTCAACCACCGGCGTAACAGATATTATCAAAAAAATTCGCTACGAACTTTATAATGGTGATAGTGCCAAATTCGCAATCCCTGATGATCAGGATGAAGTCGCTCAGGACCT
>JBDRRI010000397.1:0-2141 GCA_043825815.1 Candidatus Zixiibacteriota bacterium
CCCACCATCCGTAAAATAAATAGCTTGCGGCTATAATAAATATATTCTGTAGCCGTAAATTTCGATTTACAACAAACCAATAGAGTATAAACACTATCGGCAAGAAAATTGCAAAGTCAATTGAGTTGAAAAGCATTTACCCTACAATTTTATATTGTTTATAATATCATAGTCATAATAATTGTCGGATTTATTGTCCCCGAGGATCTATTATTTTCAAGTTTCCTATTTCAATATTTTCTAGCCTTGCCCTATACAATATTTCGGACAAATATAAGGCGAAAATAATAGTTATTTTTTCTTTAATTCAAGTTAAATTAAATAATAAATTTGATTTACAGAAAAAATGCCGAAGGTCGGACTTGAACCGACACGAAAGTTGCCTTTCGAGGGATTTTAAGTCCCTTGTGTCTACCAATTCCACCACTCCGGCATTTTATTGAAAATAGAAAGTAATTAAATTTTCGGCAAAGTCAAGCCTTATCATGGTATTGGATTGATTTTGGTGGGAGGTTTTTGGCAAATATATGGCTAATAATTCATTAGGATTCACCAAAAGCCGGTTAATGATGGCCGATAAATGCCGAATAAAAAATAGAAATTAAGTATAAAGATTCCTAAAACTACTTGACAGCAACTAATATTTTGCTATATTCAAGGGCTTTATTGTATTTAGGAAAGGATTAACCGGATAATTCCGGGGGAGTTATGAAAACATATATACCAAAAGTTGACGAAGTTCAAGCGAACAGGAAATGGTTCTTGATTGACCTGAAGGGTAAAACCTTGGGCCGGGTTGCTATTGAAGTGGCCAATATCCTTCGCGGAAAGAACAAACCTATCTTTTCTCCACATATGGATACCGGTGATTATATCATAGCCATTAATGCTTCCCAAGTTGTTGTGACTGGCAACAAAGCGGAACAAATGAAATATTATCGCTATTCCGGTTATCCGGGAGGATTGTATGAAACCTCCTATGCCAGAATGATGGAGAAGAACCCCAGTTTTATTTTTACCAATGCTGTCAAGGGAATGCTTCCCAAAAACAGATTGGGACGCAAGATGATTAAGAAGTTGCATGTCTATGCTGATGATAAACATCCGCATACCGCACAGCAACCGGAAGAATTAAAAATGTTGGAATCGAAATAGAGAATCTAAATGAGTGAAACAGTATATTCAGCTACTGGACGCAGAAAAGAAGCCACGGCGCGTATTAGCCTGAAAGTTGGCGGCGGTTCGATGGTGGTCAATAAAAAGCCGGCCAAAGATTATCTCAAGCGCGATGTCTTGGTTGATGTTATTAATCAACCGATGAACGAGACCGAGACCCTCGGCAAACTCGACGTCATCTGCAGTGTCAAGGGTGGCGGGTTATCCGGACAGGCCGGAGCCATTCGGCTGGCGATCGCCCGCGCTATTATACAGCTTGACCCTGATTTACAGCCGTTACTGCGCAAACGAGGCTTTTTGACCCGTGATGCTCGCGTTGTCGAACGTAAAAAATACGGACAGCCGAAAGCGCGCAAGCGGTTCCAGTACTCGAAGCGATAAAAAAGTAATTTTTAATAATCCGGATTATTCCGGAAATAAGCACACTCTGAACTGAGTCCCGGTGGTCCTGATCTGGCCCGGGCTCTATAGGTCAGGGTGGAAGTAAAACCATACACGAAAGGCAATCATGATAAGACCTGAAATCAAGGAATTATTAGAGGCTGGTGTACATTTCGGACATCAGACCCGTCGCTGGAATCCCAAAATGAAACCGTTTATTTTCACCGAAAGAAACGGTATTTATATTATTGATCTTAATAAAACCCGTGAGGCTATTGATCGGGCCTGCCTGAAAGTCAAAGAAGTTGTTGCCCGCGGGCAGTCAATTCTTTTTGTCGGCACCAAGAAACAGGCCAAAGGAGTTATTCGGGATGAGGCGGACCGTTGCAAGCAATTCTTTATTACTGAACGCTGGCTGGGCGGAATGCTGACAAATTTCTCCACTATTAAATCTTCGATTAAAAAACTCAAAGATTTTGAGCGGATGAAAGAAGAAGGCGAAGATCAGAAATTTACCAAGAAGGAAAGATCACGATTTGATCGTCAACAGGATAAACTGGAAAAGGTTCTCGGCGGTATAAAAG
>JBDRRI010000398.1:0-3192 GCA_043825815.1 Candidatus Zixiibacteriota bacterium
ATCCTGATAGAGCGAAAATATTTGAGGCATATAACCCAAAAGAGGTTTAATTTTTTCAAAACCGGTTTTTAAATTGAATCCATTAATGATAATTTCCCCGGCATCGAATTCGATTAGACTGCAAAGCGAACGAAAGAGAGATGTCTTTCCGGCTCCATCGGGCCCGACAATGGCAAGAATCTTACCCCGATCGGCAGTGAATGAGAAATTATCCAGAGCGGTCAGGTTAACGTACTTCTTAACCAGATTCTCGACCCTGACTATTTCACTTATATTTTCATTTATTAACTGACTCATCCAGATAGCCTATTGAATGGTAACAGAAACCGGCATGCCGATTTTTAGTCTTTCATTTTCATTGGGAATTATCAATTTGACGGCATAAACCAGATCCGCTCGAGCCTCTTTGGTCTGAATATTTTTAGGGGTAAATTCAGCTTCCGATGATATCCAGCTGATATATCCCTCAAGAAAAGAATCCCGACCATCCTCAGGATTAATCTGAGCCGTTCCGCCCAATTTTATTTTCGTTAAATCAGCTGGCGGAAGGTACACTTTGACCCAGACAGTATCGAGCGAGGCAATCTTGACAATTCCTTTTCCGGGTGCAATTAACTCCCCGGCCGATATATACTTTTTGATAATTCTTCCGGAGATCGGCGCCTGTGGAGTGCAATTGTCCAAAGATTCTTCAAGTATGGCAATCTCGGCGGTTACTTTGGCCAAATCTGAACGGGCCGCCTCCAAAGCTGCTTCGGCCTGAAGCTTGCCAACCTCCGCCTGCTTATAAGCATTTTCGATTTTATCATACTGTTGCTGATTAGCCGATCCGGTCGGGAGCAACTGTTTGACGCGGTTGAATTCTTTTTCGGCTAGACTATAATTAATCCCAACCTGTTGCAAATTCAGCTTAGCCATTTTTATATTTGTCTCAGAGGCCGATTTTAGCGCCACAGTCTGATCCAATCGAAGCTTATAAGTAGTTGTATCAATCGTGCAAATTTTATCAGAAATGCCTATCATGTCGCCCTCGTCGAAATTCATTGCCAGAATTTTGCCAGCAACCTCGGAAGAGATAACAACATCATCGGCCTCGATTAATCCCGATCCGCCCGGAGGAGTATCATTGTTACCGCAGGAAATCAATAACAGCGAAAGAGTAATTAATACTGAAATTATTCTAATCATTCTCAATTCCTCCGAAAATTTTTGGCGAACCGACCGCATAAAAATACTCGTTCTCCGCCAGATAATAATTTATAATGGCCGACTGATATATTTTTTCGGCCGAGGTTAATTCGGTTTCAATTTCCAGGAGTCGATTAACCGATATTGTCCCCTGATTATGTTTCTCGCGCGCTAATCGATATTTCTCCCGGGCAATATCATACTTCTGATAATCGATATTTATATTTTCAACCGCCTCATTTATTTTTTCAAGAGCGATATTCTTTTGAAAGATCAAGGATTCGGTTAATTCCTCCTGAGCCATTTTAACTGATTCCATCTGCGCCCGGGCACTCGAAACCGAATGACCGGTGGCGCCACCGAGATTAAGGCTCCAATTCAGTCCGATGCCGGCGATATAATTATCATTCCACTGGGGATCGACCATCTGCTTGTTAGGCATACCATAGGAATACCCGATATAGGCGCTGATATCTGGAAAATAACCGGCCTTTTTAAGCGAAGTCATTTTTTCGAGTGCCTGGATATTATGCTTGTAAATCATCAATTCCGCGCGGTTATTAGATTCATTGGGGATGGCATTATCAAATTCCGGCCAATTAAGAGAATCAACAATGTTCAATTCTTTTTCAGATTGCCAACCCAAATATTTTTTAAGCAAAATCGAACTCTGTTCAACCGCGGTTTTGGTTTTGATTATTGCCTCGTTTACATTAACCCTGGCCAACTCAGCCTCCAGAACATCAAGTGAATCAGCCATCCCATTTTTATAGAGATTCTTAATATCATTTAAAACTATTTCAATTCGGGAAAGAGACGCCACCGACGACTGGTACATCTTGCGGGACGTTAAATACGACAAAAAAGCCTGGCGAACCTTGTAGGCCAGCCTCATTTTTTGCGCCTGATAATTATATTGGCTGGCATTTAATCGCTCTTTTCCCATTTTAATTTGATTTGTCAGCTTTCCCCCGGTAAAGAGAGGAACCGACATTTTTAAATCAATCTGATAATTGTCATTAGAGCCAGTTTCTATCGACTGATTCATAACGGGAATATCAATAACAGCCGTTTCCGAATTGTAAAAAGAAACCGCCGATAAAGAAAGCGAGGGATATCGAAGCGATTTGGAATAGTAGTAATCCTGCTTTGATATATCCAATTCATAATCGGCTGATTTAAGACTAAAGTCACGTTCAATAGAAATATCCAAAATCTGTTGCATGGTTAACTGGGGTTCGGCGGAAACACCGATTGATAATAGGAGCAAAATTAATAGACTATAAAGGATTTTCATTTTTTTTCTCCAAAATGCCGTGAAGAAACAGATCGACCACGGCCCGGGGCCGTTCTGCCCGGAATTTATTTTCATCTTCAATATCCCAAATATGACCAAAGATAGGCGCTACCAGTAAAAAGAACTTATTCATTCCAATAAAAGAAAGCATCGCATGGCGGCTGTCAATATCCCGAATTGTGCCTTCTGCTTTACACTTTTCCATAAAAGCGATAATTTTTTTGGGCAGATCATTCAATACAAATGCTTTTTCAATCCCGATTTTTATTCTTTCACCCCCGTCGGCCAGATCGTGAAGAAACATCGGAATAAAATTTTCAAATTCGCGCGAAATAGAATAATAATATTCAGCAATCTTAGTGAAAATCGTGACAGGATCGGTCATTTCACTCAAAAACTTATCCACATGCTGTGCAACGGAGGTGAATAACCTGTTAATAACCTCTTCATAAAGATTTTCTTTTGAATTAAAGTGATAATAAATCATTGCCTTGTTGACGCCTGATTCACTTGCAATTCGATCGACCCGAGCACCGGCCAATCCATTAATGGAAAATTCAATCAAGGCAGCATCTAGTATCTTTTTCTTGGTTCCAACCAGTCTTTTATACGCTAATTCACTCATTCTAACCAACCATTTAGTTTAACTAACCATATAGTTAATATTATTATTGTCATTTGTCAACTGCTTTTTTATAAATTTTCGT
>JBDRRI010000399.1:0-12769 GCA_043825815.1 Candidatus Zixiibacteriota bacterium
AAAACTAACCATTGTATTAGCGTTTTTCTTTTGTTGTATAATTTTCATAATAGTGTAAACAAAGCTGAATATAATAATGGCTATGAAACCTATCATTAGAATCAATAAGGGCGTCATTGCCGACCACAGGAATCGGCCAGCAAATGGGAAATAAAGATATAAATTCACCTGTGGTCCAAGAACATCATAGGGAAATAAACGGGTTTTAAATTCTGAGTTAAACAGTTGGTTATTAAAAATATCCGTGTTACCGATTAATTCGATCCCCGGCTCTTCCAATCTCACTCCAAAAACATAATCAATATCGATATTATTATCCATCAGTCCGTTTTTTATTAAAGAATCTATCATGGCCGAATCAAGCCGATTTTCGATCGGAGTCGAATCAAGAATCCACATGCGATCCAGAACTTTATTGACGAATTTGACTCGTCCGCTATCGGTTGCCATTTTAAGTTTCATAAATATCTTGCTGGTATCACTTAAATTTTTATAATAGACGGTATTATTAAGCTGACTGTCGCCGGGCAAATCAGGGAAACAAAATTTGTTTTCAGCTCCGAGAGACTCCCAATAAATATTGGTTGAGGCATTGTTAAGACAGGAATCATTGAATTTATCATTTGGGCTTTGCATGCTATCGACAGTAATAACAACAATGCGCGAATGTAGAGTATCATTATTTGAGTTGTCGGATAAATTGGCTACAATCTCCAATTCCTGCGAAGTATCACAAATTGTCTGGAAGGCGCTTATAAACACTTGCTCCATCTCAATCCGCTCGGCAATGTTTTTCAAAATGGAGGCTATATTATTCTTAAATGTCGCCTCTTTCAATTGCATAGCGCTGTCAAAGAGTGACACCTGGAGAATTATCAATCCGGTCAGGGCAAACACCATAAGGGCAATTAATAGGCCTACTTTTCGATTGGAGAATTTCATAAATCCAATATAGGCAATTTTTTTAAATTGCGCACCCCATTTAACAGTCCTTAACAAATCATAACACAACTTAACTGTATACAACGCAACTTGTTAGATATAATGGAGTATTGAATAATCAAAACACAACAAAAACAAGGAGAAAGACCATGAAAGTAATTTCCAAAAACCGGAAAGAAAAATTAATGTTAACCGCAGTCATTATCATCTTTACTCTGATGCTATCAGTGTCATCTGTCATGGGACAACAGATGATGCAAATGAAAATTGAAAGCGAGGGTGAAGTTCTCATGTTACAGGAGGTCGGCGGATTAGTTATCGATTCCGACGATGGCGTAAGAATCGATATGGTTCTCCCTTCTGATCAACGAACCGAGTCATATCAAAAAACCGATTTACAGGCAGGCGACCTGATTAAGATGGTTAATGGAAAGAAAATTGAAAATACAGAGCAGCTAAAAGAAATTTACGAAAAGGCAAATTTTGGCGATGAAATAAAATTCGGCCTTTTAAGAGAAAAAAAGATGATGATTGTTCCTTTGATTAAAGCCAACCCGGATGATCTCCCCGGTCAAATGATGGTTATGACGATTGAAACCGACGGTCCCCCTCCAATTATGGCATTGATTAATGCAGGATTAATTTTGGCGGAAGCCGAAGATAACATAATTGTCGATAAAGTCATGGATAAGATTGCTGAAAAACAGTTGAGCGCCCTGCCGAAAAAAGGCGATGTATTACTAAGAATCCAAAATCAAAAGATTGAAAATCGCAATCAGTTAATAAGCATTGTCGACAACACTAAGGTCGGAGAAAAAATTGAACTCGTCTTCAGCAACAGCGAAAAGGAATATCCGATCACCTTCACGCAATCAGAGAAAAATGACGGACCTTTAAAGAAGGTACAAATAAAGAAGAATTAGGATTATTATGTTAAAAAAAGCGTTTTTATTCATTTTTATTTTGCTTCTCCTGAGCGGGGCATTAATCTCCGATGCTCAGACTTACAATCCCTTCAATCAGCGAGATGACGAATACCGATTATTAGGATTAAAGCGGGCCAAGGAAGCCTTTGAAATGGCCCGCAATGAGTATGAAAGACAACATACTTTATTTGAGAAGAACCTGATAACCGAAGCGGATCTTGATAGAGCAAAAACCGTCTATTCAGATGCCGAGGTCAATTATCAGCAATCATTGTTGGCTGTTCTGTTTGAAAAGCAGTACATTTCAGTAATCTCGGCCGTTAAGACGCAATCCAAAGATAATACGAAAAAGGTCCGCTTGACCATGGCCAATACATCGGGTGGCACGGAAGAATTCCGGAAATTACTCAATATCGATGATGATCTATTCCGCTCGCTTCAACCGGATATTATTCATAATGTATATGTTTCATTGCTCAACGATGAAAACGCCATTATCAGCCAGCCGTATGAAGCTAAATTGTTGGAGCTAAGATATGGCCATCCGCAGACAATTGAATTCGGGTTACTTCAAGATGTTGACGCCGTTGTAGTATCAATTATTTATGGCAATGGCAACCAACGCGGGATGAAAATATATTTGGAGAAAGACGCTGCCTTTAATCAGGTTGCCGTTCAATCGGAGCAATTTTCGCAGGAAGTTGAATTGGGTAAAAATGCCAATTATGATCTGACACTGGAACTGTTTAGCGGAAGCAGTAATACATTTTCGCTGGAAGTTGTCAATCTACCGAAACAAATAAGCTTCCAATTCAAAGACCCGACTGGCAGAATCCGGCTTAGACAAATAAAGTTCACCGAAAGCGGCCGCACCAAACGGGCCGTTCTTCAAACCACGCTTCCGGATCGTTCAACGGGCGAAGTCGTCATGGACGAACCTATTTCATTCTATGTTCTGGTACTGCCCGATGAAAAGCAGTTAGAGATTCCCAATATAGGTGAAAAGATATGGACTGAAGACGAACTCGATGAACTTGATATTGGATATGTTAAATTGGAACTCGTACCGCGCGGCAAAGGAGAATTATTGGTGCGGGCGCCGCAATTGTATCATTCGATACTGCCCGATGAGACTGTCGCGATGAATATGGATATTCTCAATGAAGGCTCCCGTCGCCTTGATCAAATTGAAATTACGGCCGACCTCCCCCTTAACTGGAGCAAACATATTGATCCGGAGAATATTAACAGCCTTGAAATCGGACAGGAAAAACGAGTTGATTTGTCATTTATTCCTCCGAACGATATCGCCGTTGGCAAATATGAGATTCGCGTTCAGACTACGGCCCTGACCAGCGGCCAATTGGTTACGTCGACCGATAAAATCGTAACGGTTGAGATACGGGCCAGAACTAATGTCGCCGGAACGATAATAATCGTTCTCTTTATAATCGGGATTGTAGGCGGGATTATTTATTACGGTCTCAGACTTTCAAGAAAATAGACTCATTAAATAGCGAGGTAAGAAGTGAATAGTAATTCGGATTATAATGAAGAAGCAGCGCTTAAGGCTGTTAATTTGACCAAACGATATGAAGACGGTGTTCTGGCGCTGGATCATATTTCTTTTGAAATCAAACCGAAGCAGATTTTTGCTATTTTGGGTGGCAACGGCGCCGGCAAAACAACAACCATCAATCTCTTTTTAAATTTCATCGAACCAACCGAAGGGGAAGCGCTAATCTATGGTATCTCGACTCATAAGAACCCGTTGAAGGCAAAGAAGATGTTGGCCTTTGTTTCGGAAAACGTGATGCTATACCAAAATTTCACGGCGGTTCAAAATCTTGATTTTTTTTCCAAACTGGGCGGACGAACCAATTATACCACCAATGATTATCGGGATGTGCTTCTGCGGGTCGGTCTCGATGAAGAGGCCCATAATAAAAGACTAAAAGGCTTCTCCAAAGGCATGCGCCAAAAATGCGGCATAGCCATTGCCATTTTAAAAGATGCCCCGGTAATCCTTCTTGATGAACCAACGTCGGGGTTGGATCCCAAAGCAGGTCGCGACTTCATAGAATTGGTTAAGTCGTTAAAAGCGGAAAACAAAGCAATACTGATGTCGACTCATGATATCTTTCGTGCCAAAGAGATCGCAGATATGGTTGCCATAATGGATAGAGGCAAAATTATAATGCAGAAGACGGCGGAACAATTGTCGGGTGAAAATCTTGAAGAATTGTACATGAAATATATGTCGGGCGACGGTCATGAGAGTATTCCTTCCGGAGGTCATGATGTTAAAAGTTATAATTGAAAAGGAGATTCGCGACCTTCTTCGCTCAACGAAATTCGCAATTACATTTGGAGCCTGCGCAATTTTAATAATAATAACCTTTTATGTTGGAATCACTCGATATAAACTAAATCAATCGCAATACGAAGCATCAATTGCCGAAACCAAACGCTCCTTGGAAGGTGTCGTTGATTGGAATGAAATCGATGAGACATCAATTTTTCTTCCTCCCACGCCTCTTGCTTCGCTTGTATCCGGAATTTCCAACGATATCGGAAGAACATCATATATTAGAGGAAGGGGTGAAATTAAAACCGAAGATAGTCGGTACAACGAGGATCCGATATTCGCAATATTTCGATTTATCGATCTTGAATTTATATTTCAAATTATCTTATCTTTGTTCGCCATCCTGCTCGGATATGATGCCGTCAGCGGAGAGAAGGAGCGCGGGACTCTTCGCTTATCCCTTGCCAATTCCGTTCCACGCCAAACGTACATAGCCGGTAAACTGATCGGTTCATTCATTTCATTAATGGTTGCGATTCTGCTGGCCGTGCTGGTAGGCCTGTTTTTAATGCCAATTATGGGTGTCAGGCTATCGGGAGATGAATGGATGCGACTATCAATGATAGTCTTAACCGGCCTATTGTATTTCGGGGTTTTTTTAACTCTTTCCATTTTCATTTCATCATTAACCCATCGTTCCTCCAATTCATTTTTAATATTGCTGATCATCTGGGTTTTTTGTATCCATATTGTCCCCCGCCTTTCGATTATTCTGGCCGGCAGATCGGTCGATGTTCCAACCATCGATGAGATGACCTATCAAAAATCTATACTCAGCCGGCAATTGCGCAAGGAATTTATGGAAGGAATGGATAATTTTTATTCCGGAACGGATTTTGCCGCTCAGGATGCTATTGGGAAACTAAATCATTACGTCGATTCTCTAAATGAAGTTCGTGACACGAAAATGCAAAAACTGGCTTCGCGATTAGCTGAAGAGAGGCACAATTACCAAAAATTGCAGGAAAAATTGTCGTTCTCAATTGCCCGACTATCTCCGGCGACCTCTTTTTCCCTGGCAACATCTCGTTTGGCCGGAACATCACTGGAATTGAAAAACCATTATTATGAAGAGGCTCTCAGTTATCAACAGGAATTCGCGAAATTAATGACAGAAAAGACCGGTTTTAATTCAGGGGGTTTTTTAAGTATCAGGGCGTCTTCATCATGTAGTTCGGGCGAAGAAGAAACGCCGGAGCAGCCGATGGCCATTGATCCGAATGAACTTCCCGGTTTTAGCTATCGCGATATTAATATTGGCGAAGCGGTTAATGCCTCCCTATTCGATATCGGATTCCTATTTATATTCAATTTGTTTTTCTTTGCCGGAGCCTTTATTGCCTTTAACCGGTACGATGCCCGTTAAAATCGAGAGGAATTAATGTTATGCTGGTCAATTTAATAAATAAAGAATTGAGGGCTATTATATTAAGCCCCAAATTTATTGGCACTTTCACAATTTGTTCAATATTGATTCTTATTTCTCTAATTATGGGAATAAATGAATTTCGCTCGGCCGCGGAACGTTATAATTCCGCTACTCAATTGGCCGAGGCCGATATTCAGGAGGCTACTTCGTGGGGAAGAATTGATACGAAAGTATACCGGGCTCCCGACCCACTGCAAATATTCGCCTCCGGTTTGGACTATGATATTGGCCGTTGGTCTGCTATCAGTAATGAAGCCAGCGCCAAATTGAGAAACAGCGCTTATTCCGAGGATACTATCTTTGCTATATTTCGCTTTATCGATTTTGCCTTCATCGTACAATTTATTCTCACCTTATTTGCTCTGCTATTTACCTATGACGCCATAAACGGCGAACGCGAGGATGGAACCTTAAAACTGGTCTTCTCATACCCGGTCTCGCGCGCAAAATACTTGATTGCTAAATCAGCAGGCGCCTGGATGGGATTAGTTATTCCAATTTCGATTCCAATCCTGCTCGGTTTGCTATTAATACTATTTTATGGAATTCCGTTATCAGCGGATCACTGGATAAGAATCGGGATTTTTTTATTATTGTCACTGGGACTTTTTACATTTTTTATTATTTTCGGAGTTTTTATTTCCGCGGTGACAAAATACCCGTCGGTTTCATTTTTGATTTCTCTGGTGTGCTGGCTTTTATTCGTTTTAATTATTCCCCGGGCCGGCGTTATGGCGGCTGGACATTTAGTCCATGTTCCCAGGGTGGCAGAAATTGAGGGACAGATAAACAGTTTCTCGATAGAACAATGGAAAGAATTCGAAGATAAAATGTCAGTAGGTTGGAACAGCGCCGAAAGTGAATCAAATATGCCGGAAGAACCGTCCGACGAGGCTCTTTGGGCCATGATGGAAAAGCATGATTCCGCCAGAAAAGTCGTCGAACAGGATATTATCGACTACGATATAAAAGTGCATAATGATCTCGTCCAGAGAAAAAAGAGACAAGAAAAAGTGGCTTTCGGCTTAACCCGAATTTCACCGGCTTCGGCTTTTCAACTCGGCGCCATGACCCTGGCCGGAACCGATATCAATATGAAAATGAGATACGAAGAATCAATGAACAGCTATCGCAATGAATTTTATAATTTCGTTGAACAAAAACAGGAAGAAACCGGTGACAATGGCCGTATTATGATGGCCATTACCATTGACGATGATGGCAATCAAAATATTGCCACCACCGGCAATCGGTCCGACGACAATAAACTTGACCTAAGTGAATTACCCCGCTATGCGCCGCCATCAGCGACACTATCGGAAAGTCTATCTCCGGTTATAATAAATATTGGATTGATTGCTCTATACACTATTTTATCTTTCATGGGAGCATTCATAGCCTTTGTAAGGTATGATGTCAGATAATAGGCGAGGGGGATTTTTATCTCTGTTAAGCTGGGTTCAATTTATAATTGAGCCCGGCTCTATTTTTGCACGGCTACCGGTATTCGGTCGAGCTCTTCCCGTACCGCCTTGCTGATAGTACTCAATGAGTACGGTTTTTTTATATATTGTCCGGCTCCGAGCTTCTGCATTTCCTGAACCCGTTCGGTTGACGAATAGCCGCTCACAATCAGGACCTTTTGATCCGGTCTGATTTTGATTAATTCCCGAAAAGTATCCAATCCATCAAAATCCTTTTCCATTATCATATCCAATAAAATGATATCGAAATTTTTATTTTTTACGATCTCGATCGCATTTCTTCCATTAATGGCGGTACTAATTTTATAGCCGAGACTGGTCAAAAGTTCGGTGGCGACTTCTCTTTGTTCAAGGGTGTCATCCACAATCAGAATTGACTCCACTCCCCCGAGTTCAATTCCCTCAGCCGCTTTCCGCATTACCGACTGACTAATCATCGGGAAATAAATAACAAATTCGGTTCCTTTGCCGATTTTGGAAAAGACATCATAATAACCTTTGTGATCTTTGATAATTCCGTATACGACTGATAATCCGAGCCCACTTCCGGAACTGCCCATTTTTTTGTTGGAATAGTAAGGTTCAAAAATCTTATTTAAATTTTCAAGTTCAATACCCTGACCGGTATCACGGACGCGAAGGATTATATAATCGCCCTCGGTAATGTCAACATATCCGCCGATTAACTTATCGATTTGTATTTGAGATACTTCCACAGTCAGTTCACCGCCGTCAGGCATAGCATCGTAGGCATTGACAACGAGATTCATTACGACTTTGGCCAAATGGGGCGACGAGCCCTGTATATTCCCAACAGTTGAATTGCATTTAAGATTTAATTTAACATCAGGACGAAGTTCCGTTAATTTGATAAAATTCGGTGAATCGAGATAATCTTTAACTACTTCAATCAAATTAAGCGGATGCATTTCGTATCGACCTCGCCTGGCCAGGGACAACAAATCCGAAATAACTTCAGCCGCATCGCGGGCCGCTTTACCCATCCGTTCGACTTTCTTTTTAATCGGACTGTCTCCGTCAATCATTCTCAAAATCATTTCCGGATACCCAACCAGAGGACCAAGCATATTGTTAAGATCGTGGGCAACCCCTCCGGCCAGCATCCCCAGAGATTCCATCTTTTCCGCTTTTTCCAGCTTATCCTTAAGTTCCTTTTGCTGTTCTTCCGCTTCAATTCTATCTGTTATATCACTGACAATATTGGCTATATATTGGGGATGACCATATTTATCTCGAATTAAAAAGGCATTTTGCATTGTTATTACCCTGGAGCCATTTTCATGCAGAAGGGTTATTTCACCAATCCATTGGCCGGTTTTTAATATAGAGTAGAGTACTTTTGATTTTAATTTCGATCGCATATTTATGGGATAATAGTCAATGGCTTGTCTATTAAGCACATTTTCATGTCCATTTAATCCGAAGATGGCTCTGATGGCAGCGTTGGCATAAACCAATGCGCCATCCAAATTAACCATCGCGCATCCGAGCGTGGAATCATCGGCAAAACGCCGGAATATAGCCAGTTGTTCCTGCGCTTTCTTACGTTCGGCGGTTTCAAGGAGATGGGCAACTTGATCGGCAATTTCGCCGGCGAAAGAAATATCATCGGATGTCCAAACCCGCTTGGTTTCAACAGTTTCACAACAAATCACGCCTTTGACTTTGCCGCCCACTCTGAAAGCACTATCCAGCATGGAGATAATATTTAGCCGTACAAGATATGATTGCACGAATTCGCTGGTGCGGGGATCCGATTGCGCCTCAGAAACATCAACCGCTCGATCGCTTTCCAAAGCCTTAAAATAATTCGGATATTCGGAGGCACTTATGGACATATCATGGCTATGAGTTTCGGTTTTTGATTCATACAGGTCAATCATCTCTAATCGCTCTCCATCATCGGCAAAAAACCAAATACTTACTCTTGAAACAGCAAGTGTTTTCGAAGCTGTTTCGGTGATTATCCTAAGAGCTTCTGTTATATTCCCCGAAATAATATTTTCATTGGAGGCTATTTCAACAATTGCCTTATGCTGGCTGCGAATTCGATTTTCTCTATTGGCAATTTCCTCATTTTTCAATAAAGGCTGGCGGTTGGCTTCAACATACTCATTCTGAACCTTTTTCCGCCTGACAATATCACGGGCAAGCTGTAAATTACCGTATCCAAGTGAGGATATTTCTTCTGTAAAAATCATTAAAAGATTTAATATATGATTAAACTGCGATTCGGTCATAATAGGTATATTAGAAAATTCCTTTTTGATCCTGTCGTTGTCAATTCCCGATTTGGCAGTCAATTCATCGCCAAATTCGATCTCGGTGTTGTCAAGCCGACAGTGACCGATTATCCATGTCCCAATATGTTTCCCTTCAATAATAATCGGCGTCCCGGCGTGAATTAAGCCGCAATTGCCGCATTTTCTGTTTTCAGGCTGGTTTGAGTTGGAGCTTGTTTGGCCTATATTTTTATAAAGTTGAAAGCAATGTTTTTCTCCATACCCGTTATGCTGAAACGTTCCGCAAATATTATTATAATTACTTGGTTCGGTTATAGGATTACCATCGGGATCAGTAATAATCGAGGAAAGATTAAATGCCCTGGCAAATGAGTCTTGGAATTTTTGAAGTTTTTCCAGATAAAAAAGATCTAAAAGTGTAATCTCTTTATCTTTTTCCAATGATAAAATTAGATTTATTTTGGAATTTAACTGCTTGGTACTCTCACCGAATATCCGCTTGGCTCTTTTAAAGGCGTTGATTTGTCTAGTAAGTTCATGATTCGTATTCTTAAGTTGTTCGGTTCGTTCGGCGACTTTCTGTTCCAAAATATAATTCATATTACTAATTAAATCCTGGCGCTTGCCAATGAAATAAGCGAAAAAACCAAGGAATATCGGTGCCGTATCAATTATCCAATGCAGGGTATCACTGCCTTGAATCAAAATAATATTATAATAAGACAAATCAAATCCATGGGCATACAAATCGAGAATTGTTGCGACGACAGGAAAACAAAGACCGAAAAGAGCCCCCAAAATCAAATATTTCATTGATTTCGTTTGACAACAAGAAAGGATTATACTTTTGTTTCTATCGTTCATTGCACTGTGCATTAAAACCTATTATTTAGGGACATATTTAGTAGGTATTCTACCCCAACATTTTACTTAATTATCGACTGTTTTGAAATTTAATTGAGGGAATATGAAAAATTATCCAAAAGAATAATCAACAAAATATATTGCGGGATAACGACTTATGTTATAGGTGACTTAATTGTATCCAAAATGCCCATAAAAAAAACCGGTTCCAAAGACAAATTTCAGTCTTTGATAACCGGTTTTTATTTTATCGGTGAATTTTTAGAATCCGAAAATATCCTCAAGTGTTAGATATTTTACATCGCCAAATTGAGACAATATATTCTCATCGAGCTTGGTTGTATCACCCAAAACCAGTGTCGTAAAATGTTTGTTTTTGAAATACTCATCGTGGAAATAGTTTAAATCGGCCAATTCCATTGATGGGCAGTTTTCATAGACATCGATTCTCATATCATGATCATTACCCATGCGCTGGGCCGATTCATAATTGAACAAAATATCTGTTTTGGTTATTCTCTCAGCCTGAATTCTTTTAACAATGGCATCCTTGGCCGCCTCGAATGACGCCTCATCTTGCGGAAGCTGATCTAATAGTTCGCGCATACCCGACAAAGCTTCCTTAAGCTTATCGGACTGGGTCCCTATATACATTTCAATATAATGAGCATCGTCAGGATTATCGGGCGATGAATAAGACCCTCGTGTTGAATAAGCTAAAGCCTTTGATTCTCTCAGAGTATAAAAAACTGACTCACCGAAATATTTATTAAATAGGTCCCGAATAGCCTTATTATTCCGATTATAGGTTTCACTTTTGGACAGCATATAAATTTCTGCCTGTTTCATATCATAATTGACAACATAAACAATGTCTTTTTCATTGGGAATCTGAACGAACTTCACTGGTTGCGGTGAAGTAAGGAATTCCGGTCCGGCCTTATGATACTTATTCAAAAGAACCGATAGTCCTTCAATTGATTGAGGTCCATAATATAGAACCCGATGTTCATATTTCGGAATTGTCTTAATTAAGGCCAGAAGTTCATCGGATGTTAATTTTTCCAATTCATCTCTACCAACAATATTCGTATATGGCGAAATCGGTCCATAGACGCCGTAATTTCTCATGGCCCCACGAAGTATAGCGCCCTTATTGAGTTTTATATCTTCCCGTGACTTTAAAATATCCGATTTCAGATTAATTAAGGCCTCTTCATTAGTTTTAGGGTCATTTAGCAATTTCTCCAAAAGCTGAACACCGGCTTCAAAATTCTCGGCCAAACCGGTCAGGCTGACCCATAGATTTTCGTCATTACAGGAAACCGAGTATGAGCAACCGATTTTATAGAACTCCTCTTTCAGTTGAATCGGATTTAAATCTCCGGCTCCAAGATATTCCAGATAATCCAGAGCAATGCCCATTCTTTTGTCATTATTGTTACCAATATCCAGATTATAATACATTGTGAAAATATCATTTTCATCATTGGCAACATAATATAAAGGAACCTTGCCGTTCAATTCAATCTTTACAATATCTTTGTCAAAATCAAGGAACTTGGGCTCCAGCGGCTCAGTGGCCGCGTTAGATATTTTTTGAGCGAATTCTGATTGATCGGTTTGATTCAGTTCCACCGGAGTAATCAAGGGTTTGGCAATTTTCTCAATTAAATTATCTTCCCCAATTTTCTTATAAACGACTACATAGTTATTACCGTAATGCTTGTTGGCAAAATCTACAATATCCTTTTTTGTAATGGCCGAGAGTCGGTCAATCTCGGTCAAATCGTGTTCATAAGGAATCTCCTCGGTAAATGAAGTAACAAATGTCATCACGCGGCTCCAGTTGCTTTCATATCCTCGAAGTTGTGACAATTTAAAATCATTAATCACTGCAGTCATCAACCAATCGGGGAACTCTCCCACCTTAATAAGTTCAATCTGTTCCAGTAATAAATCTTTGACCTCTTCAAGCGTTTGACCCTCGCGGGGACGACCAAAGAATACGTGCAAGCCGTAATCCTGCATAATATCGGTGTATGATCCGGCGCCGAGGACTTTCTGCTTTTGATTCAGATTAATATCAATTAATCCTGCCACACTGTTATTCATGAGCATGTCAATAATTCTGATATAATCAACGTCCAGGGAACCGGAGCCATTGAATCTAAAAGCAAATCGGACTGATTCCTCCGATGGACCCATAACCGTTGTATCAATTGGAGATGTAATCGAGTCTTCCTTCGGCGATATATATATCGGGACTTCTTTTGGCTGATAATCACCAAATTTTGCATCAATTAGCTTAATCATCTCATCGGGATCAAAATCACCGGAGAGACAAATAGCCATATTATTGGGAACATAATAGGTATTGAAATAATCAATAACCTTTTGCATTGAGGGATTCTTTAGATGCTCGACCGAACCGAGCGTGGTCTGCAATCCGTACTGATGTTTTTTAAATAACTGTTGATACATCGCCGTTT
>JBDRRI010000400.1:0-10725 GCA_043825815.1 Candidatus Zixiibacteriota bacterium
TGTTCAATAATGGTTTGAATTTAGTTTATTTATACATTTTGGATGAACTATGAGATAATTGTCGACATTATTATGAATAATGTTTTTGTCTTTGGTATTGTTATGTTCATGCTCTGATAACAAAGGTACAGATCCTGTTCAAACAACAGCACCAACGGTATCTACCATCATTGTCAGTGCGGTAACAGAGACAACAGCTGAATGTGGGGGAACTATTACTTCGGATGGAGGAGCGGCTGTAACGGCTCGTGGTGTGTGTTGGAGTACAGATGTAACTCCTACTACTGCTGATAATATTACAACCGATGGGACAGGTACTGGAAGCTTTGTCAGCTCATTAACAGGTTTAGTTGCCGGCGCGCCTTATGACGTGAGGGCATATGCGACAAATAGTGCAGGAACGGGATATGGAGAAGAGAGGTCGTTCACAACGGCACCACAGGGCTTATCTGATTCTACCGGCACAGTAACCGACTACGACAGCAACGTCTATCCGACCGTAAAGATTGGCGATCAATGGTGGATGGCCGAGAATCTGAAAGTGACGCACTTTCGTAACGGTGACACGATACCAATTGAGCTTAATGGACCGGCTTGGGAAGCACTGACAAACGGCGCGTATTGCAAGTATGACAACAATGACGACAGTGCCGGGATATTCGGGCTCCTTTACAACTGGTACGCCGCCACTGATGTCCGGAACATCGCACCTGAGGGTTGGCATGTCCCTTCTGAAACAGAATGGTCGGCATTGAACGCCTTTCTGGGCGCGAACGCCGGCGGAAAGCTGAAAGATACGGGGACGGCCTACTGGTGGAGTCCCAACGAGGGTGCAACGAACGAATCCGGGTTCACCGGTCTGCCAGGAGGACTGCGGGGCTTCCAGGGGACCTACGTGAACCAGGGAGTGCGCGGGCGGTTCTGGTCCACGACGCGGAATTATCCGTGCTGTGCTATATCGTACGACCTGTTTTACGCCGATTCCGTTCTTTCTCAAGTTGGTGACCTTGCGGCAACCGGTTGCTCGATTCGTTGCATTAAGGACTGACCGGTCTGGGAGGAAGGGAGACAGGGCGGCCGGAACAGGTTTCTTCAAACCGCCGGCCGCCTATCAGCGGAGGAAGCGGCAATTATCTCAAACTGGATGGTTTCACGATTCGCTGCATCCAGGGTGAAGCCCACACAGTACCGACAGTGACAACCGACTCAATAAGCAACATCACGCAGACAACCGCGACTTGCGGAGGGGATGCGATTGCCGATGGCGGATCGACCGTCACCACTCGAGGCGTCTGTTGGAGCACTGGCGTTACTTTCACGATCGCAAACGACACAACGATCGATGGGTCAGGGACCGGAAGCTTCAGCAGCACGATCATCGGGCTCAGTGCCGGGACGCTGTACTATGTCAGGGCGTACGCCACCAATAGTGCAGGTACTGCGTATGGCGAATCTCGCTCGTTTACTACCGGGGCGCCGACGGCAGTGACCGATATCGACGGCAACGTCTATCAGACTGTCACGATCGGCACTCAGGTGTGGATGGCGGAGAATCTGAAGGTGACGCATTACCGTGACGGAGATACTATTCCGAACGTCATCAATAACAGCGCTTGGGAATACCTGAGTTCGGGCGGCTACTGTGACTATGACAACAATCCGGTCAATGTCGCTATCTACGGGAGGCTGTACAACTGGTACGCCGTAAGCGATGCTCGGAATATTGCGCCAGAAGGCTGGCATATTCCGAGTCATTCTGAATGGCAAACCCTGGTTCTGTATCTTGGTTCTGATGCTGGGGGTAAAATGAAAGAAACCGGAACTGCACATTGGAGCGAACCCAACACTGGTGCTACCAATGAAAGCGGCTTCAACGCGCTTCCTGCCGGAATGTGCGGTTACATGGATCTTTATATCGGCATGCCCCAGGATACCTGGTTCTGGTCTTCAACCGATTACCCCAATAACCGTGCAAGAGTATGCGAGCTTTGGTCCTACAGTGCCAGCGCGGAAATCAGCGGCCATCTCGCAAAGGGCAGTGGTCTTTCAGTTCGGTGCGTTAAAGACTGATCGGCTATACGCAAGAAATGCCGGGCGGCCGTCAATAAATTACCAAAGTGTAAGGCCGCCCAATACAAACGGTTTAACTCCAAGATTTTTGAGATAGAGATCATGTTAAGCAAAGAAAATATTACTGTAGAAATAGATCGACAAAGTGATCACGATATGATCACAATGCGGCGAGAGTCCTTGTGCCAGATTTGTGCCATCTTGAAGTAAAGACACACTAAAACAAACACAAACAAACAAAACCAAATAAAAATTGGAATTTCTTGGAAATCAACAAGTTGCGACGTAATATAAAGCGGTTCAGGAACTTATAGCAACCCCTTCTTTCGATTCCCCCCACCTCCAGTTAAAATCAGTTTTCTGTATATCAATGGGTGTTATAGTAATTTCAGATTCGGTGTTTATGCCGCCAATGTTTTATTCTAATATTATGTGATGATTTAGGTTATGAGTAAATAATTTCTCCGTGTGTCTTTATAGGCGTTTTTTATTTAAATTAACTACTGGCTCTGATTCATTAATATTTTGATCTTTCTGTAAGGAAAGATGACAGGTATAACATTTATCAAGATCATTTTTATTAAGATTGGCGGCTTCTTTTCTATGGCACTCCAAACAGGTTAGATGCATGGCATCGGAAAATGATACAGCACGCATTGTATTCAATTTTATTGTCGATTTGTCAGTCAGAAACATATCCTCCCGATGACATTCAAGACAATCTTTAGTCGATTGGCCGGTTTTTGGACAATTTAATGTATGACATTCTGTACATGATTGATTAGACGGATTTAATCCTGTCAATTGCTTATTATTGGCAACCATTAACTTATGTTTTTCATGATTGAAAATATTTGTAGTAGAGAACATATGCTGATGACACTGCGAGCAAGGGGTTGAATGATCACTCGGCAAAGAGATATGGTGGCATTGGATACATGAACTTGAATCGCCTAATCGTTTCTGATGATCCGCATGATTAAATAATGTTAATAATCCACTACGATCGCCATCAATTTTCAAGACATTACGCTGTGCATCTATGCCGATTGATGGCATAATATTTTTTAATTCGACATTCTTATATGGTGGATACATAAAAATAAATGCCAATGGTAATACAAATACGCCTAATAGTGAAACTCTATTTAGACTATTAGATAGAACTGTATTCCAGGTTTGGCTTAGAGAATTGAAATTCCTGCGAAGCAGATTGGTTATAAATGATTTTGCCGGGAAATCGTCGAAAATTGGAAGATTCTCAGTTAAAACCATAAAGACAAGCCCCGCCGCGGTGATTACACCGATTCCGAGTGCCCATTCGGCCAGCGAGGGAAAATATATTGTGCCGGCATCACTGGAATAACCAAAGATACCAACGTTGAGCCGATTAAAAACAAGACCGAGTGAGGCGGCTAAACTGGCAATTCCGACAGAAACCGGCATTTTGCGGGTTTTAGGGAGTGCAATTAAAATAATAGGCAGAAGGACGCCAATTCCAAGCTCAAGAATATACAGCCAGCTTTCAGGAGAGCCTACAATCAATTCCGCGAATTTACCCAGTACAAAAAGATCGATTATTTTCAGTATAAAATATAACGAAAGCAGTCCGGTTCCAATAATTGCAAGTTGGCTAATATTTATCATTTCCGGCCCGGGAAGGCGACATGGAGATATAGTGCAAACAGAAGCATTCAATGATTTGAATTGCGTCGTATTTGGCTCCATGACCGAGCCATAAACCGGATCAGGATTATATATTTTCGACCAGATAATCTTAACAAAAATTATAAAGAATATTCCGCCCGCCATTGCGGAGATAATAAAAAACAACGGTAATCGAGGGGTATACCATAAAGGATGCAATCGTTGGGGAGAAACAAGAAATAATGATCCCAAAGACGAATGGTGCAATGATGATAATGAAATCCCGATAATAACCGCTATAAAAGCTATACTGTGGAATAGTTTTGCCGCTTTTTTTGCATTTATTCCATTTAAAATGATAGGAGCTAATTCAATTGAGGTAATAGTAAAATATAATAAAACACATGCAAAAACTTCAAATAAGAATGAATTAATATTCCACATAATAATTGGATGCCAGAATCTGAAGGGTAATCCGATATCGAAAAGCAGTGCTAAACAAGAACATCCATACCCCAAAAAAGCAATCAATATGGCGGGTTTCATAAATGATTTGAATTGCTTAAGGTGTAAAACATAAACTAAAAAACCTATTGTAAAGCCGCTTGTTGACAAAGCTACGCCGGCAATCATATTAAAAACTTTCCATAATCCCCAAGGAACGCCGTCGGTTAAATTTGTCGTGGGACCAAGTCCAAAAACGAGACGAAAAATCGCCGCAATCAAACCGGACAAGGCAAATATCCATAAAATGTCCTTCGCTATCCTGGCCCGATTGTTAATCATTTAAATTCTCCTTATCGTCTAAAACCTGTTGATCGGGATTATTTGGAGCGGCCAATTTCATTCTCCTTTTTATTGTCCAATGGATACCAAGCAATCCGACGGCTACAGTCAGACCAATAAATGGAGTGGCGTGGACCAGAGGTTCAGTAAGCGATGGTATCGATTTGGGATTTGTTTCCGGCCAGCCTAATGCCGTAAGCTTCACATCAGATATGTATATAATTGAGGTTCCGCCAAATTCCCTTTCCCCCCAGATATGATTCAAATATAAATCAGGCTGATCTTTTATTATGGAGTTAGCTTCTTTTAATAAAATGTTTCGGTCACCAAACTTAAGGGCTCCATTCGGGCAGGCATCGACACAGGCGGGTATGTTCCCCTGGCCTATCCGTTCAAAACACATATCACATTTGACCATGTAGGGCGTATTTTTGTCCCATTCGTATCTTGGTATATGAAATGGACAGGCGATCATGCAATAACGACATCCAATACATTTGGCAGAATCATAAATGACCGGACCTTCCGGAGATTTAGTGATTCCGCCTACCAAACAGGCAGATACACAGCTTGGCTCAAGACAATGCATGCAGCTTTTTCTAGCAAAATGGTCGGGACTGATTTTAACAATATTGGAAAGCCGATAAGCCGACAAACCATCCTTATTAACGGCTTTTTCTTTTATGGCTCGTTGTGGATTAATTTTATGTTCTTCCATACAAGCCATCACACAATTTTCACAGGAAGTACATTTAGTCGTATCGACAAGAATTCCATAAATCATACTTTGGCCTCCTTGCCATATAGTGTTTGGGCAACACGGTCTCCAGCACCAGGACGAAGTTGCCAGTGAATGCCCGATATTCTGTCAAAAACAAACAACACTATGTGGGCTAATTTAGTAAAGGGAATCAATACAAATAATAATTCGGCACTTAATATATGAATTAGCATAATCGTATTCCAGGAAAACGGATTTATATTTGGATGCATGGCCAGATATCCTGCTATAAAGGGAATGAGTATATTTATTAAAAGTATATAATCCATTCTCTTGCTCATGGCACGAAGTCTAGATGAGAATATTCGAAAACCCAGCAAAATGATTAAACAGACAATTGAAAATAGAGTCAGAAAATCTGCTAAACCATAACCAATCTGTGGTAAATCAATTTTAAGAAAGCCTTCCCATAATACAATATGATCAGCTAAAAACAGAGGAACCAATATTATTCCGATATGACAGAGAAATGAAACGACCGAAAATATTCTTGTTCCCGGGATCAAATGACGTACCGGAATAATCCAGCTAAGAGTATCAATAAATAATTTTTACCAGTGAGTGTTCCTTATTTTTCGTCCATTGCCGGAAGAGATGGTATAAATTTGAATTATTGCCAGTCTAACCAAACCGAGCATCATTATTAAGAAAGTAAAAGCGAATAGCGGTCCTTTGGCAAATTCTATCCATTGTTCCATAAAATATATCCTATTGTTTTATTATATTTCCATCAGTGCAGCTTCTTCTTTGCGCTCTTGCGGTGATTTTGCTCCCGGAATCTTTATTGCTTTTAAAATAAGGTCGTGCAGACCCATCACTTTGCAGGGAATATCATAATATTCGACCAACTCTTTGAGTTGCTTTTTACAATTGGCGCAGGGAGCAATACATATTTCTGCGCCTGTTTGGCGTAACTGCTCTGCCTTAATTTTACCTCCAATTCTCATCCTGAATTCGTGTATTTCGTCGATCGAAACCAACCCTCCTCCTCCACCGCAACAATAGTTATCCTTTCCTGTCGGTGTCATTTCAACAAAATCCTTAACAAATGACTTAAGAATCTGACGTGGTTGATTTATTATCCATCCAGAGCGAGCTATATTGCAGGGATCATGATATGTGACCCGTTCAGTGACAATATTATTGTCAAGCTCTATCCTGCCCTCCTTGATGCATTGTAAGGTGTATTCCATGAAATTTATAACTGGATATTTCTCTTTACCGGCAAAAACGGGGACAAAATCGTGAGCGGAGCGTGAAGCATGACCACACTCACCTATAAGGATATTATTTCCTCCAAGACGAGTTACTTCGCCCACCAACTGCTTAATGATATTTTCCAGATGCCAATCGCTGTAAAACAGCCCATAATTAATACCATCATAATTATGAGTTCCAATTGTCCATTTGTCCCAATCGCCGGCGGCATATAAGACGGCAGCATTACCCATTAATGTTTCCGGTTCAAGCAGGTAATCGCTAACAGCACAGAAGAAGACGTAATCACGATTATTTTTATCAATAGGGAATTCCATTTTAAGGCCCAATGTATCGTATAATTCTTCGGAAAGAAATTCAAGAGTATTGATAAGTGCCTCTTTGGGGATTTTAGATGTATTATGTGTTTCGCCCTCTAATTGTTCTCGAACGCTGACCTGCAAGGCTTTGGGGACAATGCCTATAAGACTGAGAACATAACGAGCTAACCTGGTAATCATGCCATGATCAATACCGAGGGGGCATTCACTAGTACATCGGCGACAAGCGGTACACCGATAAAATACATTAAGCATATCGTCGATAACTTCTTCGGTTAATTCAAAACTATTTGTAAATCTAGCCTTAATAGCCCCGCCAATTGTAAAATAGCGTCTATATATATCGAGTATTATATTTGTTCGATAGCAGGGAATATCCTTTGGATCACCGGTTACAAGAAAAATGGGACAGGCGACCGCACAACGATTGCATTTCGTATTGGAATTGCAGTAAGAGTCTAATAATGATTTGTAATCACTGTGAAGCAATACTGTGGCAAAGGCCTCTAAAAAGCGTTCGACGCGGTTTTCAGTAACGGGGTTTTCAATATAGTACGGATATTTATTGGCAGCTATGGCAATTGCACCATCCGGCTGAACACGGATACTATCTTCATTCATATTATTTTCCTACTTTATAATTCATGTCTGTTGAAGCCGGTATGCAATCGATATGCCGAAGTGGCCCCTGACATTCATTGCTGGAGTTTGCAAATATATAATTGTCAATTTCGAAATTGATATTGTGGTAAGTGCAGCAAGGAATTACGGGTAAGACTATTACTATTCAGGAAGAATATATATTTCTTTATAAATGCAACTTGTATTTATTTATAAATCTGACAAGTCCCGTAAGGGTCACGAAACGTCTGAAACGTTGCAACGTCATGTTGCGTAATGCAACATTATGAGACGAGAAATAGAACATGTCAGACAATAATATTTTGCATATTACGATTGATATAAAATTTATTTGAAATATTAAAGGTTCGGCTTAATCGATATATATAACATAATATGTTATATATCATACAGTTATGCCATAAAATGGAAATCATAAAGAAATTGAAATCCATGTCGCATTATTTGTCGTTATTGTATTCGAAATATTATCGGCATTCAAATTGCAGGATAATCAATCTGAAAGGATTTTGAATATGAAATATGGAATTGCATTGCTTGGAAATCGTATCTCACCTCGTTGCACCTATGCCGATTCAATATTATTTGTTTCGCAAAGAGGCAGTGCTATCGGCACAAAAAAAAGGATTTCGGTTAATGAGCTCCATCTTAACGAGCTTTATGAGGTACTGGTTCAAAATCGTGTTGATATTTTGGTATGTGGAGGCATTACTGGCGACAGCAAGGAATATTTACGCACCAGAAATTTGGCCATTATCGATAATGTTATTGGTAGCGCTGATAAAATTATTCAAGCCCTTAAATCCGGAAAGCTTCGGCAAGATTATGGATTTACCGAAATCGATCCGGAAGCAAACAAAATATCTTTAAATAATCAAGAGCATACTGATGAATTGGGCCAATTTGATACTACGCAAAACTCCAACAAAAAGAAAGATGAACCAATCGATTGTTTAAAGTGTAATAATAGGGTTTGCCTTGACGGTAAAGCATGTGAAAAATCAATTAACGATAGTAGTCACCAATTGGCGCCAACCAAGGAATTAATCCACATGCTTGACGCGGCAACTGATATTGTCTGCGAAAAGGAAAGAACACTATGTCGGCTTTCTGAATTAATCTACTTTTGTCTTGAAATGCAATATCGGCGATTGGGTGTCGCATATTGCATAGATCTTGAGGAACCTACTGATATACTTGTAAGGTTATTACGAAGATTTTTTACGGTTTATCCTGTTTGCTGCCAAGTTGGCGGATTTACTCAAACGAATCCACAGCAATCAGAATTACAAAAAGACAAAAAATATAGTAATAAAGATACATGCTGCAATCCCTGGGGCCAGGCACAAATACTAAATCGGTTGAGAACCGATCTCAATGTTATGGTGGGTCTTTGTATGGGTGCTGATTGTGTATTCATACAAGGGAGCCTGGCTCCGACAACAGGATTGTTTATAAAAGACAAATCTTTGGCAAATAATCCAATCGGCGCAATTTATTCTGAATACTATTTAAGGGAGGCGGTTCAAGCTCATCCTTAAAAACAAAATTAAACAAAAGATGTCAATAATATAATAGAAAAGGTAGGTCAAAATGGCAACACCGACTTTAAATGCCGTAGGCTTTTGTGCTCATTATTCAGATCAAGGAGATTGGGCATTTGATTATGCACTTAAGTTATCGAAATTGCATTCATTGCAATTAAATGTATTTCATTTTTTGACAGATCCATATAGTTGTGAAGATGATGCTTTAGAAAAAATGTGGCCAGATGATCGAACCCGTTTGGCTGTTAAAAAGGAAAAAGAATTAAGAATGTATTATGATGATAGGGCTGGAGATTACCTTGATGTCGGTTTTCGGCTCTGCGAGCACGCCGAATGGACCGAATTACACCGATGTTTGCTGGTCCATGAATTCCAGGTGCTTGTTTTGGGTTATATTTCTAAGGGAATTAAATTCGGCCGGTTTCCTATTGAGGAGTTTGCGGAAAAATTTATCTCTCCCGTAATTTTGATTGGACCCAAAGGACCCAATCAGATTTATCTGAATAGCAGAGCGGTTCTTATTGCAGACAAACTTGGGCTTGACGATGTTGAGTGGAAAAAACTGGATTATAACCGGGCAAATATTAAAGCATAGGCAATCAATATGATAATCTTTTCATCAAAGGTATTGTTTTAAATGAAGGATACTATATATTGGTACAGTTAAAAATGATATAAGGTTCATCTATGGATAAAGAACTGACCAAATTAATCCTGAACAGTATCAACGAGGGCGTTTTTACCGTTGATCAGCACTGTATAATAACTTCATTTAATAAATCAGCCGAAAGAATAACAGGCTTTACAGCATCTGAAGCGGTGGGCAAGCATTGTTATGACATATTCAGAACTGAGGTTTGCCATCGTCAATGCGCGCTTAAAGACACATTAAAATCACATAATCCAATTGAAAACACCCGGGTTACGATTATTACGCGTCATGGGAAAGAGGTGCCGATAAGTGTTACGACAACTATGTTAAAAAATGAAAAGGATGAGCTTATTGGTGCCTTAGAATTTTTCAGAGATATTACTGACATAGAATTACTGCAAAAAAGTCTTGATCAAAAAAGTACTCTTAAAAGCATTATCAGTGTTAATCCAAAAATGCAAGGTATTATCAATCTACTTCCTGATGTAGCTGAATCCGAATGTAATGTGCTTATTCAGGGGCCCAGTGGCTCGGGTAAGGAACTATTCGCACAAGTTCTCCATGGATTAAGTCCGCGTCGGTATAGTCCCTATATTAAATTGAATTGTGCCGCCTTGCCTGCGAATTTACTTGAATCAGAATTATTTGGTTATGAAAAAGGTGCTTTTACAGACGCTAAGCGGGACAAACCGGGACAATTTAGTCTGGCCAATAATGGAACCTTACTTCTTGATGAAATTGGTGAAATGGATATGGCTCTTCAGGTGAAAATTTTAAGGGTTTTGAACAATGGCGAGTATCGCCCTCTTGGGTCTACCAAAACCTATCATACCAATGCCCGTATTATTTCGGCGACAAATACTGATCTTGAAGCCGCCATTGATGATGGTCGCTTTCGAGAGGATCTATATTACCGTATCAACGTCGTTAATCTGGATATCCCGCCATTAAGACAGCGCCCTGAAGATATTCCAATATTAGTACATCATTTTATAAAAATTTTTATGGGGTAACCACTAAACCATGGACATGTTTATGTTAAATTACATAGGTTGCATTCCG
>JBDRRI010000401.1:0-3606 GCA_043825815.1 Candidatus Zixiibacteriota bacterium
CGTAAGTTTCCAGAAATTATCATTGTCAGGCGATAGAGTAACGTTTGGCATTGCGACTTTAGATAAATCGCTTGATAATATCAAGGCCATAAATGCCCAGCCGATATTTCCCTGGAGAAGAGGTTCTGACGCTAAGGTCGGCACGGATGATATGTCCAAATATTTCGAAATTCAAATCTCAGATGATATTAAGTTAAGTGACGCCATTCTTGAATTGCAGAATAATCCCTATGTTCGTTCTGTTACTCCGGTTTATGCCATGCCGATGGATATTGATCCTAATGATCCCAATTTCAATTTGCAATGGGGGATTAAGAAGATAAACGATACCGCCGCTTTTAACCTAGAAACTGGTTCAGCGAATGCAGTTGTCGCCATTGTTGACGGTGGCGTCTTGTATTCTCATCCAGATCTGGCCGATCATATTTGGATAAATGACGGCGAAGATATTGACGGCGACCGAGTCATAATGGACCCCGATGATATCGATTATGGCGACAATGACCTTAATGCTATTAGTGATGATTTTATTGGCTACGACTTTTTTAACGGTTTCGGCAGTGGTTTAGACTGCTGGGGTGATGGCGAGGATTGTAGCGGCTGGGATAATGATCCGATTGATTTTGGCGGACATGGAACCCACTGCGCTGGAATCGCCGCGGCCGTTAGTAATAATTCCGTTGGCGTCGCTGGCGTTGCCGGCGGATGGGGTGGCGGGACAGGACCGTATTCCGGTCCGAGAATAATGTGTTTGAGAGCGGGGGCTTCAGCCGTCGATCCGGATTATGGCTATGAAACCGGATATATGACAATGAGTGCTTGCGCTTCGGCCGTTGACTACGCTGCTTTTAATGGGGCCGATGTTGTCAATTGTAGCTGGGGAATGTCTCAAGTTTCCGCTTTGACCACGGCTTTCTTAAGATGTCGCGATTCCGGAGTGGTTGTTATTGCATCCGCCGGTAATGAAGGGGTTACAATCGGAGATTATTATGATTATTGGTATCCGGATGGAGAGAAACTGATTATCTCGGTGGCCTGGACGAATTCTTCCGATCGCCGCGATGCTTCCTCGAATTATGGTTATTGGATTGATATAAGCGCTCCCGGATCGTCGATTTATTCCACATATTCGAATCATTACTCGCCTACCTATGCCTCGCTAGGCGGTACTTCAATGTCGACTCCTCATATTGTTGGGGCGGTGGCCCTTCTCCGGTCGCATAATCCCAATTTTACCGAAGGTGAAATTAAAGATTTATTATATAATAATTGTGATCCAATGCCGGACGAAATCGCCTGGATTCAAGGCAATATGGGTTTTGGCCGTTTAAACACTTACAATATGTTTGACAGTCTTTCCACGGCCAAGTTCAGCGCCGGACCGGTTTTGGTTGGAGAGGCACCCTTGACTATCGATTTTACCGATGAATCTCCCTATTCCCCGACTTCCTGGACATGGGATTTTGGCGACGGCGGCAATGCCAGCACGCAAAATGCTCAGCATACCTATAACGACTTTGGAATTTATAATCCTAGCCTGACTGTTACCGATCAATTTGGTACTCACACCGACGAAATGTTGGAAATGGTCATGATTACTGCTGATACTATTAAAGTTGCGTCCAAAACAGTCCGGCCGGATTCATCATTCGTCGTTCCGGTTTATTTGAGTAATAGATATTCTGTTAGCGATATCATTTTCCCATTTATTATTCAAAGAGCCAACGGCTCAGCGCCAAGCTTTCTCGCTTTTGACTCGCTGGTGCCAGATAGTGGCTCTCGAATTGCCTATTTTGAGAGAGTTAAAAAACAGACTTCGGATAATCTTAATAAAAAATATACGTATTTGCTGAATTCCGACTATTACGGTGATGGCTCTAATTATCTTCAGCCCGGAGCCGGCCATATCTTCAATATGTATTTTCATCAAACCGCTACAGTTACTGGTAATGAAATACTAACGATAAAGGATACAACCATTTCCTCCTGGAATCTGGAATTGGGGTCGGTTGTTTATAATTATAAGCCGACTTTTATTGATGGCACCATTACTATTGCGGTTTGTACCCGAGGAGATGCCAATCTTAATGGCGTAATTAATATTCTGGATATAGTCTATTTAATAGAATGGCTTTACAAGGGCAGTTTAAATCCGCCCGATCCGGTTTGCGGCGATGCCGATGCGAATGGGACAATAAATATTTTGGATATTACATATTTAATTGCCTATTTGTACAAGGGCGGTCCGGCGCCACCCCAATAAAAAGGTTTAAATACTAAAAAAATATTAGATTTTTTGTTGACTGTCGCCGTCTCAATTTGTATAATTTATAACTTTGAAATAAAGGATAGTTGCGCCTTTTTTGATAAAGATAAAAATTGGGGAGGTGAGAGAACAGATAAAATAGTTAATTATCATTATATATTAGGAATTGCAAATAAATTGTTTTTATTTGCTTATAGAAAAATTTTATTAAAAACATAGGAGTGTAGAATGAAAAAAAATTGGATTGTTATTGTTCTGACAATTTTTTTACTTCTTGCGGCCGTACCTTCATTCAGCCAGCATTTGATGATGCGGGCCACTTGCGCTGATACCGCCGGATTTGGTTATATCGCCGCCGGTAGTGACTTCGCTATCGAAATAGAAATGTTCAACGATTATGGTGCTATTTATGGCGGGTCTTTTCCGCTGGCTTTTTTCAGCCCAAATGATAGTGCCACCGCTTCTCATCTTAATGTAACCGGAGGGATGGTTGTTGTGAATGTTCGGGGAGGCGGAAATTATGCTAGCACTTCCATTGAATCCCTTAACGGTTGGAATTCATTATTTTCTCTTTTGAGTTCTTATTCCGGATTCAGCTGGGACGGTTCGCTTCCGGATACAATAAACTGGACCGGAGCAACAATGGGTAGTTATCCGGCCGATGCTGACTTTGTTGCCAGACTTAGATTCAATTTCACTGCTGGAAATACCAATGGTCGTATATGTGTTGATTCCTGTTCCGTCCCCGGTGTAACCCCACCCGGAACATATGATTGGCTATGGGATGATGTTGGCGCCTATTTTGTTAATGGTCCTTATTGCTGGGATATAACGGTTGTTGAGGCCGTTAAGGAAATCAATAACGATAATATGATTCCTGTGGATTTTAATTTGGACCAGAATTATCCTAACCCATTTAATCCGACAACAAATATTAAGTTTGCTATTAAAAATCGGACCAATGTTAATATCTCGATTTTTAATATTCTCGGTCAAAAAGTGGCAACGCTTGCCGATCGTGAATTTAATGCCGGATATTATGAAGCGACTTGGGACGGTACCGATGACAATGGCTCAATAGTGGCCTCAGGTATGTATTTCTATCGCCTGGAAGCCGATGAATTTACGGATACCAAAAAGATGATTATGCTCAAATAGCAAAAATTATCAAATAATTTATGGCCCTCTATTCTTTAAAGAATAGAGGGTTTTTTATTGAATGTTAAGGAGTTAACTATTTATTTAAATTTTATTAATGTATCATTATTAACATAATGATATATAACATGTTAACTATACAAACAAAATATATCGCTTATTTAGAAATCATTCATATATTT
>JBDRRI010000402.1:0-2135 GCA_043825815.1 Candidatus Zixiibacteriota bacterium
ACCGTTTTACCTGTCTGTCTGTATAAATTGGCCAACTTTTTGCGTATCTTTTGTATAACTATCCCGGTTGTAGACTGTTGACAAAATTAAGGGAACTTTCTATATTGTCGATACTTATAAGGAATGGAGGAAGGTTTATAGAATAATCGGTTAAAGGATAATTATTAACTCGTCGCATTTGACGGAAGACATTTTTATGAGACCTTTGACCGTGAGCCAGATTCACATTTCTATTCGTAGGTTCAAAAATAGAACCGCTCTAATTCTCCTGACATTAATTTCATGTATAATACCCGCAAATTCGCTATTTGCCAACGCCTACAATAATATTAAGATTTTAAATTCTGATGCCCATTCGATATCATTTACAATTGAAATTAAAAATCCTCTTGATTATGCGGTTTTCGATTCAAATGATTCTCTTTATAATGTGGTTATTCCGGTTTTAATAGGTTTGCCTCCGTTTGCTCGCCCGATGATTAAAGCACAAACTGGAAACGATTTGCGGTCTATTGACTGGCCGGATGAAATGGAAATAAATCGGCGTTATAGCAGTCTGGCCGAAATTGTCGAAGTTAAAGCAATTCGTAACCATAAAATTGTCCAGGTTAATATCTATCCGGTTAATGAATCCGGTTATTTGGGTTTGATAAATTTAACCGTTGAATTCATGACCGCCGGCAAAAAGTTTTCTGAAACGACGCCTATGCTTGATAATGAATTTTTCAATGGAATATTTGAGAGCACTCTTCTTAATTATAAGGAATTTAAAAATTGGGAAATCGAGGGCGATTTGGGGGCTGTTAAAAAGACGGGAGAACATCCTTTCGATAAAAATCTAACATGGTATAAAATCGCCAATAGTACGGAGGGAATTCTTAGAGTTGGCCGAATTGATCTGGCTAACGCCGGATTATCGAGTAGTTCGATAAATTCAGCCGATATTCATGTGTATTACGGCGGGGGAGAACCGCTTCCAGTTTATAACGCCGATCCTCGTCCGGATTTTGCGGAAATTCCAATTCAAGTTTTTGATGGGGGCGATGGATTTTTTCAGGATACTGATTATCTGATATTTTTTGCGGAAGCGGCCGATCGCTGGGAATATGAATCGGGATCTTCCCCGGAATATATGAAAAATCCATATACCGATTTGAATTATTATTGGTTATGTATCGATAACAGTACTGTTGGTTTGAGAATGGAAAACATTAGCGGTCTGCCCGATGGAACCGAAGATAGTACTTTTACGCGTGCCAGATTTTATAATAGAATTGAGCAGGACAATATCTTATGGATGCATTCGGACGGCCATATCTACGATTATTATAATTGGTACTGGACGAACAACAGCCAGATTACTTTCTATCAGAGCCTTCCTAATGCCATTTATAACCTGAATAGCCCGGAGTCGTCATTCGTCCATTTGCGGGCGGTATCTTATAGCTCATCGGGCACGTTTCTATCTATCAATGCGGTTCCGGCCACGAGAACATCGGTTATCGGGAATGATATCTACTACTATACGACTCAATTAAAACCGGATCAGTTGAATTCCGTTTCGTTGACTCTGGGCGTTGTCAGCAATGGTCCTTTTTTCGATTTTTGTGAAATCGATTATCCCGGGACTCTCAAGCCAAACAATGGCCGACTGGATTTCTCCATTCGCGGATTTACCGGTTCCGGCAAGATGACGGTAGAAAACAGTTTTGCCGAAAGCCCATTATTATTTGATATCAGCGATCCAATTAATCCGATTCAAATAACAAATGCCAATATCGCTCTAACGATCGACTATCAACTCGATTTTCAATCCGGCGAAAATCGCAGATTTTATATTTGTCAACCGTCGCGTTTTATCGCGCCGCATTCCATTGAAAAGGAAACGTTAAATCATTTTAGAAATGAAAATGTTCAGGCGGATTTGATTATTATCGCCCCGCGGCAATTTGCAAATTCTTCGTCTTTGGCCGATTTTATAGATTATCGGGAAACGACGGAATCTCAGGCCAACGGCTCTTTTAATATTAAATTGGTTGCTCTGGAAGATATCATTGATGAATTCGCCTACGGTCAATATGATCCGACGGCCATTCGGGATTATCTTAAATTTACCTTTGAAAATTATTCTCCTC
>JBDRRI010000403.1:0-31099 GCA_043825815.1 Candidatus Zixiibacteriota bacterium
CTCTACCAACTGAGCTACTTGGGCTTTTCTAATTTCCCAGCTCCAAAAAAAGGCGTAGCTCGCCTTTTTAGCGAGCCCTAAATATATTCACCGCAATATCTTTGTCAAGATATATTTTGGCGAAAAATTTATTATTTTTAATAATTTCCACTATTTATATAGCCCCATCCCCATATTAATTATCCGGCATAACTTATTGTTCTTCGGTAGGTTCGGCAAAAACTTGAGATAATTGAGCAAAAATTATACAATTTTTTATTATTTTCTTACTTTTGTAATCGCGATTAAAAGCGAAACACGTTATTAGATTGTTCGCTTTCACACATTTTCTTGACACTCTCCCCTCTCCTCGCTATTTTCTCTTTATGCTACCATCAAAACGAACACTGACAATCATATCCGCCACTGTTTTATCCGGTCTTCTTTTAACTGCTCTTGGATTTTGCTGGCACGCCAAAGATATTCAGGAAATCAATGATCTTAATTACAATATTCATTCCCGCAGATTCGCTCAGGTCATGAATTATAATCCGAACACAATTCAATCCGACATTAAAAACCATCACGATAAAAAACTATTTTATGTCATTGATGAGTATAATTCCGGTTTGGGAATTCCCGCCTATGTTTTAATCGCCCAGTCAAATACAACCTGGTTTTTCTCTTCAAGTATTCACAAACTTATATGCATTGACTCGACCTTTTACGAGAATGACCCCTCCCGGCCAAGACAGATGGATATTTATGCGGTATCTATTTCAACCCGCTCAACCACGCTAATTTCATTCGTTTTTTTCTTTACAATGACGATTGCCATTTTTTCTCTCGACAAGAAATACTTTCCTCATATATATAGGCATCCGCATCCGGATAAACTGATTATTGATAATCGCTCAAAGTATATTTTGATGGCCGTTATTATAACTGTTTTATTGTTAGTCGTATTTTTCATCACTAAATTGGGCGTCAGCGAACTTGATTATTCGCAAATTAATCCTGGATAGTAAACCAAATGAAAATTATACCTAGAATAAAAAATTATCTTTATAATCCGGAGAATCGGCCCGCGATTATAATTTTCTTTTCCGCATTTATTTTGCGAATTCTATACCTGATTATTATGCTGGCGACCAATCAATCAAATTCTTTGATTAATATGTTCCCCGATTCCATTAAATATATTGAGGCCGGCGAGTATCTTTTGGGAATTGGCGGCAAGGGTGAGTTTGAACTATTTCTGGTCGGTCCCGGTTACCCCATTATTCTGGGATTAACCCAAATATTAACAGGCGGTAATTTCGTCCCGCTTATTTTCATTCAGATTATCCTGAGCAGTCTAACCTGCGTTTATATTTATAATATTGCCCTCTTGATATTAAAAAATAAATCCCTCGCTTTTATATCCGGTTTGCTGGTTGCCCTGTCAATAACATCGATTGGCCTCGCCAATGGAATTCTCTCCGAAACCACGTTTTTCTTTTTATTTGTACTATCTGTCTATCTATATCTTAAGGCGGCCCTTCATAAGAAGAATAACCTGTTTATCCATTCGGGAATAATTGGCGGCCTGGCCATTTTAATCCGCTCCACAACAATCCTTTTCCCCTTCATTTTTATATGCATTGCCATCTTGATACCGCTTGCATTAACACCCTACAAGCGAAAAGAACTGATTAAAAATTCACTCATTACCGCTTTGATTATGATAATTATCACTTTAGCCTGGTCATCGCGGAATTATTTCAAATATGATGTTTTCACGGTTTCCAGCACCGGAGCCGGAGCCGCCAAAATATATCTGGCCGGCATGGTGAATTTCACCATTGAAGATCGTCCCAAATGGCAGTATAAACCGGTCAAAGATTCAATATTTAATGCCTGTCTGCCGGACATCAAGGCCGGCAATTTTAAAAAATATTATAATGATGCTTTAGAATATGTTTCTTCAACATTCAGGAAAAATCCCGATTATTTTATTGGGCAGTATTATGATGCCATTGTTGATAATATCACGATTGTTTCCGGACTGCATTTTCGGCAAATGCCGCGCTATTCCGAACAATTCAATAATTGGGAGCTGATTCTATACAAGGGCAACAACAGCTCCGTTGTCTTTGTTTTTTCAATTCTCGGTTTTCTTATAATCGCTCGCAAGAATCTGCAAATCGCTTTAATGTTTCTTATAATAATGCTATACTTTGCCGTAACTTCGGGTGTCACTTTCTGGCAAGGCTCCCGGATATTTTATCCAGCCATAATCACTCAGTCAATTCTTGTCAGCGCAACTATTCTATTTATCTATGATTTGCTAATATTATTGAAACAACTGTTGTTCGAAAAAACACAAACTCAAAACTAATGAAAAGTATCATACACTTTCTTTGCCACATTTTTTGGAAGACCCTTAACCGCCTCCAATTGTTCCAAAGTGGCTTCTTTGATATTTTTTACCGAACCGAAATGCTTTAATAAAATTTCCCGCCGTTTCGGGCCGATTCCGGCCAATGCGTCCAACTCGGATTTTATTGTTCGTTTCGAGCGAACTTTGCGGTTGTATTCAATGGCAAATCGATGCGCCTCGTCGCGGACTCTCTTTAATAGAATCAAGCCCGGCGAAGTTCTCGATATCGACAAGGGCTCTTTTCTGTCCGGAAAATAAATCTCTTCAAATTTTTTGGCCAGCCCGATAATTTTTTGCTCGGTAAAACCAAGACTGCCGATCTCTTTTTGCACCGATGATAACTGTCCTTTGCCGCCATCAACCACCAAAAGATCGGGCGGTGCTTTTTGCTCCTCGCCCAGACGATAAAAGTACCTTCCGACAATTTCCCGCATCATCGCAAAATCATCCTGACCCTTGACATTTTTAATTTTAAAATGACGGTACTCCTTTTTGAGCGGTTGGCCGTTTTCAAAATAAGCCAGCGAGCCGACCGCATCGGTCTCCCCGGTATTGGAGATATCGACACAGGCGATGGTCCGCGGCGAACTCGTCAGATGCAAATCGTCCTGAAGCGCCTGGACTGATTTGGTGATTCGCTCCTTGTACCCTTTCTTTTGGATTAAAAGCTCGTCCAGGAGAAGCCGTGCGTTGGCGGTGGCCATATCGACCAGTTTCAACTTCTCTCCCTTTTGGGGCGAGAATATCCGGACTTTCTTTTTACCGCTGTCGTTATCGGCCTTCTTTTGTGTCAGCCAGCGGCTAATAAGATTTTCCTCGGGAAGCGCCAATGATAAGTACAACTCATCGGGCAGGTTCGGCTGGTTATTATAATACTGCTTAATAAATCCCTCAAGGAATTCCTCGTCCCGCTCCTCCGGCTCCGAACTCAATTGAAAATCCTGCCGCCCGATCAGGATTCCCTCTCGCACCTGAAGCACCACTGCCACCATATCGCGCGCCTCGCGGGCAAAAGCAATGACATCACGATTGACAACTTGATTGGCGTCGACCTTTTGCCTCTGATGAACCGACTGCAGAGCCTGGATCTGATCGCGGGTTTCTGCCGCCTTCTCATATTCCATCAACGCCGAGCACTGATCCATTTTCTGCCGAAGTTTATCTTCCAGCGTTTCGCCCTTGCCACAGAGAAAAAGCAGGACCGAATCAACCAGCTCAGCGTAATCCTCCCGGCTTTGAAAATTTTCGCACGGTCCGCCGCACCGTCCCAACTGGTAATCGAGACAAACTTTTTGCTCTTTTCCGGTCGGATGTGGAATAGTGAGATTACATGACCGAATTCTAAAGAGCCGCGTCAATAATCGTACCGTCCGGCGCATTCCGGTCGCATTGGTAAACGGCCCGAAATACCGCGCTCCGTCTTTTTCAAGCCGGCGAACGATCAGAACGCGCGGAAACGGCTCGTTAATCGTCACCTTTATATATGGAAAATGTTTGTCATCTTTAAGGTCGACATTGTACCGGGGTTTATGCTCGCGAACAAGATTCGCCTCGAGGATAAGTGCCTCAATCTCATTGTCGGTCACGAGCAATTCAACATCATCAATATTACCAACCAAACGAATTTTCATTGGGTCAAGATTGCGCTTTGATTGAAAATATGAACGGACCCGGTTTTTGAGGTTCTTGGCTTTCCCGATATAAATAATCTTATTTTTATTATTCCGAAAGAGGTACACGCCCGGCGACGAAGGAAGATTTTCCAGCTTTATTTTCAGCTTTTCATTAGACATAGCAATAAGATAATAAAAATAGAATTAAAATGCTATTGGTTCAATACTCGCCGGCAGCCGACAAGGCGCTTTTCCCAATAACTGTCATTAAGCGAGGAGATTATAACTCCGCTCGAAAGCGAAGCATGCGCAAACTCGTCATTTTCAATATAAATGCCGACATGAGACACGCGGTTGCCCTCGGTGCGGAAAAAAACAAGATCGCCAAATTTTATTTGCCGATGGCTGACTGTCTGGCCAGCCTTAAACTGCTCCCGTGCCGTCCGGGGCAAATCGGTCCGGTTGAACTTGCGAAAAACTTCAACAACCAGCTTGCTGCAATCCAGCCCGCCGTTTGACTGTGCGTTTCTTCTATGCGGTTCGCCCAGATACGATTCGATAATCTGTCCCAACCTAAGCAATTCAAAAGTTGTCAGTTCACCCTTTTTAATCTTTGCCTGATTGTTATTTTTTTGATAGCCTTTATTCGGTGTTCGTTCTTTCTCCTCAACACCATAACGCGGCTGTACCTGGCAGGCATCAATCATCATCATTAAAAATAATGCAATAAATAAAGTGACGAGTCTCCTCACGTTAACCTCGGGTAAATAAGTCCAAACCTCTTTTTATAATATACACGCGTCATTATCAGAAGAACAATAATAAAAACAAGATAAACCGCGTTATAATATCCTGCCACCAGGGTCATTAGCAATATCGGAAGTTTGCAGGCCAACAAAATCAAACCGCCTTTCTTAAAAATGAAGGCCGTCAAAAACAACAATAAGGCGGTCGAACTAAGAATAATCAGGAAAACATTATTCAAATCAAAGCCGAGAAAAATCGTTCTTGCCAGAAGGACCATTCCGATAAATAATAACATCCTATCCGATAGCTTAACCGCCAGAGTTCTTTTTCCTGCCTGCAAATCCCCCTCCCGATCAGGAATCAGGGTCACCAGATAAGCCGAAGCAACCATAAATGTCATATAGACCGCCAGATAAAACCGGATGTCAAAGGTTCCTTCCCAAAAATTGGGAACCGTTAATGGTACAACCGTACCATAGCCGATTGCATTGGCCAGCAAACCGGGAATGGGACGATCCTTGAATCTAAATGGCGGCGCCGAATATAAATAACCGATTAGCCAGACAATAACAAAAATAATTCCCGAAACCGTCGCAACAATGAATCCTGCGATAATTCCCAATACTGAAACAGATATATAAGCCGCCATCATTTCATTTATAGAAATCTTTCCCGTCTGAAGGAAACTCAGTTTATTGTTTATCAAATCAGTTTTATAATCATAAATTTGATTAAGAAAATATGCCCCGGCTGTCAATAAAGTCAATCCCGCCAGAATGATATACGATGGCCTATTGAATTGATCGTTCTCATTGATAATTGAAAATACGATTATATATATTGACCAGAGAGGCAGGAGAAGCATTGGACGGGCGGCGAAAAGCATATCTATCACCTTGACCATCTGCAACTCCTATTTTAGAATCATATAATATAGATAGAGATATAATGCCGGGGCCGAAAATAGAAGTGAATCAAACCGATCCAACACTCCCCCATGACCGGGAATAATTTTCGAAGAATCTTTAATTCCAATCGCCCGTTTCCAGCATGACTCCGCCAAATCACCCAGTTGCCCGATAATAGACACAAGAACCCCGGCTCCGAGCAGAATCAAAAAATCGACATCGGATAAGAGCCAGAAATACATAATTACCGCGACAATTATCCCACCCAATATCCCGGAAACAAACCCGGCGATTGTTTTATTGGGCGATACGGTCGGAGCCAGTTTCCGTTTGCCGAACGCTTTCCCTCCGAACATCGCCAATGAATCGGCCAGCCAAATCGTACCGAACAGAAAGAGCAACCAGTCGCCGCCGTTATCGGGGAAGGCCTGGCGAATAAGAAATATAAACGGATAAAGGAGTCCCAAATAGGCCGTACCCCAGATTAACCGGGTCTGTTTCTCAAAAAGCTCCGCCGGATCCTCTTTGCGAATCACGAATATTATTGCCAAAGCCAGAAAATATCCGACAAAAATTTTCAATCCCAAATCATAGCTATATAATGAGGAGAACCAAATCATGGCCACGACGGTAAATAAAGTCAACCAAAAGGCCGGGTGCGACAACCTGATTTTATTGCTAATCAGATATTCGCCAATTCCGATCGTACCGAATAATATAATCATACCAAACAACCAATAGCCGCCCAAATATGAAATCAATATAATGAGCGGTCCGAATAATATCGCAACGACCGTCCTGATTAATAAATTCCGATCCAAACTATGTCACCTTCCCGAACCGACGCTCTCGTTTTTGATATTCGATAATCGCCTTAAAAAAATCTTCCTTGCCAAAATCGGGCCAGAGAACATCGGTCACCAGCATTTCGGTATAACTTGTCTGCCAGAGAAGGAAATTGGAAATACGCATTTCTCCCGAAGTCCTGATCAACAAATCAGGATCGGGCAAACCCGCAGTATATAGATAGTTGGAAAAAAGAGCCTCATTGATTTCATTCGGTTGGATATGTCCGGCGTTCACTCCCAGAGCAATTGCTTTAACCGCGTCGATAATCTCGGTCCTGCCTCCATAATTAAGCGCCAGATTTAAAACCAAACCGCTGTTTTCTCTTGTTTTTTCACAGGCCAAAGCCAAAACCTTGCGCCGCGTCAAAGATAGCCCATCAATTCGCCCGGTCGTTATCAATTTAACATTATTCCGATTCAACTCATCAATTTCACGGCGCGTCGTGCGCGACAGCAGTTTCATCAAAGCCGCGACCTCCTCGCGGGGTCGTTTCCAGTTTTCAACCGAAAATGTATATAATGTTAAATATTTGATTCCAATTTCTGCCGCCGCCCGAACCACTTTTTTTACCGCCTGAACCCCCGCCTCGTGCCCGAACGTCCTCGGCTTATTTTGCCGGTTGGCCCAGCGTCCGTTGCCATCCATAATAATAGCAATATGCACCGGAAGGGCCTCTTTTATAATTTGCAATTTCAATGTATTATCTTCGGCATTCATAATGGACAAAATAGAACTATCAAACCGACGGGGCAAGCTCTTTTTAATTATTCGAATTTATAGTCAGAAAATATTAAAATCTGTCGAAAATACTCTTTTCCCAAAAATCCCGGCCTTACGCTCTGCGTTTCCTGTCTGGCAATGACTATATAAGGTTCGCCATATTCAAATTCCCAGGTTTTTGACAAACGATCAAAGCCATTAAAATCGAGATAACTGACTAATATTAAACTCGGCCGAAAATTATCGCGATCAACACTAACCATTCCCGAAAAAACCGCGCCCCGGGAACTATCCAACAACTCAAAACCAATCGCCAATAAACCCACCCCGGTATCATTGGGGAAAAAATATTTATGGCAGTCTGCCAACCACGGCAAAGTAATTTTAAAACTATCCGGCGCCGCATTATTTTTACTTTTGGAGCTGTCAATTATATTAACTGATTTAACAAGCCCGTTGGAAATAAGTATTTCATACAGGGCCGTGTCGGTTTCCTCAAGCTTCCCATGATAGTCAGTCAACTGGCTGATTGATGTTACTTTAAAGGAAAAATCGGCCTCGGACTTAAAAATATAATCATGATTAAAGACTGAATCGGCTTGATTAAGATAATATGCCGCCACCGGGTCTGATTCATTTTCGCCTTTGGACGAACCTGAGGAAATTAAAATAAACAGCGCCAAACTAACAAATATTTTCGACATTATATTATTCACCGGCACAATATTGCTCCAAAAACCGCTTTCTAAATTTTGAAAATTCTCCGTTCTCTATTGATACTCTTATATTACGCATAAGGTTCTGGAAAAAATACGTTGAATGATAACTAGCCAGAATCAATGCGGTAATCTCATGCTGGTTATACAGATGTCGGATATAGGCCCGGCTGTATCGTTGGCACACTTTACAATCGCAATCGGGATCAAGCGGGCCGTCATCTTCGGTATACTCGGCATTGCGAAAAACTATCGGACCCCTCGAGGTAAACACCATACCGGTGCGGGCATTGCGCGTCGGAAGCACGCAATCAAACATATCTACCCCATAAGATACTGCCATTAAAATATCCTCCGGATAACCGACCCCCATCAGGTAGCGCGGCTTCGTTTCCGGCAGATATTGAATCGTGTAACCCAGCATCTCCTCCATATCCTCTTTCGATTCCCCCACCGCCAGGCCGCCAATCGCATTCCCGGGAAAATCAAGCGAAACAATCTGCTCCGCCGAAATTTTTCTTAATTCGGGATAGGTTGACCCCTGTACAATTCCAAACAGGCTGATCCCGGTCGGCTCAGCCCTTTCCAGTTCATTAAAACAGTCCCGTCCGATTTGCGCCCAGTCGAATGTCCGTCTTACTCCAGCCATTGCTGTTTCTTTATCCGAAGGATATGGTACGCATTGATCAAATGACATAATTATATCGGCGCCGATATCCCGTTCAATTTTTATAACTTTCTCAGCATTAAAATGATGCATCGAACCGTCGTGATGAGATTTGAATGTTACCCCCTCATCATCAATTTTGTTCAGATCACCCATCGAAAATACCTGAAAGCCGCCCGAATCGGTCAGGGTCGACTTGTTCCAGCTGTTAAATTTGGCCAGACCGCCCATTTTTTTTATCAGCTTTTCCCCCGGTCGAAGGTACAGATGATAAGTATTCCCCAGTATTATTTCCGCGCCGCACTCTTCGAGATCGCCTGATGTCATCGCCTTAACCGCTCCCGAAGTGCCAACCGGCATAAACGCCGGCGTCTGGAACTGTCCATGAGGCGTTATTACCGTTCCCCGCCGAGCGGAATCTGATTTCGTTTTTAGCGTATAAATCGGTTTGGAATCTGACATAATCTATTTTTTCTTAACGCCGCCGTACCGCCCTAATAGTTTCGTTAGACCGCCGCGGTATTCTTGCGCCGCCGTGCAATAGGTCAACGGTTTCAGTTTATCAATATCGGGACGCCCATTATCTTTTAAGATTTCCTCATCGGCATAAACCGCGACTATTTCGGCAATAAACATTTCATGCGTTCCCAAAAGGTGCGAATGCTTTACTTGGCATTCCAGATTGATCGGGCACTCTTTTATCATAGGAACTTTAACTACCGTACTATCTAAAGGCGTCAATTTGAGATGCTCGAACTTATTGTACTCCCGTCCCGATTGGGTGCCGCAAAAATCGGCAATTTCGAGATTCCTCTCCGATGTCAGATTGACCACGAATTCTCCAGATTTTTTTATAATATCATGAGAATGCCTTTGCGGCGTAACCGATATCGACAGCATCGGCGGGGTTGAATTGACAATCCCGATCCAGCTGATTGTAATTATATTCGGAGTATAGCCCTCCGCGGCACAGGAGACCAATACCGCCGGAAGAGGTATTAACATTGTTTGCGGTTTGAGTAATTTCTTGGCCATTAATCCCCCTAAAATAAAATATCGAGCGCCTGTTCCAAAGTCATCACACTCACCTGCTCGATTTTATTTTCGTATGATTTGTTATCTTTATGTCCGGGTAATATTATCTTTTCAAATCCCAGCTTGGCCGCCTCGGCAATCCTCTGTTCAATCATCCCAACCGGTCGCACCTCGCCGGAAAGTCCCACCTCGCCGACAATCGCCATCTTGGAATCAACCGGAATATCCCTCACCGATGACACAATCGCGGTCAATATTGCCAGATCAATCGCCGGTTCGTTCAACCGCAATCCCCCCGCAACAGAGACAAATACATCGTTGCCTCCCATTGGCAAACCGGCACGTTTTTCCAGTATCGCCAATAACAGCGCCAATCGCTTATTATCGATTCCCCCCGCCACTCGTTGCGGCATGCCGTATGAGGCCGGCGAAACCAGCGCCTGAATCTCCACCATAATCGGGCGGTTGCCCTCGCCCGAGGCTGCCACGACCGCCCCGGAACGATTAATTCCGTCCATATCGGAAAGGAAAAGCGAAGATGGATTGGCCACTTCGCCCAGCCCGCTCGCCGTCATCTCAAAAACGCCCAGCTCCAGAGTTGAACCGAAACGATTTTTAACGGTCCGAAGAATTCGGTATAGATGACGATGGTCGCCCTCAAAATACAGCACAGCATCAACCATATGCTCCAGCACCTTGGGACCGGCTACCATCCCCTCCTTGGTGACATGGCCGACCAGAAACAGAGCAAATCCATTTTTCTTGGCCGCATCAATCAACCGCGAGGCCGATTCTCGGATCTGGCCGATTGTCCCCGGAGGCGAATCGAACGAAGCCGTCGCCATTGTCTGAATCGAGTCGACTATCACAATCTGATAATCGCCTTCCTCAATCGTCGGCAATACTTTTTCCAGCTCCGTCTGATTTATTATCGAGATATTGTCACCGCTAATTGCCAGCCTTTGCGAGCGCTTTTTCATCTGTCCCGGTGATTCCTCGCCGGTAACATATAAGACATTCAGTCCCAGCGAGGAGTAGGCGTCGGCGGTCTGCAATATCAATGTTGATTTGCCGATTCCCGGCTCCCCCGCCAGCAGAACGACACTGCCGGGCAAAAGCGCCCCGCCGAGAACACGATCGAATTCAACGACGCCGGAAATATACCCGATCAACTGATTATCCTGAATATCTTTAAATTTTATTGGCTTGACGGCTACCGCTCGAACCGATGATTTTCGCGCTTGAACAATTCGTTCCTCACCCAGACAGTTCCATTCACCGCAATCTTTGCACTGCCCTTGCCATCGCGGATGAATCGCTCCGCATTTAGTGCAGACAAAAGCTGTTTTAATTTTCTTTTCCATGTTAATTTTGGATCGGTCCGTCCGCGCGTCCGTGAATGAACTGGTTGACGATCTTATTGCCCGATGATTTAACTTCCTCCGGGGTACCGTCAAATTCCACCTTACCCTGATAAAGCATGACAATCCTCTGTCCCACTTTATAGGCCGAAATCATATCGTGCGTCACGGTGATCGAGGTGACTTTTAGTTTATTATGCAGTTCCAAAATAAGATCATTGATAATATCTGCCATAATCGGATCCAGGCCGGTCGTCGGTTCGTCGTACAGGATAATTTTCGGCTCGGTTGCAATCGCCCGCGCCAGACCTACCCGCTTCCGCATTCCGCCGGATAAATCCGAAGGAAACAAATCGGCTTTGCCGCTCAATCCGACCATCCCCAGTTTCTGTTCGACAATTTCATCAATTTCACTCTTCTTATAGTGCAATATTTCCTTTAGCGCCAACCCGACATTCTCTCCGACCGTCAGCGAATCTAAAAGCGCCGCCGATTGAAACAGCATTCCGATATCCCGGCGCACATCAACCATCTGATTGCTATTTAATTTAGCAATATCCTGATTATCGACAATCACTTTTCCGGAATCTGGTTCTATTAATCGATTGAGATGTTTCAATAAAACCGATTTGCCGCAACCGGAAGCTCCAATTACAACCACCGATTCATTTTTATCCAGTTCGAGAGTCACCCCCCGCAAGACCTCATTGTCATCAAATGACTTATAAATATTGTCGAATTTTATATATGATGACATCGTACTACACCCTGAATAATATCGTCGCAATTATATAATCGGCGATCAGTACCATAACGGCCCCAATCACCGCCGCCTCGGTCGTTGATTTACCGACTCCGCGCGCGCCGCCCTGAGCATAAAACCCCTCATGACAACCAACCAACCCGATTATCAAGCCGAAAATAGTCGATTTCAAAAGACCACCCATCATATCGCTCACCGTAAACGAATTCCTCACCCCGCTTAGAAAAGTCTCATACGACAGGTCAACAAAAAGAATCGAGACCAGCATCGCCCCCGTTATCGCCACAAAATTGGAAAAAACCGTTATAATCGGAAGCATCAATGTACTGGCCACCAGACGCGGCATAACCAGATACCGCACCGGACTGATTCCCATCGAATCCAGAGCATCAATCTGCTCCGTCACTCGCATCGTCCCCAGCTCAGCCGCAATCCCGGCTCCCACCCGCCCGGCAACAACCAGTGCCGTCAATACCGGAGCCAATTCGATAACAATCGCCGTTCCCACCGCTGAACCCAAATAGCGTAACGGCGCCCCGATAAATTTAAACTGGTACGCCGCCTGCCACGATGACACCGCGCCGACGAATATGGAGGTAATCGCAATCAGCGGAAGTGAACGGTTGCCGATTAAGAAGCATTGCTCAAAAATCAAACTGACTGATTTGGGAATATCCTTAAGATAATAGACAGTCTTGAACAGCAGTATAAACATACTTCCCAGGCGGGATATAAAATTCAAAGCCCGCCGACCAACTAATGGAACACCGCTCTTCATCTTTTAAAATGGCGATTCATCATCAGACATAACCGGAGCCTGACGACCGAATTCCGGATTTTCAAACCGGATGTAATCCTTTACAAATGTTAATTTTATTTTCCCGGTCGGACCGTTTCTCTGCTTGGCGACATTGAGCTCCGCTTTGCCCTCGGCCTCCAAAAACTTCGGATCATCCCGGTCCAGATTGGAAAGATAAAACTCCTCGCGATATACAAATAAAACCATATCGGCATCCTGCTCGATCGCGCCCGATTCGCGAAGATCAGACAACTGCGGCCGTTTGTCGCCGCCGCGCATTTCAACCATGCGCGAAAGCTGGCTGATTGCAATAATTGGAATATTAAGTTCTTTGGCCAGACTCTTAAACGCCCGTGAGATCATCGACATTTCCTGCTGGCGATTCTCCGCCCGTGCCGAGCCATGCATCATCTGGATATAGTCAACAATGATAAGACCGACATCGTGCTGCGCTTTTAATCGACGCGCTTTTGCCCGCATCTCCAGCGCCGAAAGCGTCCCGGAATCATCAATGTAAATATCCGCCTCGCCCAGCGGTCCGGCCGCATAGCTAAGCTGTTGCCATTCGGAATCGCGAAGTTTGCCGGTTCTCAATTTATGCTGGCTGAGCCGGGCCCGTCCGCATAACAATCTCAGCGCCAATTGCTCCTTTGACATTTCAATCGAAAATATCCCGACCGGTATCTTTTTCTCAATCGCCACATTTTCGGCGATATTCAAAGCGAATGCGGTTTTGCCCATCGAGGGCCGACCGGCGATGACTATAAAATTCCCCGAATGAAATCCGCCCGTCATTGCGTCCAGCGATGGAAATCCGGTTTCAACACCAACCAAACCGCCCTTCGTTTCCTGATATTCCTCAATTTGCTCAAAAGTCGTCGGCATCATCTCTTTCAAAGAAACAAACCCGGTTCTAAGACGGCTCTCGCTGATTGAAAAAATATTCGCCTCAGCCTGATCCAACAACTCCCCAACCTCGTGCTCAAGATTATAACAGCTGTTGACGATATCAGTCGAGGTGTTAATCAGTTTTCGAAGGACCGCCCGGTCCAGAATAATTTTCGAATGCGATTCTATATTGGCCGTCGTCGCCACTCCCTCGGCCAACTCGACCAGATATAAACGACCGCCGATTTTATCCAGCCGCGCCATTTTGGTCAACTCTTCGGCCACCGTCGTAATATCGCAGACATCCCCCTTCTCATAAAGGGAAAGCATCGCCAAAAATATCGACTGGTGTTTGGGGACATAAAAATATTCGGGGGCTTTTATATAATCTATAACGATATTGATAACTTCGGAATCTTTAAGAATCGAGCCGAGCACCTGTTGTTCGGCATCAATTGATTTTGGCGGTTCCAGATGAGCCACACCGCTGTTTGTTTTTCTATCGACTGCCATTTTATTTCAAACCTGTCAATTCATCGTATTTGGCCCGCAACATCTGCACATCCTCCCAGGTATCTTTCTTGTACGATTGAAAGCGCAATAATGCCGCCGGATGATAGGTCACCATAAAAAGAATACCGTTGAAATCGTGCCATTGTTTCCGAAGTTTCCCCAGCGGCGTATTGGTCTGTAATAGCGCCTGCGCCGAAATGCGCCCCAGGGCACAGATAATTTTGGGCTGTATCAAACGGATCTGCTCGGCCAGATATGGCAAACAAATCGCCATCTCCTCCGGCAGAGGATCCCGATTTCCCGGCGGACGGCATTTCAACATATTCGCAATATAGACATCCTCGCGGGTAAACTTGATTGCCGCCAGAATCTTTTCTAAAAGCTGGCCGGCCCTGCCTACAAACGGCTCCCCTTTTAAATCTTCATCGCGCCCCGGAGCCTCGCCGATAAACAGTACATCTGCATTCGGATTGCCGACCCCGTAGACAAATTTCGTCCGGGTCTTTCCCAACTCGCATTTCATACAATTGCAAATCGCTTTATTATGCAAATCAAGTGATTCGTAATGAACGATTTTAGGTTTTTTGATAGTTACTTTATTTTGAATTAACTTGCTTTTCCGTCGTTTGACATTGGCAAGGTTGACAACGATTTCATCGAGCCCATTCTCTATCTGATTTTCAGCCGCTCTTTTTAAAAGTTGACTTGTTTTGGAATCCAATTCGGTTTTGATATCGGCCAATTTATGCTCCAGACTATTTTTTCAAATTCCCTATTTTATCAATAATGATATCCGCCAAATCGCTTTTGTCCATCATCGCAATTGATTCGACCTCACCCGTTTTGTCAAGAATACTAATCTTGTTGGTGTCATTGTCGAATGGCTGGGTATCCTCCATTGAATTTAAGATAATCAGATCGAGCCCCTTTTCTTTCAATTTGGCGCTCGCATTTTTTAGGCCGTTTTCCGTTTCTAATGCAAAACCGACCATAATCTGATTTTTCTTTTTAAATTCCTTTAAAGATTTTAATATATCGATTGTTGGTGATAATTCAAGGGAACTGACGATTTTTTTCTTTTTAATTTTACTATCAGACACATTTTTAATTTTAAAATCGGCTGGCGCCGCCGCCATTATCAAAATATCCGCCCCTTTAAAATACTTTTCAACCGCCCGGAACATCTCCTCGGTTGTTTCAACATCTATTCTTATAATATGATCTGTGGCAATTAAATTCGATGGGCCCGAAATAAGGGTAACCTCTGCGCCCGCTCTAAGAGCAGATTCGGCCAAAGCGTAGCCCATCTTCCCCGATGATCGGTTGGAGATAAAGCGGACCGGATCAATCGGCTCCCGACACGGACCGGCTGTTACCACCACTTTTTTATCTTTTAGAGCTTTTTTTTTTGACTGATTCGGCTTGCCCGAATCTTTGTGGGATTTTAAATACTTTTCAATAAACTTATACAGGTCTTCCGGTTCCGGCATCCTCCCAGGCCCCGACGTTTCACAGGCCAACTCGCCCGATTCCGGGTCAATAAAAATATATCCGACTGATTTTAAAAATTGGATATTCTTTTGTGTTATCGGATTCAGATACATATTGCTGTTCATTGCCGGAGAGATTATCACCGGCTTGTTTGTCGCGCAAATAACCGTCGTCAACAGATCATCGCAAATCCCGGAGGCAATCTTCCCTATAAAATTGGCCGTCGCCGGCGCAATTATAAACAGATCGGGCCAGTCGGCGGCGGTAATATGATGCGTCCCGGCATATCGATCATCGGGAAACATTTCGCGGGCCACCGGAATTTGGCTGACCGTTTCTATTGTCAATTCGGTAATAAACCGAGTCGCTGATTCGGTCATAATCGGATGAACCTCGGCTCCGCCTTTTTTGAGCAATCGAATAAGTGATGGGATTTTATAAGCGGCGATTCCGCCAGTGATACCGACAGCTATTTTATATCCGTTTAATGACATACGAAAATAAGGATATTAAGGAAATCAATTAATCGGTCCGTCGTCATCAGGCAGAAGGAAGACCTGCTGATGATTGACGTCGACAATCTCAGTTTCTCGAAACAGCATGGTTCCGACAATCATTTTAACTTGATCCAAATCTATCGAAGACTGGCCGATAAGCGAACCCCGTTCCAGTATCAATTCAATTTGAGAATCATTCAGAAGACCCAAATGGCGAAGTTGAATTAAATATCCCAGTGATTCGGTGGAAAAGAAACGTCGATCCAGATCCGAAAAGACGCGCGTTGAATATTCCGATTGAGCAACATCCAAAAGGAAAGTGGAATCCGCCTGCAATTGATCCAGAACCCAGGTATAGGCAGAGTTAATTTCGTTATCCGTAAAGCCGTGGCTCTTCAGATACGAAGAAACATCATCTATATTATCAATCTGCCCCTGTTGTTCTTTCAGTTGAGACATCAGGAAGACTACAATCTCAAGAACTCTATTTCCCAATATGTTACCTTTCCTCGCATAAAATTAGCACCTAGAATTTACGCAGTGATGCCGTTTTTTGCAAGAACTATCTGTCCAAATTCCAATATTAATGCTTAAAATGGCGAATTCCGGTAAAAACCATCGAGGCACCCGCCTTGTCAACCGCCTCAATTACATCGGGATCGCCTTTCGAACCACCCGGCTGAATAATCGCCTTAACGCCCGCCTCAAGCGCCACCTCAACGCCATCAGGCATCGGGAAAAAGGCATCCGAGGCTAACACCGCTCCCTTGGCCCGTTTGCCGGCCCGTTTAACCGCAAGGGCTGAAGAATCAACCCGCGAGGTTTGCCCCATACCGATTCCAACCGTCGCCGTATCTTTGACAATGACTATTGCATTCGATTTGGTATGCTTAACCACTTTCCAGGCGAAAAGCAATGATTGAATCTCCTCCGGGGAGGCCTTCCGCACGGTCGGCGAAGTCAATGAAGTTTTTGTAACCTGAATATCGTCAGCCGTTTGGTACAAGACGCCGCCTCGAACATATTTGGTCACAAACTCGCCCACCGGACGTCTTTTGGCAATCTCCGGCAACGCCAGAATCCGTCGCGCCTTTTTCTTTATCATTAAATCAAGCGCATCGGCGTCATAACTCGGAGCAATAATACACTCAACAAAATGGGTCTTATGAAGCCGCTCCGCCGCCTCCAAATCAACATTCCTATTGAGACCAATTATAGAACCGAAAGCTGACAGCGGATCAGAATCATGAGCCGCCTGATACGCCTCGCCAATTGTCTTTCCAATCGCCGCCCCGCACGGATTGGCATGCTTGAAAACACAGGCAAACGGCTCATCAAAATCAAGAAGCATATCCAGAACCGCATCGAGATCGGAAATATTATTATAAGATAGTGACTTCCCGGCCAGTATCTCCGCCCTGGCCAAAGTCGGACCATTATATTCGGGAGCTTCGTAAAAGGCCGCTTTCTGGTGTGGATTCTCTCCGTAGCGCATTGGAGATTTTTTAATAAATGAGAAATTCAGCTTTTCAGGAAGTTCATCAACAAACGGTTCTTCTACCTCAACCTCTTTTTTGCCGCTCTTAAAATACCGGGCAATAGCAGTATCGTATTTATATGTATTCTCAAAGGCCAGCCCAGCCAATTCCCGTCTGAATTCAAGGCTCAAACCGCCCTCATTTTTCTCTAATTCATCGATCAACCGATCATAGGAACTCGGGTTGGTCACAACCGCCACACCGTCAAAATTCTTGGCCGCCGCCCGAATCATGGTCGGTCCGCCGATATCGATATTCTCTATGATATGGCTGTCGGTTGATTGTGGATTGGCCACTGTCTCCTCAAACGGATAGAGATTAACCACCACCATATCAATCGGTTTGTATTCCTGATGCTTCATTTCCGCTTCGTCCGCTTCATTGCCCCGGCGGAAAAGAATCCCGGCATGGACTTTTGGATGAAGCGTTTTTACCCGCCCGCCCAGAATTTCCGGCGCCCCGGTGAAAGTCGAAACGGAAACCGCCTGAACTCCAGCCTTTTTTAGGGTTGCCAAAGTCCCCCCGGTCGATAAAATTTCTATTTCATACTTGCGCAGTACTTCCGCCAGTTTAACCAGATTTTCTTTATTATAAACCGATATCAAAGCCCGTCGTATTTTAATTATGTCACTCATTATATCTACTCCGTCAATAATTTCGCCGCTTCTTTATACTTGGCTACGGTCTTTTCAATAATGTCCTTCGGCAATTTCGGTCCGGGCGGCGTCTTATCCCAGTCCAGAGTCGAAAGATAATCCCTGACAAACTGTTTGTCGAACGATGGTTGGCCCTTGCCCGGAGCATATTGATCGAGCGGCCAGAACCGCGATGAATCGGGTGAAAGAACCTCATCAATAACAATGAATTTATCGTCCAGATAGCCAAATTCGAATTTCGTATCCGCAATAATTATTCCTTTAGTACGGGCATAATCCGCCGCCTTGGTATATATCGCCAAAGATTTATCCCGGCATAATTGAGCGGTTTCTTTTCCTACTTCGGAAACCATTCTCTCATAAGAAATATTTTCGTCATGCCCCTCATCCGATTTGGATGACGGCGTAAACAGCGGTTCGGGAAGTTTGTCCGATTCCCTCAGGTCCGGCGCAAATGAAAAACCATGCACTTCGTTCCGTCCCTCCTTGCGCGCCCGGGTCAGCTCCTTCCACATTGAGCCGGAGATATACCCCCGGACAATGCATTCAATATCGACCCGCTTCGCTTTATGCACCAGCATAAAACGGCCCTCAAGAATATCCCGGTACTTATGAAGTTTCTCCGGCAACTCATCCACTTTTCCCGTAATTAAATGAGAATCTACCGTATCCTTAAGCAAATCAAACCAGAAAAGCGACATCTGCGTTAAAATTTTACCCTTGCCCGGTATTCCATCGGGCAGAATCACATCGAATGCGGAAAGCCGATCGGTGGAAACAATCAGAAGTTTGTCGCCCATATCATAAACATCGCGAACCTTGCCGCGGCTGAAAAGCGGGTATTCCTTTATATCGGTTGCCAATACTAATTTTTCCATTTATCTATATTTTCCCTTTATTAAATTGTCCAATGCTTCGGGATATATTTTATGCTCCATTACAAGAACTCGCGCCGCCAGAGTTTCCGGCGTATCATCATCCAAAACCGGCACTCTGCCCTGCATTAATATCTTGCCGTTATCATAAATTTCGTCAACCAGATGAATGGTCGCTCCCGATTCAGTTTCCTTATTGGCCAAAACCGCCTCATGAACATAATGTCCATACATCCCCTTGCCGCCATATTTGGGAAGCAGGGCCGGATGGATATTAGTGATTTTCCCCTTGTATTGGCTGACTATCTCAGCCGGAAGTAATTTAAGATAACCGGCTAAAGCGATATATTCAACTTCGTAATTGGACAGCATTCCCGACAAATCAGAAGCCGCCTCTTCCGGGCTGGGATACTGTTTGACAATATAAACAAAAGTGTCAATTCCGGCCAGCCGGGCCCGTTCCAAACCATAGGCATTCTTCTTATTCGATACTACCAAAACAATTTCGCCGTCAAGTTTTCCCGATACGGTCGCATCTATTAAAGACTGCAAATTGGAACCGCCGCCGGAAAGAAATACAGCTATTTTGGCCTTATCATTCACTCCCCTACTCCGTCCATATTTAAATACAATATATTTTACAATATGTAATCAACTTACCGAATTTGCGCAAGATTCTTTTTTGGAATAAAAGGATGAAATTCTAAACAGATAGAGTAATACTTTAAGTATTACTCTAAACTCATTATTTAGTAATCATTTTTCCACGAACAATACCAGCGAGAAAATCCGATAAAAGTTTGTTAAATTTCTCGGGCGTTTCCATATTCACCATATGCCCGGTATCCTTGACTATTTCCAGCTTCGATTCGAAAATAGATTCATTAAGCTGTTCCGCCAATGGCCGGAAAAATATATCGTGCTGGCCGATAATAATTAAAACCGGAAGTTCTAACAGCGATGATAATCTAAGATCGTCGCGAACCAGGTACTTCCCCTTTTTGGGGTCGGTCCAGGATTTGCCGGAAAAACCGGTCATCATTTTTTCCAGCTTTTCCTTAATCTCCCGATTTCTCGTCTCGTAGTGGCTTAGTGATGATTTAATATAAAGTGTTCGGGCTGATTCAATTCCATTTTCCCGGGCGACCGATGAAAAGTCGCGAAACTTTTTCCGCGGCACCCAGCCGGCTGCCACCGTCCCGATCAATGTCAATGACATCAATCGATCCTGATGATCGATCGCAAAACTGAGTGCATCCCCGCCCCCCATCGAAAAACCGACCAGATGGAATTTCTCCAATCCCAATTCGTTGGCCAGATTGAGAATATCCTCCGCCCGATCCTCGCGGGCATAACCGGTCTCAGGAGCGTCAGATTTGCCATGCCCCCGGGCATCAACCGCAAAAACTTGATAATCTTTCGAAAAAGACTCAACCTGGTCCTTCCACATCGTCCGGTCAAGCGAGAAACCATGTAAAAAAATTACGGGGTCGCCGGATCCGACGACCTCGTAATATATCTTAACTGAATTCGATTTTATAAAAGGCATTCCTAAATCCCAACTTTTCTTTAACTCATTTGCTCATTCGCGTAAAGATTAAAGAAAAGGCAAATACTTGTCAAGTTCGAAATCGGTCACGCTGGTCCGATATGCATCCCACTCAACTTCTTTATTAGCGATCAAGGCATTAAACAGATGATCGCCCAATGTATCCTTGACCAGTTTGGACTTCTTGGCCAATCTAATGGCATTTTCCAGCGAATCGGGAAGCGCGTCAATTTTCAGTTTCTTCCGCTCCGCCGTAGTCATTGTAAAGATATTTTTCTCAATCGGATCCGGTAGGCTGTAACCATTATTAACTCCGGCCATACCGGCCGCCAGCATCAGCGAAAACGCCAGGTATGGATTGCAGGCCGGATCAGCCGACCGCAATTCAATCCGGGTCGCCTTTTCATAGCCCGATTTGAAATCGGGAACCCTGATCAATGATGATCGGTTTTTTGTACCCCACGACATATAAACCGGAGCTTCATATCCGACCACTAAGCGCTTGTAGGAGTTGACCCACTGGTTCAGCACCAGCGTCATTTCCTGAATATGAGCCAGAATGCCGGAAATAAATTTCATTGCCAATTCCGACAGACGGTTGGGCGATTTGGGATCATAAAACAGATTCGTCTCGCCTTTAAAAATCGACATATGGCAATGCATTCCCGAACCGTTTTCGCCGAAAATTGGCTTTGGCATAAACGAGGCAAAAACATCATTCTGCATCGCAATCTCTTTGACCACAAACTTGTATATCTGCACAAAATCAGCCATCATTAAAGCTTCGCGATATTTCAGGTCGATTTCCTGTTGCGACGGCGCCACCTCGTGGTGCGAGCATTCCACCTGAACCCCCATCATTTCCAGTGCAGTCGAAGTTTTCTTTCTTAGCTGGGTGCCGATATCAGCCGGACCATAATCGAAATAACCGGACTGATCCAGAACTTCCGGATCCGTTTCATTTGAAAAATAGAAATATTCCAGTTCCGGGCCCGTGTAAAATGTCCAACCTTTGTCTTCTATCTGCTTCAAAGTTTTCTGCAAAATCCAGCGCGGATCTCCCTCATAGGGCGTCCCGTTGGGATTCTGAATATCGCAAAACATCATCGCCGATCGTTCCCCGCCGATATCCCACGGAATTACGCGGAAAGTCCGTAAATCGGGTACCGCAACCAGGTCGGATTCCTCAATTCTCACAAAACCCTCAATTGATGATCCGTCAAAACCCTGTCCATTTTCCAATATACCCTCAAGCTCCGAACGAGTAATAGAAATGCCCTTCAAACGTCCGAGAATATCGGTAAAGTTAAGGCGCACATAGCGAACGTCAGAATCGCTGATAATCCTGAGAATGTCTTCTTTGGTCTTGGTCACACTATCCTCCTGAGATAATTTGTGTTATTAAAACACTTTATACGTAGTTTTATATCGAATTAAAACAAAAAAAAATTAGCGGATAAATATTGTTTGATTCTTGAGCGAAAAAGAAACGCATATAGTCTTGTTATAAATTATTTCCTATTTTAGAAATGACCTAAATATATAACTTGTCAATTTCTGATTCCCCTAATAAATTATATTGCAAAATTGAATAGGTTTTATTTTATAAGATATAATGGGACTGAATATAACGACAGTATTGACCTTGATTGCCAGTTCTTTAGCGGCATTTTTTACTTTTTTAGAGCAAAAGAAGGGCAAGAAATCCTGGCAATCATATAGGTTATGGTTAGCCTTATTATTTATGATCGTAACGATCGCTGCCATTATTGTAGAATCTACTACCAGTACCGCTCAAGACAAGGAAAGACGGGCAGACCTATTATTAATACAAAAACAGAATTCGGCCCTAAATGCTATTTGCATAGAATTGAATTTGGACAAGTCTAATACATACGATGAAGAAATGTTGCTTCAATTTCACACCTATCTTTCGGCTGTATCATCTATAGTTCAAACTAACCTTATAGCTGAATACTTAATACTTGAATATATACCTGATAGAGGATGGAAAAAGGCCGAAAATTTCACCGATAGTTGGCCATCAGTCAATTTGGCTTATAACAAAGAAAATAATACCCTAAGATTTGAATTCGTACCCTTCGGAGTAAGGTGTAAAGGCAATTTACTATGGCAAGCCGAAAGAATAGCAGATATTTCACTTGTCAGACTGGGAATTCAGCTATCTCTTGGTACAAATCCTTTAATCCCACAAAATCCTACGAGCTATAATTGGTGCCCGATTAATAATATAAAAATATATGCTAATACTTATGATATGGAAAATTTAATAACAATATTAACTCCGCATCATAGATCCTATGGTGACACATTTGACATTGTATATTTCCATCCTGAAACGCAAAAGGCGAGCGACACCGACTGGTTTAATTTTTATATTGATTTATATCAGATGCGAAATAACATTTTAAATAGTAATACCATTTGACTTAGTATTTCACTATCATAAAAAATAGATTAATTGTAACCATACACATATCAATCACATACGGAAAGTTCAGCAACTCGCCGAACGAGTGGTTGAACATAATATGATAATACTTCTTGATATTATTACAATAACGAGTAACGTCTATATAATAGGTCGCGGTTCCGAATCCGATCCCGCCGGATGAGAAACCCGACATTCTTCTTTAATGTACCGGGTGGCAAGAGTAACGCGGGAATCGACTCCCGCGAAACTACATCTATTCAAAAGCTTCTACTTCACCCCGGTCGAATCGTAAATCGCATTAATCCGAACATCATCAATGTTCCAACCGCCAAACGTGTACATCGGTACCAATTCGACCCGCATTACCCAGCGAACATATAACGCCGGCGCCAGATCGGCATAATCCGAAATATCGAGATCGGTATTGGTCCAGACATTGTTAACCCCGTCATACCCGGTCCAGACATTGGTCCACTCTGTCCCGTTGACGCTGATCTGCACATCACCCTGACCATAACCATCCGAGGCCAGCCAGCGATAAAAATTCAGACTGACCTTTACCAGGTCGGAGCAGTCGATCGGCCCCATTGTCAGATTTACCGGCGAAAGCACCGTTGGATAGTTGCCGTCAATATTATAACCATAGACATTATCGCCCGTATATCCGCCGACCGGATCGGTCCCGAATCCGAAATATCCCCCCCCGCCCGTCGGCGATCCGAACGCCCAGCTATCCTCGCAGGTCCACCCCGGATCGGTATCGAGCATCCATTCGTACTGCATAACCGGCGTCCCCAATATAAACTCGACCTCCCGGCTGGTATTATCCTCGGGGTAATCATAATTTACAAATTCTATCGAGGTTGTATAGTACCCCTGCGGAATCGCGGCCGCCATCGTCTCATCAATCATCACCGTCACCTCGGCCGTATCCCCCGGCTCCAGCGAACCGTACGTATCCCCGCTCAGCACCAGCCAATCCGCCGCCGGATTCAAAGATACCTGATAATCAATTTTCTCGGTGTACTTATGGGCAAATTTATAAGTCACCTCCAACGGTTCAAACGGCCCTACTTTCGGCCCTTCGAAACTGATATTCGTCGAGGGTAAAACTCTCATCGAACGGACAATCGCCAGGCCCTTGATGCAAAAATTGGCCGATTGGTCGTAATCGTACAAATCTTTCCACCCGGTTTTATCGTCGGTCGGGTAATAACTCTGCCCCGGCTTGCTTTTTGATTCTATAAACACTCCCGATTTGGATGACCCCGGTATATTTTTCACATAAGTCGAAGCGTCAAAAGCCATATAGGCGCCATACAGATTCAGATAAATATAGAAATCATTGCCGGCCGTAAGCTCCACCTGGCTCGGAAGATCCACCGTATGGAACCCCTTAAATTCAATCATCCCCGATACCGTCGCCAGAACGCCGCTTAAATTAATCCCGTCAAACGAATCGTAAACCGTCACGGTATAATCGACACTATCCTGAACGGTTACAAAATTCACCGCCTGAATCGCCTCGTTCCCCTCGGCCACATAGGCGTTGAAGCCGATTGAGTTGTTCCAGAAATAATCGCTCCACCCATGCCAGTCATAAAAATATATTTTGTCATACGCCATTCGTTCCACATTCATAAATGATGTCGCCCCGTGCATTGGCTCAATGCCCATTACCGCATCATAATAAGAGCCCCAGAAATAACCGTCGATTCCCGATCCGGTTCCCCAGCTGTTTTTGCACAGCCAGGCCCCCGGAAGAGGCGCGCCGACATTGCGATTGTCATCCCAGCCCACTATCAAAACCGTATGATCCGGCCAATAGATTTCAGCCTCCGGAGGACAATAATAGGAACCCCCGTTAAGATATTGGGTATACATTCCTGTCGCCACCCCGCCGTGTTCCATCACTTTCCGCTTAATCAGATCAATCCGAGCCACCGGCTCGCCTTCCCAGATCATATTGGAATACCACTCAATATCCCGAACATAGAAAATATGAAACGAATCATTGTAATGATCAGGAGGAACAGAAAAAGACTGTCCGTCGATATCCCGCACTGCCCCGTCGCCCCGGCTAAGGTACGCCGATGACATCTGGTACGTTCCCCCGTCATGAACCGTATTATCCGCATAACCGTCATTATCCGGATCCCAGTTATCATTGAAACCGTTCCACCAGTCCAGATGGTACTCGGCCAGATTCGGCTCGCCCGCCTCGCCGGCCGCGGTCCAATTACCGGTCATCAGAAGGTTGCTTTCTATCGAAGCTATCGTTGCATGGGCCCAGCAGGTTCCGCCCGATTGAGATTTTACCGATGTCACATAATTAATGCCATCGACATTCCGAAGATCAAATGTTGTCGGAAGCGTGTCCGGCTCCGGTTCCGGTTCTTGATCCGGGCAATCAAGTTCCGGCCCGCCCTTATAGAGATAGGCGATCATATATGTAATATCAAGAATATTGATAATCCCATTATCGTTCACGTCGGCCTGATCCGGAACCGCCGGAGGCGGTCCGCCTTTATAGAGATAGGCAATCAAATATGTTATATCCAGAATATTAATTGAACCATTATTACTCGCATCGCCGCACAAAAAATCTTTACTGTCGCTTTTATTTACATTATCCGATGAATTAACCGCTGGTATAAATAGAACCAAAAGTAATAAAAAAATTATTAGCTTTGAATGACTTTGCATTACTCCTCCCAATTACGAATAATGATAAGTATAATCTGTTATGATGCTGAATCCCGAAATGTTTCTTTTATATAAAGATATGATTAATTGTATTTTAGTCAAGAAAGAAAAGTACAGGCAATACGATCGAACCTTATTCCGGCTCAAGTTCCTCAGCTTCCAACAGTTTCCCGACAAACAGGCACGAGTTCTTGACAAAGAAGACCACCGGAAGCTCGCCTGCCAGGATTTCCATACGCTTTACATATTCCATTTCCTCGCCAACCTCCGGGACCGCCAATCCCAGAAAAACTGCGTCCGCCGAGGCGCTTCGTGATTGTATTAATTCCGCAATCGTCATATCCTCAGGCTTAATAAAAGCATCGCAATCAGCTTCAATCCGAATATCCTTAAGCATCGCCTCAAGGTACCGCTCGGTATTTTTTTGAGCAAATTCATTGGAAGAAGCGCATAGAATCTTCAATTCCGATCCGCGCCATTCATGATTGCGTGTTAGCAGATAGGCCAGCAGAAGCATCAAATCGCCGTTTTGTCTCAAACCGCCCCACCAGACATGCACCTCCCGTTTCGCTTTGCGCACCGGAAAAATATGTTGCGGATTGATCTTACCAATCACAACCGATTTCTGTATTTTCTCCAACCGCCTCGTCGTTTCGATAAAATCAACCGTCATTTCCGGATCTTTGGGCCAACCCAAAACAATCGTATTACTCGAAAATCCGGCAATGCCGTTCGCCTGCGAGACATCGGCAATTCCATCTACTATGTTATCAACCACATCTATTTCAGCGAATACGCTCAAATCCTCGCCGGTCATAAGCTCCCGGGTCTTCTCCAGCCTTGCCTGAACATCTAACTCATTTTGAAGCAAATCACCAACCACCAGTTCGCAAACCGTAACCACGCCCCGATTCTGGCTGAACCACGAAGCAAACTTGATGAGATCCAGTTTTCGCCGGGGATCATCAACAAACACCAGAATATGCGGCCGCCAGTTGCGGGCGCTCATGCTTCGGTGAGACAAACGAATCAACGCCCATCGCAATATCGCCTCATACAATCCCCGCCGGGCATCGCCCCACGTGGCCTGTTGCTCTCTGCGGGCAAACAATAACCAGAGAATTATCTCAATACTGATAGCAATTAAACCGGCCAGCGGACTGATAAGAAACATGACCCAGATACAGGCCAGACCGCAGGCAATATTTAAGGCCCACGGCACCCGGAATCTCGGTCGCCAGGACGGATCCCCGCTCAGAGTCTCTAGCCCCGCTACTATATTCACCGTACCATAAACCGTCAGGAAAAACATTGTCACCACTTTGGCCACCACATTAAGGTCCCCCAGAAACACAGCTCCTAAAGCTATCAGGGAAGTAACTGTTAAAGCTACCCGTATTCCGCCGTCTCCGGAAATAAATGAGCGAAGTTTCTTCCCGGCTATCTGATCGCGGCAGACCGCTTGAAGCGTCCGCGGCGCGCCCAGAACCGAACCGACCGCCGATGATAAAATGGCGCCCCATAATCCGGGAAGCACCAGGAACAATCCTAATGGGGCAATCTTCAGCCAGATTAATGAATCAGTCTGCAAATGGTAAGCATCAGCCGCCCGTGTCAATAATACCGGAATTATTAAATATACCGCGAATCCGGTAATAGTCGCTGTGATCGCCCCCAAAGGTATCGCTTTGCTTGGATTTTTTAAATCCCCCGAAAGGCTGAGCCCGGCCATTACCCCCGTGACCGCCGGAAAGAATACGGCAAAACCGACCCAAAATCCGATCTCGCCGACAGCCGGCGCCATTTCCGGACCAATTTCATTCTTAACATTTAATATCGCCCCAACCGTAAAAGCCGCCAGTGACAGCCCCACCAGTATTAAAAGAGGTATCTGTGTTTTCAATGCAAATTTGGCCCCGTATAAAGATAGTCCCGACACCAGCAGGATAATCCCCACGCTGACCGGTAATAATGGCACTCCCGGCCAGACGATTCGCAAAGATTCCGCCAGACCATAAGCATAGAGTGTTACCGAAATCGCCTGAGATAAAAATAGCGGAACGCCGATAGCCGCCCCGATTCCAAGACCCAGACTGCGCGATATAATAAAATACGCTCCCCCCCCGCCGACTTTCATATTCGTCGCCATCGATGAAAATGACAGCGTCGTCACCAAAGTTATCGCGTTGGCAATGATTACGACAAATAGCGTTTGATATAGGCCCAGATGTCCAACCACCCAGCCAAAACGCAGGAACATAATGACGCCTAAAATCGTCAGAATCGTCGGCGTATATACGCCCAGAAACGCCCCTAAAGTTCCCTTTGATTGATTTTCCAAGTCTTAATCCTCAATATCTTTCTGTTGGCTCGATGATTCGGAATCAGGTTTCGCCTTGGCCTCCGGTTTTCCCTCGAGAAAATTATTGTACCGGCGAATCGTCGGGTAGGCGAAATCAATATCATCGCATTCCGCAAAACGAGTTAAAACTTCCTCCCAGATTCCCTCCTCGGAACCCCGTCTTTCGCGCGGCTTGCATAAATATCGAATGGTCAGCAATACCCCGCTGTCCTTAACCGATGTGTAAACAATCGGCGTCAATGTCGTATAAAAAACCATCATGCTGGCCGAGGCCTCCTTAACCCGTTGAGTCGCCCGCTCCGTCAGATGCTCGGCATGCTTGGTGCCGATCTCCGCCAATATATCCTTGGCCTTCCTCCAGTTGCTTTCAAATGTAACTAAAACCGGAATCTCGTTCCATATAAATTGAAAACCTTTGCTGTAATTAGCCAGTGTTTCAGTGAACACCTTCCCATTCGGAATGCGGATGACCCTTCCCGTCGACTGGTCGGCATCCACCCAGTTTCCAATCTCCATCAGCGTAAACTGAAAAATTCTTAAATCTATTACATCGCCCCGGCTCCCGCCGATTTCAATTCTGTCCCCGACCGTAAACGGCCGCCGCCATATAATAAAGGCCCAGGCGGCCAGATTGACCAAGGGGTCTTTCAGCGCGATAGCAATACCGGCCGAAACCAGACCAAGGTAAGTCGCGATTGACTGAAATCCGGCAAACCATACCCGGCCCAAAATCAAAAAACCGATGATTACCGTAATATAGGTCGCGCTCTTGCGCCAGTTGTACCGAATCTTTATATCCTCGGTTTTGCGATACACTACCCGAAGCGCCACAAACCGCATTGCGCCTAGAACAAGAATGACGATCACCGAGGCTATAATCTTACTGATTGTCTCCGGGTCCAGGGCCACCAGTTCCGATAAATTTTCCAGCAATTCTTTCATTAATTTCCCATTATGGAGTCACGGTTTTCAAAAATACGCTAAGTTTTAACGAAATGGTCAATAATAATGTCAGGCTTGAAATTAATTTATCTATAAAAATATAGCAAATATCATTTCTATATGAAATATTAAAATTGAAAAACCCAACATAAGAATTTCCCGTAAGGGCGTAATGCATTACGCCCGAGGAAGGGTAGTGGGGATTCTCCTCCAGAGAGAAGTGGATGACGGGGCGTGTAAATAAAATTACGCCTGTTTAAAATACATCCCAACCGCTTTCACTACCGCACCAGCACCATCTTCTTCGTATCGGAAAATTGATCGGTTTTGATTTTGTAGAAGTAAATCCCCGAAGCGACATTATCACCGTTTTGATTTCGCCCATCCCATCTGATTTTATGCGAACCGGCCGGCATTGTCTGATTAATTAAACTCGACACCCTCCGCCCAAGAATATCATAAACGGTCAATTCAACATTTGATTTTCGCATCAATTCAAATTCAATTGTTGTCGAGGGATTAAAGGGATTGGGATAGTTTTGAGATAATTTAAAATTAAGAGGTTTAACAGATTGATCCTCATCATGTAGATCAGTATTGTCATCCCAACCCGAACAGATATAAATTCTCCCTCTCGAATCGGCGTTAAGGGCCGATATTGCATAATCATCAATACCATCTCCATTAAAATCACCAATGCCTGCGCAATCCATAGCAAAATAATTTTGATAGCCAGAGAATTCATAATTATAAATTGACAAGTCGGGAATACTGTCACAATCAGGCCCGCCAAGATAGATATGAGCATGCCCTAAACCTGACCACGATGATTGATAACCGGTGATAAGATCATTATAGCCGTCATTATTAACATCTCCGGCTAATCTGGCCTTATCTGTTTTTTCGCAAAGAGTTAAATCCGGTAATGTATCGATATCCGGTCCGCCAAAGAAAATAAAACCAAGAGAATCGCTTCCGGCGGAATTTCCGGCATAGAAATCATCGTAGCCGTCACCATTAAAATCACCAAGATTTTCGAGTACTATTCCAAATGATTCATAATCTTCCTGAAAAATATCAGAACGATTGATAATCATGTCTGGAATCGTATCAAAAGAGGCGCCTCCCCAATATAAATAAAGCGAACCGGGAATCTGCTGTTGAACTCTAGGTCGTAGATTAATTACTAAATCGGTAATACCATCGCCATTAAAGTCGCCAGTAATTATCCTCTCTCCAAAAGAGTTATATTCGTTATTGGCGGCGTCAAGATTCGCTGGACTTATTTGTAAGTCCGGAATCGAATCACTATCAGTCCCCAGTTCAAAAAGCAAAACTGATTTTTGTAAAGTACACCAACATATCAAATCATTATTACCATTAGAGTTAATATCATCAGCGCAAACAGTATATCCCATTCCCCTCAGTGAATCAGCCCCGAACCACATATCCCTGACCGTGTCAATAAATGGTCCTCCGAAATATAAATTCAATTTCCATGAAAAGGGATTTCTCCCCAACATCGCAAATTCATTAAACCCGTCACCATTAATATCACCAACATTTGAAATTCGATCATTGACGCTGTCAATTCTAAGCGCGGGAATTGTATCAAAAGGGTCCCCGCCATAATATAAATATGCGGCAAATCTGTAATCCCAAACTATAATATCATCAAAACCATCATTATTTTGATCTCCAAGCGGGACAATTCTATATCCGAAATTAGTAAGAACGGTATCGGATTGAATAATACCAATAATATCAGGTAGTTCTGAATAGCCGATAGAAAAAAATATTAGAAATACGAATATTGACAACAAAACAACTCTGTACATAATCAACCTCATTTCATAATAGCATAAATGTAGATAAAGTCAAATAGTTTTGTTTTTGCGGTAGGGGCGTATGGCATACGCCCGGGGAAGGGAAGTGCGGATTCCCCTCTAGAGAGAAGTGGATGCGTAGAAGACAGGGTGTGTAAATAAAAACCGGGCCCGTTTCAATACGCCACTACCCCAAAATTACTATCAATATGCTATAAAATT
>JBDRRI010000404.1:0-4699 GCA_043825815.1 Candidatus Zixiibacteriota bacterium
ACTATTATGAAGCGACTCGGAATAGTCAGTACTGGCATTTGCTGTACAATCCTCCCGGAAAAAAATATAATGGCGCCAGAGCCGAGTTGGAACAGGGCGGAATATTTGAAGGCAAATCAATTGAAAGCTATGGATTGCATAGCGGGCGAATTGAGATATATGATGCTTCCGGTTATAAACAAGCTTTGGATTTTAAGTTTTATTATGCCCCGACCGGGAGATTATTCAGAATCGATCCCGTTTCTGATTCGGTTTTTTACCTTCGGGGGAGGGTTGAAAACCGGAATCTTGATATACAGGACATTTCAATTTTAAGCACTCGCGATTATAGACAATGGCACCGACTTCCTGATAATATGATTACTATGATTGGCGATTCCTATGAAGTAAATTTATCCGGAATTGACCAGAGGATAAAATTTTTACGGATAGATATAAATGGAAAATCAGGCTGGAATGTAACCGACCAATATTATATTCTCAGTCATTATAACAAATATGATTATAATTTCGATTACAATTATATTGACGGTGGCATACTCTTTAATATTTCAGCTTTGAGCAAATATGCCCCCGAACCTGTCGTGAAAATAATCTATGATGACGGATATGAGAAAATAATAAACGCCTATGGATACTCCTATAATAAATATTCCGCTTTTTATCATGACGATAGAATTCAGAGCCGGATTGTCCGTTTTGAAATTTATGACGCCGTCAATAATAAGAAAACCGCCGGATTGAATGTCTCCGCTGTTTTGGCCGGAAACAATCTAAATCAGGGAATTCTTTCGGATGGCGAAAATATCAGGGTTACTTACCAGCATGAATCATTTTACTCTCCGGCCTTTATTGAACTGAAGGCAGAAAAAGGGACATATCCATATCCGAGGAATCTATTCGGGAAAATATATTCTATAAGGCCCGAAACGATGCCGCTGGCAGATGATATATTACTTTCTTTCAAACTCGATAGTACGATAGATAAGAGTAAGGTCGGCGTTTATCGACTCAATAGCAAAAACGAATGGAAATGGTTAAATTCGAAAATCGAGAGCGATCGAATAGTGGCCCGGTCCTCATTAACCGGAACCTTTGCGGTTCTCAAAGATACCGGCCCGCCCAAGATTGAGAATATTTATCCGCCCAATGGGAAAACTGTTTTCAGCAAATGGCCGCAGATAAGGTGTAAAATTACCGATGGTCTGGCACAAATAGAGGATGATACCCAGATCGAAATCTTTCTTGATGGGCAATGGTTGATACCGGAGTATGATCCGGAAACGTTTATCTTAAAGACCTATCCCGATAAGCCGCTTCAAAAAGGGAAATATAATCTATTGATTCGAGCGACTGACCGGGTCGGAAATAGACGGGAAGTTAATACAGACTTTTTTGTGAATGAAAAAAAAGAGAAATAGACTCATGAATAACGCTAATGTTTATTCTTCAGTATGACGGCCAGTGGAGAACGATAGATGTTTATCCCGCTCAAAGATGAAAATCCGACGGCCAATAAGCCGATTGTCACGATTTTATTAATAGCTATAAACAGCGCTGTTTATCTCTATTCTCTGACGCTGGGGGATCGCGGTTCTCAAATATTCTTATTCAAATTTGGTTTAATTCCTTATGAAATTATCCATATAACGGAGTTGACGCCACAAATTGCTGTTCCCGTTTTTTTAAATCCATTCACCTCGATGTTTCTGCATGGCGGTTTTATGCATCTGGCCGGGAATATGTTATTTCTCTGGATTTTCGGGAATAACATTGAAGATTATCTGGGGCCGATCAAATTTTTATTTTTCTATATATTGGCCGGTTTGGCGGCGGCCTTTCTGTTTGTCGTCTTTTCACCCAATTCGGAAATCCCGATGGTAGGGGCTTCAGGAGCGATTGCGGGCGTTCTTGGCGCCTATCTGGTATTGTTTCCGCATGCCCGGGTTATAACCCTGGTTTGGATATTTTTCTTAATTAGAATCATTCGATTGCCGGCTAAATTTATGCTTGGATTCTGGTTTTTCTATCAACTATTTATGTCGTTGTCGGACATTGGCGGTATGGGAGGGGGAGTAGCCTGGTTGGCTCATGTGGGCGGTTTTGCGTTCGGATATTTTTGGTTCAAGAGAAAGCGAAAAATAAAGGTTAAAAGAGAAATAGAGTATTTATAGCAAGGCCAGTTAAATTATGAAAACAGCAATATTATTGATAATGGCATTTCTAGTTTTAGTCGGATCAGGATTCGGCAACGATTCTACTCTGGTCAGCTTTGAAATTGAGGATCAGTTTAAAAATGATCATACAGATAAGGAATTTCGAGGCAAAGTCGCCATATTCTTAACCGGAGACAGAAAAGGGATTGATTTTTGTGACCCGTGGATAAAGGTTATTTCAGATTCGGTGGCAGAATCAATCGGTAAAGGTATAGTGGTGGTTCAAAAGATGGCCAATGTTAAGGGCGTCCCGTTCTTTATTAAGGGTGCCGTGAGGAAGAAGTTTAAAGAGGAATCCGGGATTGTTCTTTTGGATTGGAAGGGTGTTTTCTTGAAAGCCTATGATTTCGAAAAGGATAAGGCTAATATTTTATTGTTTTCATCTGAGAGCAAATTGGAATTTCAAAAGTGGGTGGCTGAATTTAATTACAATGAGTTCAAACAAATAATTGAACAGATTCGCATTTTAATTAAATGAATTCTTTATTCTAAATCCGATAAATATTATCTGCAACCAAATCATTTTTGCACTGGCATAGTATCTGATAATTGTTTTATTTTAATCAATTTTCTCCATAAAAAATTCAGATTTACCGAGAATCAGCCGAAAATAGTATATAACTATTTTTATAAAACAAAGGCTGATAATATGGTAAAGCATGAGTCGAATTATAACTATGTGCGGCATAGCAAGATAAAGCAATTGAGTGATCGAGTTGTTCCGATATTAGTATTTTTTGCCACTCTAACACTTTATGTTATAACAATGGCACCCTCATTATTATGGGGAAATTCAGCGGTTTTGGCCTTGAATAGTAGTAATCTGGGAATAAATCAATCACCAACCTATCCGCTCTTCACATTGATTGGAAAATTATTTTCAATGATTTCCGTTTTTACACCGGCTTTTTCGGCCAATCTGATGTCAGCCGTTTTTGGGGCGATTGCGGTAATGTTTTTCTATTTAATTGTGCAATATTTTTTGAATATTCCGGCCATCAGCGCCAGCGCCTATAAAGAGAATTTTAAAAAGAGAAAAATGCTAGCCGAGAATCCCGAATTCAGGGACCAACATAAGGAAGAGCTTGATCTCAGCCCCAAGTGGCATGAAAATTTGTTTCCCAATCTAATGGCTACCGGCCTGTTTGCGGTCACCCTTCCGGTATGGCTGTCGGCGGTTCGGGCAGATGTTTATTCGCTTCAGCTGGCTTTGACATTGGGGGCAATCTTTTTGGTATTTAAAGGCGCCCGTGATGAGACAGGTCAAAAATATTTTTATGCCGGGCTATGGTTATATTTATTATCGTTTGGAAATCATCCTTTGATTGCCGCCACATTATTTCCGGCATTTATATTCATGATATTTTATAATGGATTCAACGCCGAAAACAAGTGGGGAGTGATTCTTACCCCGATTCTATTACTCGTTTTAGCCCTGAGCTCATACTTGTTTATTCCGTTTCGAAGTGCGGTGGATTCATCGTTAGCTTACAATCAGGCCTTACGGGGCAATTCATTTTGGGGCGGATTAATTTATATTTGGCAATCACTCAATTTTGCCGATCTGGCAACGGGTACAGAATATTGGGTTCGACTAAAGAGCCTTGTTTCTTTATATAATAGTCAGATAGGACTTCCTTTGCTTCTGTTTTGGTTTGCCGGAATTTGGGGAATATTTATAGTTCTTAGAAAAAAGGCGCTCTTTTTTATTTTGGCGATTATCGGTTCGATTTTATTTACGGTATGGCTGGGCAAGGTAGAATTTTACAATTATGACCAGATAAATTTCCAATCAATCAATCTGGCTTTGATATTAACCGTAGCTGTGGTTGGGGTTATCTACTTAATGCGTCTTAAATCGTTGGCCAGGGGAACGTCGGTAATTTATTCAATTTTAATCGCCGCCTTTTTATTCTTGGCGGCCGATAAAAACAGCAGGCAGGCGGTTCTCTCTGATTTTTATGGTCCTGACATAATTTGCGATGAAATTCTTGATGGACTGGGTAAGTCCGACATTGTTATTATTGCTGACGAAGAAATTTACTACCCTTTGCTTTATAAGAGTAAGAGTGATTATTATGGCCGAAACATAAAGGTTGTCTATTCGGAACAATTGACTAATAGCCAATATCGCCGTTGGCTGGTGCATAATTATTCTGATTTAAAATATGACAGTCATTTTTCTTCGGAAGAGAAGTCCGAGACTAATAATCTGGTCCAACAGATTTGCGCCTTAAATAAAGATAGTTTTAATATTTTCGTGCAGTCATCCGTGGTCGGAATAAACTCTGATCGGATTGAGCCGGCTGGTTTGCTTTTCCGCTATCTTTCTGTCGATCAAAAACCTCATCAGGATTGGTCGAATTATCAGACTCATCTGGATTTAATGGATAAGATTCTTTTAAAAGGATCGGGAGAGCTGACAACCATCAATTTCATCAGCAAATGGGTGTTTGACTTGTGTGATTATCATGATAATTTTG
>JBDRRI010000405.1:0-3830 GCA_043825815.1 Candidatus Zixiibacteriota bacterium
GGTGGCGAAATACATATTGGTTCCGTCGATCAGAATATGATGGATCGCCGCTCCCGATGGGTTAGCGTATAAATAAATCTTTTCACCATAAGAAATGGTATCCGAGTCAAGGTTATTGGTAGCTCTGATTTGTTGCGCCAGCCGTTCGGCCCTGGTAGAATCACCCTTAACACGTTTCAAGGCAATATCGTAAACCGTTTCAAAACCTCTCGTTGTCATTGAGGTTTTTCCGGAAGTGTCAATCTCTATTCCGGCTGAATCAATTTTAATTGTAGCTTCGTTTCCTTCAACGCCCGGACCAACCTTATACTCCCGATAACCGTACCTTTTCCATTTATAGCCGTTGAGGCGCAAGAGACCAAACTCGGTTCCAACCCACAGGTTGCCGAACTCATCGGCGTTTATATCAAGGACTTCGTATTGAAATCCGGCTGTAATTGGAAGTTTTACGGATTTAAGCGTCTTGATTGGATTGGCGAGGGCAAGACTATCAGCCATTTGATTGGAAGCGGCGACACTATCCATAATATCGACCGCGGAAACGACGCCTAATGAGTCAACTATCTGATTAATCCGGTCAACAGACATACTCGAACTATTTTCAATTTTAGAAACTTTATCTTCGGCAGTATTTAATTCTTTGAATTTTTTAAAGAATTGATCTTTCTCTCTATGATTTCCATATATTTTCATACTCTCATAGGCCGAGGCCGCATCAAGAAGAGAATCGCCGTTGTTATCGAAATAGTTTTTCCATTTTGTTCCATCGAATTTGTAAAGATCGTTTTCCACTACGGCCCACATAATATCGTCATTAACAATCGTTGCCGATTTTATATTCTTCCGGGGAAGACCCTGTTCCGGCCCATAATCGGTAAAAGTGCCGCCCTTATAAGTGGCCAAACCGGAATCGGTAAAGAGAAAAACCAAATCATCATATACTTTAATATTATTAATAGCCAGGCTCGGCAAACCGTCGGTCGTTCCGAATTGTTGCCAGCTATGGCCGTTAAAGCGGTATAATCCGGAATCGGATGAAACCCACAAGTATTGCTCGCTGGCGCCAATACTGGTCAGGTTGCCTTTGAAGATGACATCATAGGGTATCGTCAACGACCGACCCAAATAATTTTGTTTGGCCTTGACCAGTACAAAGATAATGCGGTCGGCTTCGGTTTCGGATATCATAGAATCGCGCAGGGCCTTTTGTGTTAGTTCTTTGGCGTATCCAACGGCTTCCCAATCTATCAAACATTTATTAAAGGCTTCATTTAAATTAATGAAGGCCGAATCGAGATCATGCATATTGGAATAATCTTCCGGCAGGGCAGAAACGATTTTGCTTTTGAGACTGTCAATGTCGCTTTGAGGATGGCTATTGTTCTTTTGGGCAACCCCGGCTATAAGGTTGGGTAGATCTTCTTCACCGGTAATTCCCAAAATTCCGGCATAGCTCCTTATAACCGATTCAACCGTTTGGTCGGCCCGGGTAGTGATAATATCAAAATCTGTCCATTTGTAATTTCTATATCTCATTAAGCCTTTGGAGGTGAGAGCCCAGATATCAAAATGCTCAAAATCTTCGCCGGTTCCTTCACCCTGAAATACGGCCATATCTTTTAGAGGACGGAGATCGTTCGGAATATCAATATCAAACCATTTCGGAGACATCGGATACTGACCCAATCCAGCTGGATTCCAGTGCGTTGCCGTGGCATCATCGGCAATGGCGACATACGATTCACCAAGCGCCGCGGCCCGGGCGCCAATCGGCAGGCGCAAAAATATTGCGGCGGCACTCGAAACACCACCCTGGGCGTAGAGATTAATTCCTGAAACAGAAAGTAAAAATAATATTAAGATGAAACATACTTTTCGCATTAAGCAACCTCCAAATGTTAATTGATAACAGCAACCTTGCCAAATGATTCCACCACATTTCCCGAATTTAAAGCAGATGCTGTCACTTTATATATGTAAACCCCGGTCGCGACTCGGTCGCCATCGAGATCTCTTCCGTTCCAGGTACAAAATTCAAAGAATCCCGAGGGCACTCCGGATCTCTTGTAATTGTAAATTTTCCTGCCCGCCAATGTAAAAATATCCAGACTGACATTATCGGCTTCAGAGGTCAGGAAAAATGAAAAAATCGTCGATTCCTCCATTGGATTGGGATAATTCAGAAGATCGGTCAACATTAGTTTTTCGGATCCGACCACGTCTGCGGTAAAATCAGCCACCGATGCATTATTGACATTGTCCCATGCCTTTATTCTAAAATTATGCAATCCCTCGCCTAAACTATCAATATCATAACTCAATTTCCCGGAAGTGTAACTTCCCGGATTATATTCAAATAAGTCGGTCAAATTTACAATATTTTCAAGGTCATTGTCAATTGTCAATGTAATTCTGTGTCCAGCGTTGCCAGTGAGGTTTAAACCGGTTGTGTCATTTAATGTTACGGTAAGAGGACTATTGGATGGAATACGATCTCCGGAAACAAAATTCTCCGATTCACCGAAATAATAACCTATAATGGGACCTAGAGTATCATCGGAATTTTTAATTTCGGATGAAATTTCAATAGAGTCCAAAAACCCAAGTCCATCAATTTCGGATCCATAGGCATAAGCGAATACTTTTGCGCCTTGTCCGCCATATCCGACATCCAATGGAACAATAAAAGTAAAATCGAATTGGCCGGACGTGATCGGGACCGTCCCCCGATAAATCATCGGGCCAATCTTGGAATAGGCCAGAGAATCATTATTTAGCCCGCGATGAACGATATTCAATTCTGAATCATAAATCAAAATATTGAGGTTGCCATTGAATTCATTATCAGTTGCACCCTCCTCATTTATTATCCGACCGGCGAAATAATGAGGTGAAAGAGCGGTAAACAAAGCCGGGAAATCGGAAAATTCTATCTGTCTCTTGGGTAGATTCAACCGCATCAACGGGTCGCCGAAATAAATATATTTACGATCGTTGAGATCGGGGTACGGAATTGAACCGCTGTACTGCCGAAACAACTTGGTTGCAAAAAGGGCCTGGCCAATCGATAAATCATTGGAATCATCAAACAGAAAATCATATACCTTACGATTAAATTGCGAATTGGCGGTCGAGGTGACCAATCTTGAGGCGGCAAAAACACCGGCCGCGCCGCCGTTTGCCTGGCGGAGAAGTTCCTCGCCCATCCCCTCTTTTTTAGGATCATCGAAAAATCCAATCGAACAGGAGGCGGCGTAGAAAATGGCCAGTTTGTCGCCATTAGTCAGCTTTTGCAAATCAGTAGTCCTATTGAGAACATGCTCATGGGCCCACGTATCGGGATTTCCATGGCCGACATAATTGATTAAAATGGTGCCGTCATTAATGGCATTAACGATAGCATTATTGGCATCCGGTTTAAACGCCTCGGAGTTGTAAGGATAATCCCATAAATAAACTTTTCTTCTAATAAACTTCGATGGTAAATGTTCTATTTCAAGCGTTTCTGTTTGGCGAACGTGATCCAACCCCTCGTAAACTGAGGCCCGATCAATATATTCATCATCGGCCACTAGCGTCACCGTCGACTTCCATATTCCGAAACTGCTGTATGACTCGTACGATTTAATTTTATTCACAATCGTGGCAATCTCCGATTCACTGCGAACCGGCCAGCGCGATACCATCATATCATACCCGTAATTTTCGCCCGGAATATAAGATGTATCACTATCGAGCAGGCCAAAATCGCCGAAATAAACATAATTATCATCGGAGGAAGAGCCGTCAAGCTGATATATATAGGGAGGAATATAATTGCCCGTTTCAGT
>JBDRRI010000406.1:0-6824 GCA_043825815.1 Candidatus Zixiibacteriota bacterium
TTGTATAATCTGTCGGATAGTTCTATGAGTGTTTATGACGTTAGTTCATGTCTCGGTGTCGATAAAATATTTAATGGTCAAATGATAAACGCCTATACTTGCATAGCACAACCTGGCCAAAATAACGCGATATTTTATTACAATGATTCGCTCGAGCAGTATTTGATATTATTTGATTATATGCAATGTAGCAAAATGGATACTGTATATTGTAACGATGGACGTATTGCCTACCCGCCTCAATCCGAATAATTGATAATGAGGTATACTATGAATAAATAATCTCCCGAAATAGTAATCGTAGGTCAATCCCCTGCCCGAAGGGTCGCGAATACGCCTAGCGGATGAGCGAGGTTTCGACAAAATTATTGCTACACTCACCACCCCGAATAGCCCGCGTAGGGCGGTAGTCGAATATTTTTTCCAAAAAAAATTGGAGACTCCCGCCTATTTAACCGAAAATCCTGTCAAAGACCCTGAAGTATGAAGGGAATGAAATGAAGGGTTATGGGACCATCTGAGCGTAAGTCATGGTCTGGTTTCTCATTTGTCCGCTTCTGGCGGACTTCATTCGGAACGCCGACCTACAGTTACCTTTTCCCTCCCAAGACCGGGTCTATGACATAGACCCCTGCAATTCCCCTTTTACAATTTTTGTACCATTTTGATATTAATTTATCGGCCTCCCATATTATGAGAGGCAATAAATATAAATTGACGGAATTACAAATTTACTCCAAAAGATGTAGCTTAAAAAAATGTAAAATATGCAAAACAAACCCAATCTGCTGTAAACGTATGATGAGAAATGAATTACAATGAATTTATGTGTGGGGATTTATCGCACCCTCCCGGGATTGGGCCGTAGGGGTCGATCTCAGATCGACCCGGGGAAGGGCGGGGAGCGGTAACCCATCTGAAGGGTGGTTAAATAAATGGTGGCAATCATCGTTAGACATTATTGCAATACCATGATTATTGGCCTGATTGTAAAATTCCCATTTACAGAATGGTGGATCAAGTGATATCTGGAATCTGGCGAGTATGCCTTACAAATTTACTCCAAAAGAAGTACAGCAAAAAAACACAAAATATGCAAAACAAAGCCAATTGCCTTACACTTTTACTACAAAATGACTACGACGAAAAACTAAAAAAATGAAAAAACCAATTTGCTGTAACACCAAGAATAATAAAAACATACAAGGATTTTTAATGGCGATGTATTTCCTTCACCCGGGGAGAACAGGAGCAGAAATAGAAAAACCGGCAGGTTTGCGAACCCGCCGGGCACATATATTTGGATTCCCGATCGGCGTCGCGAATGACAGGACTTACATCTTTTCCACGCATCCGGTGATGATGTTGCGAAGGTATGGTCCGGCGGCGTTGGCCGCGGTTATAACATCATTGAGCGAACAGGGTCCGAGCGAATCAGGAAAACCCATGTCAGTAATAATCGAAAAACCGAGAACTTTGGTACCCTGATGGCGCGCCGCGAGAACTTCCGGGACAGTCGACATCCCGACCACATCGGCGCCCATAATCCGAAACATCCGGTACTCCGCCGCCGTTTCCAGATTCGGTCCGGTCACCGAAACATAGACGCCCTTTTTGATGGGGAATTTTTGCTCGATAGCGACGCTCTCGGCCAGATTGACCAATTCTTTGTCATAGCAATTGTACAGGTCAGGGAAACGATCGCCGATAGAATCATCGTTTTGTCCGATAAGCGGATTGACGCCCTGAAAATTAATGTGATCGGTGATAATCATAATATCGCCCCGCTTAAACTGCGGATTGAGCCCGCCGCAGGCGTTGGAAACAATCAGCGTCTCAATCCCGAGCTCTTTGAGAACCCGTACCGGAAACGTGACCTGCTTCATCGTATAGCCCTCATAATAATGAAAGCGACCCAGCATCGCCACGACCGGTTTGCCTTTGAGATGGCCAAAAACAAGTTTCCCCGGATGCGACTCGACGGTCGATACGGGGAAATGCGGAATTGTCTCGTACGGTACCTCGCCGGTTTTTTCAACATCATCGGCCAGCGCGCCGAGTCCGGTTCCGGTGATGATACCGATTTTGGGAACTAAATTTATTTTTGAGCGGATAAAATTAGCCGCCTCAGAAATCAAATCCTTTAGATTCATGGTGTTGTCCATCCTGGACTCCCTTTTTTGCTTCCGATTCTTTATTGCCGGAGTTGGATTCCACACCCACCGGTTCCGGCTCATCATCTTTCTTATGGCTCGATCCGCCGCTCAAATTATCCAGCGCCGCGTCGATCTCGTCATCTTTCATATCCAGGGCCGGCGGTGCCGATGGTTTCGGAGTCGGGGCCGGCGTCGGCTTGGGAGCCGAATGTGGTGCGTGCTCGGTTTTCAATTCGGCCTTTTCGACCTGATCGTCATCCTCCGGTTCATCGAAAGATTCGACATCTTTCGGAGTGACCTCTACTGCTTTCATTTTCGATTGGCGCGGATTGATCGAATCAACCAGTTTCAGATGAGCCTCGATTTCGGAACGAAGCTTATTATAGAAAGATTCTCTTTGATACTCCAGTTTCTCGATTTTTTCTTCCACCACGCGCATCTCATTTTTCTTCTCATCGAAAATCTTGGCGCGTTCCTGTTTCGCCCCATTGACCATCAACTCGGCCTCTTTTCTGGCATTGGCAACGATATGGTTGGCATTCTTCTGAGCCTCCATGACCGCCGATCTGATAGTATCTTCGAGATCTTTAAGTTGTTGATATTGAGAAGAAATCTTGTCATTTTGGTTTTTAAGAACCTGTATCTGATTAAGAGCCTCTTCAAGAGAGCTGGCCGCTTTTTCGACAAACGCCTGCACTTCGGCTTTATCATAGCCGCGCATCTGTGTCCCGAATTCATGATTTTTCATGTCATTAGGTGTCATATCCATAACACACCCCATTATTTAGAATTAATTGTTTCCAAAACATCAACGAAAGCCTGCCGATATTTGATTATTTTTTACAGTCATCTTCTTAATATATTAATATCGGCAGAATTCGTTTCAAAAATAAACAAAAAATTCCCGAATATCCAAAAAATCATATATTTTTCCGGAAATTCAGGCGTAAATAATAAGGTTTGTCCAATTCATGTCAAAATCTCCGCGATTATTGTTTACTTACTTGGTGGAGATGAACATCAGTTTGCGGATATGGAATCGAAATGCCCTTTTCATCAAAAACCAGTTTTACCTTTTCGGTCGTATCAAAAAGGACATTCCAATAGTCTTCTGTTTTGACCCAGGGACGAACCACTAAATTAACCGAGCTCTCGCCCAATTCGGAAACCGCAACCGCCGGAGCAGGATCTTTCAGAATGCGTTCATCGGCATTGATAATTTCCCAAAGGGTATCCTTGGCCAGTTTGATATTATCGTCGTAGCTGATTCCAAAAACCATATCTACCCGCCGGGTCTCTTTGGCCGAAAAGTTGGTGATGGTTTCGCCGGTTATTTTGCTGTTAGGCATTATTATTTCTTTATTATCCGGTGTTTTCATAAAAGTGCTGAAAATCCCGATTTTTTCAATTGATCCGGTTGTCCCGCCGGCTTCGACAAAATCGCCAGCCTTGAAGGGGCGGAAGATGATTATCATAACGCCCGAAGCGAAATTGGCTAATGATCCCTGCAGAGCAAAACCAACCGCAATACCGGCAGCACCGATAATGGCCACAAAAGAAGTGGTCTGGACGCCCAGATTTCCCAGAGCGGCAATAATGACAAATGTCATCAGAGCGACCTTAATCAGGCTGGAAAAAAAACCAATCAGGGTTTCATCGGTTTTACTTTTAACCATGATTTTTTTAATCATGGAGCCAATAATTCCAGTAACTATACGACCGATAATGAGTATCAGCAAGGCTCCGACGACCTTAATCCAATATACGGAAATCCAATTTTGAGCCGATTGAACAAAGTTTTCCATATTTCCTCCAGGTTAATAGATTATTGCTTCAAAAATTCCAAATTTTTACGTGGATGCGAATTTATCATTATAAGACTATATAAAAAAATAGAAATCAGGTCAATTGACAATTGAATAATTTTCAGATATATTTCAATTATGAAAATGCTTTTAATAATTGATGATGATTAAGAAAGTGGCTCATTAATGCCAGCAACCACCATTGCCAATTATCAACCTAAAAGCTCATCGGGGCTTCAAGACGAGTGAATGAATAGCTCATCTAAAGTTTTTATCATTCATTTCAAATTAATATTATATGTGAGGAATTTGCAATGTCTATACAATTAAACGGTTCCGGGTTAACAATCGAGAAACTCATTAAGATTGCCCGATTCAACGAACCGGTGGAACTGCCGAACGATGCTAAAGAGCGGATTAATAAATGCCGCGCTATGCTTGAGAAAAAAATCGAGGCGCACGAAATTATGTACGGTGTCAATACCGGAATAGGAGAATTCTCTGAGGTCGTTCTTGATGATAATCAAGTTAAAGAATTTCAGAAATATTTGATATATAACCATTCGGCTGGAATCGGCGACCCGGCGCCAATCGAATATGTTCGCGGCGCTATGGCGGGGCGGATTAATGTTCATGCCCACGGTAATTCCGGCGTCAGGCTGGAGATCACTCAGACCCTAGTGGATATGCTAAATAAGGGCGTTACTCCTTTTGTCTGCCAGAAAGGTTCCGTGGGGGCCTGTGGCGATCTGGCGCCGATGTCCCAGATTGCGCTGTTAATGATGGGTGAGGGGCAGGCCTATTACAAGGGCGAACTTCTGCCGGGAAAAGAGGCGCTTGATCGGGCCGGTATTCCGGTTCCGGGGCTTCAGGCTCGCGATGGTTTGGCCACTATCAACGGCAGTAATGTGTTGACCGCAATGAGCGCCATCTTTTTGTATGATGCCAATAATTGGCTAAAACAGGCGGAGATTGCGGCTTCGATGTCGCTTGAGGCGCTTAAGGCGAATATGAAACCGTACAGCGCCAAACTCCATGAGATACGCGGATTCAAGGGAGCGGTACGGTCGGCTGAAGCGATCAGGAAAACGGTAGCTGATGGTGATCTGGCCGAGGGCCGGGTACCGTGTAAGGTCCAGGATGCTTACTCAATGCGCTCTACCCCGCAAGTGGTCGGGGCGGCGCATGATGCCATAGCTTATGCCCGCTCGCAGGTGGAGATTGAACTTAACGGCGTGGGCGATAATCCAATCTTCTTCCCCGATGAAAATCTGCAATTGTCGGGAGCCAATTTTCAGGGTTCGCCGGTGGCGGTTCCGATGGATATGGCCGGGTACTGCATTACGATGGTGTCAGTGCTGTCCGAACGGCGCATGAATCGTCTGAACAATCCGGCTCTGTCGGTTGGTCTGCCCCCGTTTCTTACCAAGGGTGCAGGGATGTTCTCCGGGATGATGCTCTCGCAGTACACCGCCGATATGCAGATTGTTGAGCAGAGAATCTTATCGGTTCCGGCTTGCATTCAATCAATTCCGGCGGCCGCCGATCAGGAAGATTTCGTTTCGATGGGGATGAATACGGCCATCAAGAACTTCCAGATTCTTGATAATGCTTATGGAGTTCTGGGAATAGAGTTTATGGCGGCGGCACAGGCGCTTGATTTCCGCGATTATAAATTCGGCAAGGGAACTACCAGAGCGAAAGAGGTGGTTCGACGGCACGTTGCTTTTCTTGATATAGACCGGCCGCTCTATCCCGATCATACTAAAATGAAGGAACTGGTAAAATCATGCGAAATTCTCGAAGAGGTTGAAAATGAGATCGGTTCGCTGGAGTAGAAGATTATTAACATTCAAACGAGGACAATAATATGAGTTTTATTTCATTAGAATTAAAAAATAATATTGCCGTCCTTACTCTTAATCGGGGCAAGGTAAATGCCATAAACGAGACGGTCCTTGATGAATTCAATAATTTGCTGGATAAAATTGAAAAGGACGAAGCGATTAGAGCGGTTATTCTGACCGGATCCGGTAAATTCTTCTCGTTCGGTTTTGATATTCCGGAACTGATCCAACTTACGAAATCAGATTTCAAACGGTACTTGATAAAGTTCACCAATCTGTACACCCGCCTATTTTTGTTTTCCAAACCGGTTATCTCGGCCTTGAACGGCCACACAATTGCGGGGGGATGTATGATCGCTTCGGCGACCGATTATCGAGTTATGGTAACCGGGAAGGCAAAATTTTCGCTCAATGAGATAACTTTCGGGGCCTCGGTTTTTACAGGTTCGGTTGAATTAATGAAATATTGCACTGGAAACAAAAATGCCGAGAGCATTTTGTTATCGGGCAAAATGTTTACTGCCGAAGAGGGATTTGAGGGTGGTTTTATAAATCAGATTTCTGATGAGAAAACCATACTGACGGATGCTTTTAAAATTGCCGAGGTATTTTCTCAAAAGGACGCGATTTCATACTCCAGCATTAAAAAATTGCTTCGAGAGCCAATAGTTGCATCATATAAAAATTACGAAGAAAAATCGATTGATGAATTTATCGAGATATGGTATTCCGATTCGACCATGGAACAGCTTAAGCGTATAAAAATACATTCGTAACTGATATGGTGATATAAGGTTATTCGATATTTTAGATTTTCGTGAATTTCCGCTTTGGAAGCTGGGTATATATATAAAAGCGAGGGGTTATTATGTCACACGTTCCAATAGGTGCTATTGCCGGAAGTAATGTTGCTATTATTGCGGCCGCGGCCAAAGCGAAAAAAATGCGTGAGGAGGAAGAGAAGATGACAAGCTATAAATCCGATGATCTAAATGGCTGGGAGTTCAAGATCGTAC
>JBDRRI010000407.1:0-3643 GCA_043825815.1 Candidatus Zixiibacteriota bacterium
GTAATTCGTTAATTCATAATTGCCATTAAAGGGAAGATAATATGATTTCGATTCGAGAATTACGGCCCGATGATGATCTCAATCAGGTTCTGACCTTGTGCAAAGATTTCTTCGCCGAATACGAGCAACATCATGAGGAGTTTTTCGATACTGATAATTTAAGCGATGATGATATTTCCGGCCGGTTTATTCAATCAATGGAATCAGATGACAGCGCGACAATCATTGCCCTCATGGATAATAAAATTGTCGGCTATGCCTCGGTAGTGGTGCGCGATCAACCCCGTTTTTACAAAATCAAAAAGGTCGGCGCCATATCGGCCATTATGGTTGCCAAAGATTTTCGGCGGCAGGGGATAGCGACCAAAATTCTGACGGAATCAAAGAATTTCTTCGGCAAGTGCGGCGTTAAATATTTTACGTTTTATACGTCGGTGGCCAATAAAGAGGCTCTTAAGCTCTATGAAAAATGCGGATTCGAACCGCTTCATTATTCGTTTTTGGGGAAGACGTAATTGTTAGCTGGCTCTACGATGCCGATCGATCCAGTAACCCCAGGGAATAAATAACAGCTGGGCCAAACCGACCATTCCGATCAGTGCTGGATTATCGGGCGGGGGCGGGCCATAGTAGTCGCTGAGCGAGATAATTAACAGACAGGCGGCCAATGAATAGAGCGCAATATTGCCGATTTTGTCGATGCTTTTGGTCGCTCTCAGATATAGCATCAGTCCCAGCGCGAAAAGAGCCAGCTCCAGAATAAGGCTGGCGTAAAAATTGTCCCAGAGGCCGAGACCGACAAACAGGCCAGAACCGGGCAGGAGAGGCAGATCGGGACGATGGGCGATCAGATCAAGAAGCCAATGAGAAAGGACCAGGACGCCCAGAATAATCGCGCCTTTCACTGATTTGCGAATGGCATAAAAACAGGCGCCGAGCAACAGCGCCCAGAAAAGGACGCCTACCAAACTATGGGTCAATGGGTAATGATAAAAATTGAGCGGGGTGACAACGGTATTTCCGATTTCGACGCGGACATTTTCAAGTCCCAAAAGTAAAAAGACCGGCCAGAGCAGGTCTATAAATTGTGACGCCAGAAAAAGAGTGCCCAGTTTAATTTCCGGCCGGATTTTTTTGGCTCCCAGTCCGACTGCAAAATGACCTATGAACATGGTGAACTCTTATGGTTCCGCTTACTTAAATATTCACAGCTTTAAGATTGACTTCGTGATCGTGTTTGGCCAGAGCGGTGATTAACTCATCTAGTTCGCCGTCAAGGACCTCGTGGAGATTATGCACGGTCAGTTTAATCCGATGGTCGGTCACGCGCGATTGGGGGTAGTTATAGGTTCTGATTTTAGCCGAGCGGTCGCCCGTTGAAACCATCGTACGGCGCTCATCGGCAATCGCTTTATTATGCTCTTCCTGCATTTTATCAAGCAGGCGAGTTCGAAGGACCTGCAGCGCTTTGGCTTTATTCTTATGTTGCGATTTTTCATCCTGGCAGGTGACGACGGTGTTGGTCGGAAGGTGAGTGATGCGGACCGCCGAATCGGTCGTGTTTACCGATTGTCCCCCTGGTCCGGAGGAGCGGTAAACGTCGATTTTTAGTTCGTTCTCGGCAATCTGCAAATCGACCTCTTCGGCCTCAAGTAGCACCGCGACCGTTGCGGCCGAAGTATGGATTCGTCCCGATGATTCGGTCAGGGGGACGCGCTGAACCCGATGGACGCCGGATTCGTATTTCATTTTACCATAGGCGCCGTCGCCGTTGATACTGAAAATAACCTCCTTGATGCCGCCAAGCTCGATTGCATTGGTGGAGAGGACCTCTATTTTCCAGCCGTTTTGATCGGCAAACTTGGAGTACATCCGGTAAAGATCGCCGGCAAATATGGCGGCCTCATCGCCGCCCGTTCCGGCCCGGATTTCAACCATGGCGTTCTTTTCATCGTTGGGATCTCTCGGCGCCAGCAAAAGCCCGAACTTCTCCTCCAATTCCGGAAGCATGTCCGAGTTCTCCTCCAACTCCTCGCGAGCCATCTCAACCAGATCGGTGTCTTTCGATTCGGCAATTATCTGCCGGGCCTCTTTGATAGCCATAACACAGGATCTATATTTATGTCCGGTCTTCAGAACTTCCTCAACCTGCCGCCTTTTCCGCGACAACTCTTTGATTTTCTTCTGATCGGAAAGGACCTCAGGAGACATCAATTGATTATTGATATCCTCCAGACGCTTTTCAAATTCTTCAACATACTCCAACATTGGTTTTTACCCTACACAAATTGATTTACAATACGGCCGAGCCGTTTAAAGAAAAGTTTTTTTGACAGATAGCCTTGACTCGGTGATTCCTTCGGCTTCTTCCAGAGCGACAATAGCGACTTCCATTTGTTCCAAAGAGGGTTCTTTAGTAGTAATTTTCTGGAGCCAAAGTCCCGGCTGAATCAAAAATCTGGTTATTGGATTATTGCGGGTTTTTCCGGACAGTTTTAACAACTCATAAGATGAGCCCGCCACTAATGGCAGGAGCGAGAAATGCAAACCGAACCGGGTCCATAAACTCGGGGGGGCACCGGTGATATAGGCATAAATTGTATCCGAAATCGAATATACCAAAATGGCGAAAAGCGCCACGATTAAAATAAAGCTGGTGCCGCAACGGGGATGAAGAGTCGTGTATTTTGAAACCGCCTCGGGGGTCAGTTCGTCATCGTTTTCATAGGCATAAATTGATTTGTGCTCGGCACCATGGTACTGAAAGACTTTTCGAAATTCACCGAAAAGTGAAATCAGCCAGACATACGTCAGAAACAGAATTATCCTGATAGCGCCAGCCACCAGATTGAATGACATGGCATCCTTTTCGATATTCAATAGATAAGTAATCGCCAGCGGAGTCAAGAAGAATATCAGGATACCGACGCCGACTGCAAAAATGGCGGTAAAAAATAAAGTTATTGATGTCCTTTTCTTATCCTTCTCAATAAATTCCACGCCTTTTTCTTTGGCTTCCTGTTTTTCAATTTCAGTCACGGCGATATCTGCGGAGAAATTGAGCGTTTTGATGCCGATTATCAGCATTTCAAAAAAAGTAACGACTCCACGGATAATGGGAAGCCCCAGGAATTTATTTTTTTTGGCCATTGAAGTATATTCTTCACTTTTGACCAGTATTTCACCGGATGGTATTCGAACCGCGGTGGAAATACGATCTTTCGAGCGCATCATGACACCTTCAATGACTGCTTGTCCGCCAACGTTTTTATCAGGCATTTACTCTTAACCTTTCATATTGTACAAAATCAAGCCGCAAACTATAATATTCTCGTCAATAGTAATATACGTGAGGATCACCTTGACAGTGAAAATTATTTGCGGCGATTATTTGCGATATGACGGCGCTAAGCGTCTTTTTTGGCTTTTTTATCGAAGCCGTATTTTCTATTAAAGCGCTCAATTCTACCAGCCGTATCGACCAGTTTCTGTTTTCCGGTAAAATACGGATGACACTCGGAACAGATTTCAACGCTGATATCCTTGACGGTACATCTTGTTTCTATCACGTTACCGCAGGCGCATTTAATAGTCGTTTCAAAATACTCAGGATGTATTTTCGGTTTCATCCCAACTCCTTTAT
>JBDRRI010000408.1:0-3700 GCA_043825815.1 Candidatus Zixiibacteriota bacterium
ACCAGTGTTTGATATAACCGATATATTATGGGCCAGCTCAAGGGAACTGATATTTAGATGATCGTAAATAATCGGATCAATATGAATGAAATCATAAAAGAATAACCCCTCATTTTTACTGACGGCATCAATAACTCGAAGTTGAGCGGAATATTTACCGGGAGAAACTAATATTGGAATTTTATTGAACAGCTTGAATTCTCTATCATGAGCCGCTTGAATATCCTTAACGCGCGTTAAAAAGTAAGTGCTGGATGAATCAATTCTATTTCCGGAGGAATCGAAAATCATAATTTCTGCAAAAATACCTGACAGAAGCGCTGTCCCAGATAAAGAATCTTCGGGAAGAAAAGTTAAATCGGCCCGATTAATAGAAAATGGGAATTCAATATATATTTTCGAACCCATCTGAGGATTCGGATAAATTGAAATTCCTCCCCGGACTCCAATATTTGCACCATTAGAATTCAGCGCGAGAAATATAATAGCCACCAGAAAAACGAATATTCTTAACTTATTAAGGTCGCCTTTTCTCATTGCCTATGATCTCCTTACCAGGTTCGTCCGTCATACGGATATAGCAGACGAAAATCTCCATCGCCCCATTCATCGACAAATACGAATTGGCGCGGTTGACCTTTGTAATAATAATGCCAGACCTGTCGAGCGACCGAATTAAGCTCAAAAGGGAAATCCTCGATTTGATCCGGCTTCCCGTACTGAATAAAGACCATGCCGCGGTCTGTTTGCCATCCTCGTTTGCGAAAGACGCCAAAATTGCGGTTGGCATAATCGACCCGTTGGTAGTAGCTAACCTTAGCCTCATTTATAGGTGTTTCCGGCTTCGGATCGCGCTCCACCCAGAAATCATTCCAGGCCTGCAATCGATTTTCCTTACCTTCTATTTTCCTTAAATTCTTTATCTGTCCGGGGTCGGCAATATATTTTAGTTGCAAAATTGCATTTTCATAATCATATAGAACCATTGCTTCCGGAGTCCAGTACAAATCAAACCTGGTTTCAACCTTGTCCAGAATTTTATTTCTCCGGCCAATTATAGACATTTGAAGATAATAAGAACCCGATTTAATATCTTTGAGCGATACTCTTCTTATCTGCCGAATACGGTCATTGACATCGGTTTCATCGGGCAGGCTTATATTAAGAGTATCTGTATAGGCGGTAATCATCTTTGTACTGATTATTCTATTAATAATTGTGTAATCTTTATATTTGCCGTTTCCGGGATAAATTTCAAAGTAGTAAAGGAGACTGGCGGCGGAATCTCCGGAAAATTCCTTATTGACGATCGGTATGATGGCAATATTGCCTTTTTGGAATATCGAATCGACAATTGATGTATCGACTTTATGGATTAATTCTATGCCGGATAGTTTTGGATTATGCCCCTTATATTGGGGGATCTCAGCCCGCAAGGTTCTTTTTAAAACAAAGCCGGTATTTTTATCGGTTAAGTAAAATTCCAGATTATACTTTCCGGGATTAAGAGGATGATTTAACTGGCTAATCCGGTAATCCGAAGTGGACATGGTGGCAGAATATGAATATAGCGTCAAGGTTCTATCAACAGAAATTGCATCGACCTGCTTATTATGATTATCTTTGATTATCACGGATAACTCATATTGCGCTTGATACATATTCTCCAGTTTTACATACTGCAACCCGGAATTATAAATCTTATAATATATTTCGAGATTAATCTGATCCGACGAACCGCCTTTAAAAAAAGAATAATCGACAAAGAAACTTCGGTCGCTCAACTCGTTTTCATAATCAAAAAATTCCTGAGCCTTCAATGTTTGATTCAATGCCATAATTGACGAAATGAAAATCAGGCACAGAAACAGGCATTTTTTTATCAAAATATAATTCCTTTCTATAATAATCTACGAATGAGCAAAGGAAATATCAATAGAAATTTATTCGTAATGAAGCGATTCAATCGGATCGACTCTCGCCGCTCGATAGGCTGGATAAACCCCGGCTACCAACCCAACACTCAGGGCCACGACTAATCCCAGAATCATGAATAGAGGAGATATTCCAAACGGCAATGGGGTTGCCATTCCAATTATCAAGGCGGTTCCAATTCCGCAAAAAATCCCGAGAACACCTCCGGTTCCTGACAGAGTCATAGCTTCTATTAAAAATTGCCATAGGATATTGGTTTTCCTGGCTCCGATTGCCTTTCTTACGCCAATCTCCCGTGTTCGTTCCGTAACCGAGACCAGCATAATATTCATAACACCGACTCCCCCAACCATAAGGCCGACCGAGGAGATGACAATCATGGCAAGATATATATATTGAGTAATATTACCAATCATCTCCAGCAGGTTTTCCTGACCAAAAACAACAAAATCGTTTTCCTTATTATAGGCGACTTTTCTGGCCTTGCGAAGAGCCATAATTATCTGCTCTTTAGCCTCTTCAATTATATCCGGGCTACTGGCACTCGCCACCAGTGTCAGAGCTTCATCCCAGGGATGTATTTTCATATAAGTCTTTAAAGGTATGGCGACCTTATTATTTTCACCGCCATCGTCGAATAAAGCATCCTGCTCCTCCCTTACACCGACGACAGTAAACTTTTTATTATTAACCCGAATATCCTTTCCAATCGGATCTTCGTTGGGAAAAAGCGCTGTTTTTACGGTAGAGCCTATAACGGCCACCTGAGCTCGAATATCATTATCCAAATCGGTTATAAAACGACCCGAACTTACGGATAAGGCGTGGACTTTTTGGTAATCAGGAAGGACTCCAACAATGGCCGGTCGATTGGCTTTATTGCCTTTATATTTGACGATATTGCCACCTGATTGCCCCCAGTAATGATTCTCCGGGGAAACAGCTGATACCGCCGGGCAATTGGCTTTAATCGCTTCGGCTTCCATCTGGGTCATGAATTTTCGATTTCTCTCTTCAGGCGTAAGATCGTCATAATTAGTATTAGGTGAGAATCTATCAATAAACAAAACATTGGAGCCAATTTCATTAATTTGCAATTTGATGGCGTCATCCATTCCTTTAATCAGAGAGGACATGGCAATAACTGACCAGACTCCAATCAGAACGCCCAGAATGGTCATAAATGAACGGAATTTATTGCTAACCAAGGCACCGAGCGCCATTTTAATACCTTCGCGAATTTCAACTACTGTTAACATATTATTACTCGAAACTTAAAGCTTTTACCGGTTGCAGACGAGCCGCCTTCATAGCGGGATATATGCCGAAAAAGAGACCTGTCCCGACGGAGATACCAAGACCAAGACCAATGGCATACATTGATGGCGTCATGTTCATATTCATCAGACCGATTAAAATATCGGCAATTACCGAGCCCAGCACAATGCCGATAATACCTCCTCCCAAAGATACCATGATTGATTCAAATAAAAATTGAAATAAGATATCTTTTTGTCTGGCTCCAATTGATTTGCGGATACCGATTTCCCGCGTCCGTTCCGTTACGGAAACCATCATAATATTCATAATAATAATACCGCCAACAACGAGACTAATAGACGAAATCCCGACTAATCCGAAACGAATATATTTCGTGGTTTCATTAAGGACTTTCATAATCGATGCTGCCGTCATCATATCAAAATCATCATCTTTGTTGTAGGGAACATGACGATAGGCTCTTAATATTACTCGCACCTGATCC
>JBDRRI010000409.1:0-2851 GCA_043825815.1 Candidatus Zixiibacteriota bacterium
CTAAATACGATAGTGTGTAGTAACAATTATAAGCCGAATGGCTTAGAAATGAGGAAAATCCATTAATAATTATATCTGTTATTTTATATAATATCAAGCGATATTGAGAATGGCAAAGACGGAATCTGGAACAATTATTGAGGCCCACCAAATCAAGCCGGATTAATTTCAATAAATTAAAAGATCAAGAAACGATCATCTAATCCCCCAAATGTAACTCGTAAGAAATAGGAACATTGTGAATAATATCACATACGATTTACATTGAGTGCTAAAATTAGTTATAATAGAATTTGAAAGATTGTGAAATATATCACATAGTTAAACGTATTAAATATAAATGTATGGGAATATTCCCATATATTAACGGATGTATAAAAATGAAATTAACAGACTAAAATGAATAAAACAAGCTGGAACTGACGAGGAATAGACGATTATTATTATCCGAATTCTCATGCCATTCCCATTCACCGGAGAAAATTAGATCAAGCCCCAAATTTTGTAGAATCTTGAAATTCCCAATCAGGTCGATCCGCTCAAAAGTGTAATTTGAGAAAACATCGGATTCATTTTTAAAACCCCGCAAACCAACCTCATTGTCAATAAAAAGAGTCAATCGATTTTCCAGTAAAAAATCGACTCCTGTAAACAATCCGATTTCGGTATAACTATCATCCAATTCGGGAATATTTTTCGATGACAATATCTCAATTTCTGGCCCTAACGAGACTGTAAAATCATTTATATAATGGCCTAAAACAAACCTTGTTCGTCCCAAAAAATAGTCTTGGTTATAACTATTTTCGCTTGCAAAATCATAAAATTCAAGCTCAATTTCCGGATTTATAAATGAATTTTCGCCAATATTCCGGCGATATTTCGTATCAAAAAGAGCAAAAGTATAGTCATTAACCTCATCTTTTTGATTATATTTTCGAATTTCGAGAGCCAAATCGGCGCTTAATTGACCATTTCCAAGCGACCCCCAATAACCGGAATTCGTTTTGAAAGCCCAATAATCGATATCCGATGAATCGGATACGAGTCTCTTTTCAACCGCAAAAAGAATGTAATAATTATTAAAATCATCCGTTAAGAGATTTAATCCCAGGCCTCCGGAAAATTTGGTATAATTGTAAGCAAAATGCCCTATCGAATCGAAGACGGCTCTCTCGACCTTAAATAAGGCGGAAGACTCCCAATAGTTGGAGATTTTATGACGGTATCTCAATCTTGCATTACCGAGAAGATATTCCTCACCTTCAACGATATCGCCCCGATACCGATTTTTAAACTCAAAATTAATATCGGAATCAAACCGGTCGGTTTTGCCTTTAAAGTCGAAATGGCTCCGACCCAATAGACGATAAAGTTCCGGTGTCTGTTCCCACCCGATTTCGGCAACGCGATCACCTTTTTTATCATGATTATAGGTTATATATAAAAGCCCCTTTTTATCATTAAAGTAATCTTTTGTAAGGAGAATAGCCTGCAATGAATCGGTAACAAGCGAATCGAGAAAATATTCCTGAGAAATTAGATCATATCCAAAACCAGCTCTGAAACTAAAGTCGCCGGAATCATCGGCCTTGACAATTCCGGCGCAAATTATAATGATCGAAAGTAAAACGATCAGCGAAGAAATTCTATTCAAGCGTTATAACCCCATTGATTTATTGGCTTTTTGCATACTTATCTGGGCGGTTTTCATATATGCGGCACACTCTTCAGTTTTATTGCGATTGCACGCCTTTTCCGCCTTATTTAACTGATTTTGGGCCGTCTGCATCAATTTAAGGGCTTCCTGATTATTATTTTGCAAAGCCAATTCTTTCATTTGCTGAAGTCGATTCTGCAGCCGAATAATTTCCGACTCCAGATTATCTGAATTTTCGCAGATTCTATTGGCCTGGCGAACCATCTGACGGGCCTTTTCAAGCCGACCTTCGGCCTGTTTCAATTGCGACTGCTCGGTAAGATTCTGGCCCTCGGTAAACATCTGTCGCGCCTGTTCCATCAAACGAATCGCTTCTTCATTGTTACATTCCGCATTCATGGCTTCCGATCGTTCTAATTTCTGTTCCATCTGCTGATATTGGTTGCGGAGTCGAAGAAGTTCTCCCTCTCCGGATTGGACGCGATCAGCCATATTTCTAAGCATATTTTCCGTTTTGCGGGATAATTTAAGCGAGGCCTTATATTGTGAGCGGTGATACAGCTCCCAGGCCCGTTTCTGGTTTTCGCGGGCGGTGTCAAATAATCTGGCCGCGGTTTCGCGGGCGTTTCCGTTAAGTCGGTTTTGAACTCTTGAAATCAATTCGTCCGTTTTTTCAAGCTGGCGCTGAACGAGATTAAGAGCCTCTTCGTCCCGCTTATTAACCGCCATCGCCTGATTAGCTCTCTCCCGGGCTTTTAGGGTCAGGGCCGCGCCGACACCATATTGTCCCAGATTGCCATTATTCTGGGCCCGCACCTGAAGTTCTTCAGCCAGCCTCAGAATTTCCTGGCCGGATTTGGTATATGAATTTTGAATCCTTTCCCGAGCCATTTCCATGACCTGCTCGGTTCTCTCAAAAGCAGCCCGAAACTGCTCCTGATTTTGAACTTGATTGCCCTGAGCCAGCAAAGAGGCATTTATCAAAAATACTGCCGCAATTAATGCCGAAATCGTTAATAGCCTTTTCATAACATTCTCCTTTCTTTTGTTCGGAGAGTATAACTTCAATAATCGTGCCATCCTGATATTTTTATTATCTCTATGATTATCAACATCTTACGGATTCATCAATACATATTGTTCGGATTTCAAAGTACCTCACGGTACATCGCGTACGTTTCGGCTCATTAT
>JBDRRI010000410.1:0-15440 GCA_043825815.1 Candidatus Zixiibacteriota bacterium
GGCACCGGTTTTGCCTTTTCGCGCCTTCGGGCCAAAAATGCCGTAGTTGCTTCAACCTCAGGGGTTGCTTCCGGTCCGATATCGTTTATGCGGGTCATCAATGCCGCCACCGAAGCGGTCAAACAGGGTGGCACCAGGCGCGGCGCCAATATGGGCATTCTTCGCGTTGACCATCCCGATATCATGGATTTCATTTCATGCAAGGATAATCTGACTGAACTTACCAATTTCAATATCTCGGTGGCCATTACCGATGCCTTTATGAATGCTGTCGAGCATAATGGTGAATATGAATTGGTCGATCCGAGAACTAACTCTGTTTATATGAATAACGGCCAGCCGGTTCATTTGAAGGCCCGGACGGTTTTCAATAAAATCGTTGAACATGCTCATCGAACCGGGGAGCCGGGATTGATGTTTATCGACCGTATGAATGACGCCAATCCGGTGGCCAAGATTGATCTCTATGAATCAACCAATCCATGCGGCGAACAACCGCTATTACCCTATGAAAGTTGTAATCTCGGTTCGCTTAATTTAAGCAAAATTCTTCGCTCCGTAGTCGATCTTGATTCCAAAGAACTCACCCGTTATGAGATAGACTGGGAAAAGCTGGACGAAATGGTCAGGACATCGGTTCGCTTTCTGGATAATGTCATCGAAGCCAACAAATATCCTCTTCCCGAAATAGACCAGTCAACCAAAGATAATCGCAAAATCGGTCTGGGAGTTATGGGCTGGGCCGATATGCTGATTCTGCTCGGCATACCATACAATACCGATAAGGCTCTTCAACTGGGTGAAAAAATTATGTCCCGGATAAACGCCGTAGGACACGATGAATCAATTAAACTGGCCGAACGCCGGGGCGTCTTTCCAAATTGGAGCAAATCATTCTTCTATAAAGAAGATGGGTCCAATCAAAAGAGAATGCGGAATTCAACCGTCACAACTATTGCCCCGACCGGAACGATATCAATTATTGCCGGATGTTCCTCCGGTATCGAACCGCTCTTTGCCGTTTCGTACGTCCGAACAGTTATGGATAAAACCCGGATGATTGAGGTCAATCCGATTTTTGAACGGATTGCCAAGGCTCGTGGATTTTATTCGGAAGAGCTAATGGAAAAAATCGCCCAGAAAAATTCGATTGCCGATATCGAGGAAATTCCCGAGGATGTCCGCAAAATTTTTGTTACTACCCACGATATCAGTCCCGAATGGCACGTTCGGATGCAGGCCGCTTTCCAGAAATATACCGACAATGCCGTTTCCAAGACTATCAATCTGCCCCACGAAGCATCGTCCGACGATGTAGAGCAGGCCTATCGGCTGGCCTTCAAACTCGATTGCAAGGGGATTACTATATATCGCGATGGTAGCCGGGCGGAGCAGGTTCTTTCAACCGGAGCTACGGAAAATCCCGAAGAAAAAGAATCGGCTCATATTGCCAAAGTGCGCGAGGTCAAGGACCGTCCCCAGTACTTAACCGGTATCACTGAAAAAATTAAAACCGGCTACGGCAATCTTTATGTCACCGTCAATATTCTCGATGGCCGGCCATTTGAAGTATTTGCGCAAATCGGAAAATCGGGCTATTCAACTATGGCCGACACCGAAGCTATCTGTCGTTTAATATCATTGTCGCTCAGATCCGGCGTTTCGGTGACAAAAGTTATCAAACAGCTTAAAGGGATCGGCGGCGCTTCGCCGGTTTTCGGTAACGGCGCCTTGATATCTTCCATTCCCGATGCCATCGCTCACGTTCTTCATACCCATTTTGGAAACGGATCTAAGATTTTGCAGGAAGGGGACATAACCGATGAATTTTGTCCCGATTGCGGTAGCCGGATAGAACATGATTCCGGATGCGTCGTTTGTCGATCTTGTGGTTATTCCAAATGCTAAATCTGCCGATATAAAAATTGCGGAGGCGAATTATTTCGCCTCCGTTAAGGATATATTATGGCAGAAGCAGATTTCATACCCGCCGGCAGAACTTCTCGATTACATAAAGAGAACGCCGAAATACAAATACAAACCGAGTATGCCTATCGGCCAAGTCCGCGGCTGACTACCTCGGTTATTTCCAGAGGCCAGGTTATACATAAAATCCAGCAACAACTCGATAAGCCGATTACCAATGTCGATGAAAGATTGAAAATCGAGCGGATGTTACAGCGCCAGCATTTTGAAATCATGGAAGTCGTTAAAAGCAAAAGCTTTTCGCTGGAGATGATTTCGCACGATAAACCCCGGCCGGCCAAAGAATCGCTCACCGTCAGGGATAAACTGGCTAAGGTCAACGGCGTCGTCAATGTCTTTACGATTGATAATAAAGGAAATTTCGAGTCTGAGAACGTTTCGGATAAATTCAAGAAATATTTTAAGCCGGTTTTCAAGAATATCCTCGAGGTTATGTCGATTTTTTCCGAACTCCCCGGAGGTAAACGGGAAACCGGTATTGTCGAGGTGGAACGGCGGCGCCTCTATCTTGTCTCCTGCGGCTCCGAGTGCCATTTTGTTCTAATGGACGGTCTTACCCCGGCTACGAAAGTCGAAGAGGCCTTCAAACAAGTTATTTATTCCAATTGATATTCATTGAATTTTAGGCAAAAAAAAGCGGGGCTATAATTTTTTGAAAAAGCTCCTCAATCGATACGTTAAAGGGTTTTTACAGCCACTACCGGTGTTTTACCTTCGCTACCGACTAGCGGGTCACGGCGTTGGTGCAACCGAGTAGAAACGACCTTCATAATTGAGTTGTTAGAGATTTTTCAAAGTAACCCCGCTCAATTTCGTTTCTATATACAAAATACATTTTTTATACTAATAAACAACCATTTTTTTTGTTCCTGTTGCAAAATTATTTTCAATTAATTATTATGTCTGAAATGTAAATCGGGAGATTGGAGAAAAAAGTCAAATGATTTATTCCGTAGGTATCGATCTTATTGAAACAGAACGAATTAAAATAGCCCTCGACCGCTGGGGCGATAGGTTTGCCCGAAGATTTTTGGGCGATGAAGAGCGGATTATGTATCGCGAAAAGAGAAACAAGGTCCAATTCGCCGCCGGACGTTTTGCCGCCAAAGAGGCGGTGATGAAAGCCCTCGGAGCTTTTTTTGATTCGGGCGTCTATTTAAAGGACATCCAAATTCTTAATGATTTGTACGGCAAGCCGTATGTCCATTTTGAGGATGCCATCCGCGAACGGATTTTTGATAAAGAAGTAAAAATTTCGATTACGCATGAAAGAAAAATGGCGGCCGCGGTCGCAGTACTATCGGGAGACTAATTGATGGCAGTACAAAATATTTTGGATATATTCCGGCAATCAAACGCGCTTCTTGAAGGGCATTTCAAACTGACCTCCGGTAAGCATAGCGATATCTATTATGAAAAATTCAATATTCTCAAACAACCGCGGCTGTGCGAAAAAGTTTGTATCGAGATGGCCAAATCGTTTGAAGATATGAATGTCGAACTGGTTGTCGGACCGACCACCGGCGGGATTATTATTGCCTTCGAAGTGGCCAAATATCTCGGAGTCGATGCTATCTATGCCGAGGCCGATCCGTCGGGGGAGGGGCGCGTATTCAAACGCGGTTTCTTCATCGAACCGAAAACGCGCGTACTCATTGTCGATGATATCCTGACCACTGGTCGTTCGATTTTTGAGGTAATAGAATTAGTCAAAAAATACGATGCCGAGATAGTCGGGATCGGAGAGTTCCTCGACCGTTCCGGCGGCAAGGTGAAATTCGATTATCCATTCAAACCGCTTGCCACCGTCTCCGCCGATGCCTGGGAACCGGAAGACTGCCCCCTCTGCGCCAAAGGGATTGAGATTACGCAACGGGGAAGCCGGAAGTTTTAAGGCTATTTATTAAATTGCAGGGGCGTATCGCATATGCCCTTTTTGATTAGGATGGATTATGGTTAGAATTGTAATATCTTTATTCACATTACTCTTAATTGCTAACGGTTGCAGTGCCGATAATCAGGTCAATACTTACTATTCGGTAACCGAACTTCGTGAGGATTTCCTCCAGCTTAAAAAACTTATCAATGAGAACCATCCGAAATATTTCACCAACATATCCCAATTAAACAGTACTTTCGACAGCCAATTTGCAAAGATCAATGATAGTATGACCGAAATTGAATTTATGCGCCTTTTGGGGCCGGTTATATCCGCCGTGAAATGTGGCCATATGAGGATGTATACTCCGGAAGCAACCTACCAATATTTAGTCGATAGCGCCCGGATAATTCCACTGGAAATTAAAGTCATCAATGATACGTTGTATGTAATATTTAACTGCTCGGCAGATTCGGAAATAAAACCGGGCTGGATTGTCAAGTCAATAAATGGACATAGTTCCCAATCAATCATCAATAATTTGAAAAACTGCTATTCGGCTGATGGTGACAATGAAACTTATAAATACTATAACATAAATCTCGGATTCAATACCCGTTACTACATTTATATAGACAAATCCAATACTTTTGATATTGCCTTCATAAATCCCGCAACCGGAACCGAGATTGGCAAAAAACTGAACGGTATAATTCATACCGAATATCTGCATATCAAGGATTCGCTTAACGTTCATCGTGAGCAGTATAAAGATATTAGAACTTTTTTTGCCGATGATGATTCGTATGCGGTTTTGGATATCAACACCTTCGTTTTTTACGAAAGTCTTGATTCATTCACGATACCGGTGCGGCAGTTTTTCATCGATTTGCGCGAGCAAAAGATTAACTCTCTAATATTGGATGTTCGGGATAATGACGGGGGAGATCCTAACCCGGCCGTGTTTCTATTGAGTTATTTATTGAAAAATCCGGCTCCCTATTTTTCATATGATACTCCTTTCTATGATGATCTTAAAAAACCTATTCAACTTTCTGAATATCGCTTCGATGGAGATCTTTATATTTTAATTAATGGTTTCTGTTTCTCAACAACCGGCCACCTCCTGTCATTGCTAAAATATTACAATCGAGGTACCATAATTGGCGAGGAGTCGGGCGGATCATACGCCTGTAATGACGCTTCCGGCGAATATTACCTCAGCAATACCGGGATAAGGATCAATCTTCCTCGCCGGACATTTAAAACCGCCGTTGATGGTTTGACTAAGGGTCGCGGGATTATACCGGATATAAAGATCAAACCGACGATTGCAGATTTAATCAACGGCCGCGACCCGGTGATGGAAAATGCGGTGGAGTTGATAGAAAATAAGTAGAATATATTAGAGGGATTGTCATCCTCGCGAAAGCGGGGATCCCAAATATCAACTTGACTTATAAGACGGTATATACTCTATTTTCTTCAATGATTCTTCCATTTTCCTATTTCCCCAACACATACACGCACCACGGTGCAATTTTGTTTTCGTTAACCCAGTCGTACGGTTCATCATCTTTGCCAAGCGGTAACAGCTTTTCAACCTGTTTCAAATTCACAATATTATAAATCTTTTGGTAATCCTCATCGGAACAGACCGTATCCTCCACTGGCCGAGGATCATCCGTGTCGGTGATTATTATTTTCACGATATCACCCGAAACCGCATCGTTGTTTTCCGGATAATCTTTGGTCGAAAACGACATCCATTCATGAATATAAATGTCGGGTGTGGAAACGATTGAAATGATAACGCCGTCATCCTTGAGGATTCTTCTCAGTTGTTTGAAATTTTCAATCTTCATATTAAAATCAGAAATATTATCAAAGGTGAAAGCGGACAAAATCAGGTCGAAAGAATTATCTTTTAAATGGCCCAGATCGCCATCTTTGACCAGAATATACTCGCCATCGGGATCGCTGTTTTTTGCAATTGTCAGCATTTCCTGCGAAATATCAATTCCGATTGTGTCAAGCCCGAGTTTTTTCAAAAATCGCATTGATCGCCCGGTCCCGCATCCAAAATCAAGCGCCTTCTTGCCATTGACATATTTCTTTATTAATTCCGGGATATCCCTATAGGCAAGATAGTACGTTCCCGGATATTCGAGCTTGGCATAGGTTTCCGCCCGCTGGGCGTCTTCATACGAGTTTTTATTTTCCATAGTTGCTCTCCCGCAAATGAATTTGATAATCAACAAAATATGTTGTTTTGAATTGCTTGTCCATAGCTATTTGATTAAAAGGGGATAGTGTGCGCGGCTGAATTATAAGTTATGTCAGTTTCTGTCCGCCTTTCGGTGGTCCATAGTTTGCCAAAGGTCCTGAATACAACTAAGGACTATGGCACAGTGGATTGTAAACTCCTTTACATTTTCGATACAATTATAATGTTAATTCACCTACCTCTTCTGATATGACAGGCACTAAATGCATATTGGCGGAATTACAATTTTGCTCCAAAGAAGTTGCCGTGAAAAGTAAAATATGAGAAAACAACACCAATTTGCTGTAAATGCAAGAGGAGGAATTAATTGCAGGGAATTTTTATGCTGGGGCTCATCGCCTGCGCCGGGGACTTGGCCGTACGGGTCGATCTAAGATCGACCCGGGAATGGGACGGGAGTTGCAACCTATTCGCCGGTATGTTTTACAAATTTACTCCAAAAAGACTACTTTGCAAAAATGTAAAATATACAAAACAAAGCCAATTTTTACTCATCGGACTGAACCTGTTTTTTGTTGACTTTCAGGAGGTTATACGATTTTCATTAGCTTGATAACGATTTATTCGAATAGTGAAAGATATCGGTTAGTATATATGTCAAATATGCGGATAAAATCTCCGCGGTTTGATTGAAAGGAGGCGGTTATGCCGACAATGGTTTGGTTATGGTTAGCGGCGGCTGTTATATTCTTGATAGTCGAGATTGGAACTCCCGTTCTGGTTTTTGCCTGTTTCACAGTCGGTTCAATCGGCTCGGCGGTGGTCGCTTACTTTTACCCCGAAGCTTATCTCTGGCAGGCGGCCGTGTTTGCGATTGTCTCGATAATCCTGATTCCCTCGACCCGTCCGATTGCCAAAAAAATTACCAAGGAATCGGCTCAGAAATCTAATGTCGACGCCATGATCGGGAAAACCGGCATGGTTCTCAAGAAGATTGATGCTGACGCGGACACCGGACAGGTGCGCGTTGATGGTCAGGTCTGGCAGGCGCGAGCCAATTATGTCATCGAAGAAAATACCAAGATAAAAGTCGAGGCCGTATCCGGAGCCCGTTTGACGGTTTCAAAACTTGATTCTGAATAATCTTATTTACGAATAGAAAGGAAGGTAAATTATGGAAGCTTTAGCATTTGTTGCCGTGATTGTAATCTTTGCCTTCATCCTCGGAGGGATGTCGATAAAGATAATTCGTCCCTTTGAAAAAGGACTGGTGGAAAGACTTGGCAAATATCAACATACCCTTGATCCCGGTTTGAATCTGATTCTGCCGTTCTTTGACCGTTTATTGAAGATGGATATGCGCGAGATTGTCCTCGATGTGCCCCCGCAATACGTGATTACGAAAGATAATGTTAATGTCGAGGTCGATTGTATTGTCTACTGTCAGGTAACCGATCCGGTGCGGGCCAAATATGAAACCGCCAACTATATTCTGGCGGCGACCAAGCTGGCCCAGACTAATCTGCGTAATGTCGTCGGCGAGATGGAACTCGATCAATCGCTCTCATCGCGCGACCTGATTAATGATCAGCTTAGAAATGTCCTTGATACCGCCACCGATAAATGGGGTGTGAAAGTGAACCGGGTTGAAATTCAAAGGATCGATCCTCCGGTTGATATTACCGAAGCGATGAGCCGTCAGATGAAAGCCGAGCGTAATAAGCGTGCCACGATTCTTGAAGCCGAAGGTGAACGGCAGTCAAAGATCGAGCGGGCCGAAGGTAGTAAGCGATCGGCTATTCTCGAAGCAGAGGGCGCTGCCGAGGCAGTGAAAAAGCGGGCCGATGCCGAGAAATATCGCCAGATTGCCGTCGCCGAGGGCGAAGGTAAAGCGATTCTGAATGTGTTCGGTGCCATTCATGAAAGCAAGCCGGACGATAAGCTGATTACTTTAAAATATCTGGAGATGCTTCCCAAGCTGGCCGAGGGCGAAGCTAATAAAATATTCCTGCCGTACGAAGCAAGCGGGATAATTGGTGCTCTGGCGACCATGGTCGAGAGTGTCAAAGGTCCTAATAGTCGGAAGAAGATTGAGGCCGATCCGGGCCCGTCGGCGTAAAACAGATTGAGGGAAATTTATATTTAAGCGGGTATCGTTTATACGATGCCCGTTTTATATTTTAATACTGCGGGCGATGAATGATCCTGCCCACAAGGCGGAGATGCCGATAACAATCTGAGTCGTGACATTAAAAACGAGAGTCAAATACTGCTCGGATTTTAACATCGTTAATGATTCATTGGCAAAAGCGGCGAACGTTGTGAAGGAACCAAGCACGCCGATTATCAGGAAGAGTTTCATCTCCGGACGGATCAGCCATTTAAAATCGGCCAATTGCAGAATGACTCCGAGAATAAGACAACCCAATATATTAACCGTCAGCGTCCCCCAGAAAGTTGACAGAGTGGAATATTCGGTTACAAATCTGGTCATGGAGTAGCGAAGTATGGCTCCAATAAAACCGCCCAGTCCGATTATGAGAAATTTGGTCATTCAATTCCTAATCATGTTGTTCATTCGGAGTTGTCAGTCGCTCGGAGAAGGAACCGCAACCCGGTTTCAAATTGCTGTGAATATATATGGAATAAGCATAAATGCAAGAAAATTATATTCGGCTATTTTTTAATTTTATTAATAATATTGGAGGTCGATCGTCCCTTCGCGAGCCGAATCCGTTTGACCTGGCCGCCATAGGATTTAACGAAATCAGCCCCGACAATTTCAGATATTTTATAGTCGGCCCCTTTAACGAGAACATCCGGGCGAACCATCTCAATCAATTTAGCCGGGGTTTCATCGGTGAAAGCGACCACATAATCGACCGCCCGAAGAGCCGCCAGTATCCGGGCGCGATCCAGTTCCGATTGAACCGGACGGCCCTTGGATTTGAATTTTTTGACCGAGCTGTCTTTGTTAAGGCCGACAATGAGAACATCGCCGAGCTGTCGCGCCTTGGTCAGATAGTCGATATGCCCGTAGTGCAGAATATCGAAAACACCGTTGGTGAAAACAATCGTTTTCCCGGCTTTACGGATGCCGTCGGTTAATTGCTTTATGGTCTCTTTGGTAAAGGTCATATATATATTTTCGGGCAGTTTAGCCATAACTCAAGACCTCGAAAGCCGAATGTTCAAAAATAGGTAGTTACCATGATAATCAGATAGTTCGATTATGGTATCAAATGATTCCTTATGAGACGCTGGTAAGCACATATATCGGATTTCGCCTATATTCTGCCAAAGACTTTTGCCAGAAAGCGGTGGAACTTGTGTATCCCGGTTACCGGCGGGGCATGCATCAGGATACATTTCCGCTCGATCACGTCGAGCCCCTTTTCTCGCGCTTTTTCGGCGTAAACGGAGAAATCGGCGCCCTGCTGAAACCAGATTTTCTTGATGTTACCGTCGATAAGCTGATCAAGAATCGGGGCGACTTTTTCGGGCTTGATACAAACAACGGCGGCATCGACATGAAAAGGAAGTGAATCAATATCGTGGTAGACCTCGGTCTCATCATATTTCTCAAGCGTTGGATGAACCGGGAAAAGGTTATACCCTCGGTATCTTAGCTCTTTGAAAACTGAATTACCGAATTTACGCGGATTATCGGAGACTCCAAGAATCGCGATATTCTTGGAGTCAATGAAATTTTGGATACTATCATTCATGGTTAAATAATTTCCACTATTCTATTTTATTAGATTTCTCTAAATTATGTCTGGCACATAAAATTCTAACATTGTCGGCCGTAATGCTCGTTCCACCCTTAGAATATGGCAGGTCGTGATCAAAATGAAGTTCAGTATCTGAACCACAAATAACACATTTCCCCTTATCTCTTTCCCAAACTTCCTTTTTAACTTGGCTCGGTATAATCCGACTTCGTTTCCTTAATTTATTTTCTCGTACAACATTGTCATTTAAGTCAATCTCGGTTTCTTCAAAAATGAATTTAAAGACCTTTCGACTTCCCGAATATATATATTTATAATCGACTAATCTAAAAAATCCCTTTTCTGACCAAACTCCTGGTAGCAGCTTTTCATAAACGCGAATTATTTCGGCGTTTGATTCACCCTTTATAAATTTGTCGACAGCATTTGCAAGGAGACCATTTTGGGTAGGTTTGCCAGTTTTAGTAAATCTAGGTTGATCAATTATTTTAGGATCATCTATATCTTTGGTTTTATGAACATCATGACCTTCATATTCTATTAAGAAGCCATCTTCATCGATTTTGTCTTTATAAGGAGCATTTTTCCTTTGAGACATTAAGACGACACTATAGTTCGGATTTAATCTAAAGCTGATACCCTTTTGCAATACTTGTATATTCTCATTATCGCACATTTCGCGGTAATCTAGAATTTGATCTTTCATTTTGAATATCGCTATTCTATTCCATTGGCGAAGTTCATTTTTAGTTCGCGGGTCAGGCGCGGAAGGCCAACCGTCGCGGTTCCAATTTCTCCAACCACAATTCCTGCGGCGCAGTTGGAAATATCGGTTGCTTCGCTTAGTGTTGCCCCGGCGGCGATAGCGCAAACGAATGATGAAATGACGGTATCTCCGGCGCCGGTAACATCGAACACCTTCTGAGCCATAACCGGGAACAACTCCACCTCGCCATTAGATGAGAACAAGGCCATCCCCTGATCCCCACGGGTGATTAGCAGGGATTCTGCGTTGAGTTTATTGATCAGGAGCTTGCCGACTTCGCGGAGATCGTTTTCGTTTTTAATCCGCTTTCCGGCCACAAATCCGGCTTCGTGGTGATTGGGCGTGACCAGCGATACCTTTTGATAATTGAAAAAATGCGATTCTTTAGGGTCGACCGCGATAAATTTATTTTTCTCCTTACAGACCGGAATAATTCGCGAAAGCAGGGAGGCGGTCACGACGCCTTTGCCATAATCGGAAATTATAACCGCATCGACATCGTTGATTAACCAATTAAAACGGTCGACAATGCGGGCCTCTATTTCGCCCCGGATCTCTTCCGTATCTTCTCTATCGGCCCTGACAACCTGCTGATTGTTGGCCAGAATCCGGGTTTTAATGGTGGTTCTACGACTGTCGTCATTTATCAGATGTTCGCGCGATATCCCTTTCATCTTGAGAAGCTGGGAAAGCTTGATAGAGGCATCATCTTCGCCGACAGTCCCGATCAAAATCGGCTCATTTCCGAAGGCGGCGATATTATTGGCAACATTGGCGGCGCCGCCGAGTCGCATATTTTCTTGGGTAATTTCCACAATCGGAACGGGCGCTTCGGGGGAAATGCGGCTGACGGTTCCATGGAGATATTCATCGACCATGATATCGCCGAGAATTAATATTGTTGCATTTCCGATATTACCTGTTATCTTATTAATCCTGTCAATCTTTATTGGCATTTGACGAAACTCTTAATAAAATTATATTGGTTTAAGTTTTACCCAATATATATTAAAAAAGATTCGTAAACAAGATATTTGAGGAGCAAATAAAATGGATATGAAACCACAGAGACTGAATATTGAATTGGGCGAAAAAGAGGCGGAGGGGATTTATGCCAATATGGTTATGATCGGCCATTCTCCCAATGAAATAATTATTGATTTTATCCGGATGATGCCGGGCGCTCCCAAAGCAAGGGTTCAATCGCGTATAATTATGACGCCGGCTCATGCCAAATTGTTGCGGAAGACATTAGACGACAATATTAAAAAATTTGAAGATCAGTTCGGTGAGATTAAGATTCACGGCGGTCCGGATGGGTTATCCGGAAAAAATATCGGGTTTGAATCATCGACATCGGATGGGGAAGAGAAAAAATGATTAAAGGATATTTCGCATTTGTATTGCATGCCCATTTGCCGTATGTGATTTCACACGGACGGTGGCCGCACGGAATGGATTGGCTTTCGGAGGCGGCGGCGGAAACCTATTTACCGCTTTTAAAAATGCTCAATGAGCTGATTGAAGAGGGTGTCAAACCGAAACTGACGATTGATATTTCACCGGTATTATGTGAGCAATTGGCCGATGAGGCGTTTAAGAAGGAGTTTCAGACTTATCTGACGCAGAAGATCAAAGCGTCCCAGCTGGATGCCGAAGAGTTTTATAAATATGGGCAGAAGAATATGCTCAAGACGGCTCAGTATTGGGAGAAGTTTTACAGTGGGACACTTGATTATTTTAATCGGATAGGGCAGAATATAATTTACGAATTTAAGAAGCTTCAGGATTCAGGCTATCTGGAAATTATGACCTGCGGAGCGACGCATGGGTATTATCCGTTGTTATCGCGGGATGAATCTTGCCAGGTTCAGACAAAAATGGCAGTTAAGAATTATCGGAAGCATTTTGGAAAAGAGCCGCGCGGTATCTGGCTTCCTGAATGCGCCTATCGTCCGCGTTACAAATGGACGCCGCCGGTTGAGGCGGGAACCGGGATGGTTGCTTACGATCGTAAGGGAGTTGATGAGTTCTTGTCAGAAAATGGAATAGATTTCTTTATTGTTGATTCAGCTTTGTTAAAAGGCGGAAAATCTATCGGGGTCTATCTTGATAGGTTTGAAGCCTTGAAACGTCTTTGGGGGAATTTCGAGAAACAGTATCATCCGCGTCAGGAAGATAAAGAGAAGTCGCATCATGAGGTCTATCTGGTGTCATCGGCGGAAGAAGGCAAAAAGCCGACCGCAATTTTTGCCCGCGACCCGGAAACGGGACTTCTGGTATGGTCGGGCGATATCGGCTACCCCGGTGACGGTCATTATCTTGATTTTCATAAAAAACGCTTTCCGGGCGGGCATCGCTATTGGGCGGTAACCTCATCGAAGGCTGACCTCGCTGATAAGGTAGAATATGATATTGAAGGAGCCGAAACCAGGATCCCGGAAAATTCCGATCACTATGTCGAAAAGATTGTTTCTTCTTTGATTGATTACCACGCCAAAACCGGGCGTAAAGGTATCCTCATGGCGCCATATGATGCCGAATTGTTCGGCCATTGGTGGTTTGAGGGACCGAAATTTTTAAAAGCGGTTATTAGGAAAATTTCATTATCGCCTAACGTTGATACGACTTTTTTAAGCGAGCATTATGATCGGGTTCAGCCGACTGAAATTATTTCGATTCCCGAGGGTAGTTGGGGTGAGGGCGGAAATCATTATATCTGGCTCAACGAAGAGAATGCCTGGACCTGGAAGCATATTTACCAATCGGAAAAGAAAATGTGTGAACAGGCCCAATATTATATGAAGCATAAAAATTCGATAGATAATGCTTTGGTCGATGTTTTGAAACAGGCGGCGAGGGAATTGATGTTGATGTCGGCTTCGGATTGGCAGTTCTTGATTTCAACCTGGTCGGCCCGCGACTATGCCGAACTAAGACTGACCGGTCACTATGAAGATTTTATCAAATTGACTCAAATGGCCGATAAACTTATTTCGGGCGAGAAACCAACTACCGGCGAATGGGAATTCCTTGGGGATTGCAGCCGCCGCGATGATCTGTTCGCGGAGATTGAGTTGGAGTGGTTTGCCAGGGTCGAGTATCCGATTGAAATAAAAGCTGAGACGACTTAGCAGTCGTCTCTTTAATTTTCATTTTTCGTTTGCCTAATTACTTTTAAAAGTATTAATATCAGCTATGGAACCAAATTTGACAGCGACAAGGTGCCCCTATTGCATGGAAGAAGTCGCGCCGGGCGCAATTATTTGCAAGCATTGCCATTCCACATTGAAAACAATAAAAAAGAAAAAGAAAACGCCTTTCTGGCGGGGAAGGTATATGCTGGGAGTTTATACTGGCGTTGGTTTTATGATACTGATGATCTATCTATGGAACAAATGGTTTTAAGATAATCCATCTTTAATTTAATTTCATTTCATTAGTACTACTAAACTCGTATATTTCTGCCCAATGGGAATTGACCCAAACTATTTATTATGCTGAGCGTATAAATATATGAAGGAAATAAAATTATGCTCATAAAAGTTGTCGCCGTACAAACACAACTGGGACAGAAGCTGACATTGGATGAGCGTCTGTTGATCTTTAAACAGAAACCAGATTTTATTTGTCTGCCGGAATATTTTTTGTTGGATCCGTATGATTTCGATTTTATAAGGTCCGCTTCGCAGGTAAGAGATAATCTAAATTATATCAATGAACTTTCAATAGCCTTTTCGTCCTGCGTCATTGGCGGTTCGGTAGTTGAGGCCGAGGGTGACTCTCTTTTTAATGCGTCTTATTTATATAATCGCGGTCGATGTCTGGGGAGATATCGGAAATTAAATCCTGTTGCAGGAGAAAGCTCCAAAGGGATACTCCCTGGCGATAAAATATTTATTACCAAAGTTGACGGCATAAAGATTGCGATACTTATTTGCGCCGACGCCTTGAATATTGAACTGTTTAAAATATTAGGAGAAGAAAAAGTCGACATAATTTTTATCCCAACCACTTCACCGCACCGTCCCGATGAATCTCATCTTCAAAAATTCAACCGCGATAATGAAATTTATCTCAAGGCGGCGCAAACCTCATCAAGTTTTATAATCAAAACCTGCGCGGTCGGCGAGTTATTCAGAAAGCGTCTTCAGGGACGAAGCCTAATTGTATCGCCCTGGGGCATATTAAAAAGAGTTGATCCAATTGCCGAGAGGTCTCCCCGAATATTATCGGAAATATTGAATATTGATGAGTTGCGAGATTTCCGTAAAAAGAAACGAATTATCGCCGAAACTTTAGCTGATTTGGTTAAGAAATAAAAAAGGCGCCGAATAGGGCGCCTTTCCTATTATATATTTGTAATAATTAATTGCCTCGATAAAAACTATCAACGTAACTGACAATTTCTGCCGAACCAACCATATTATCATACCAAGCATTATAGGCCGTTCTTTGTTTGTTCTGAAGAGCCGCAAAGTATAATGAATCCCGGATTTGATTGAATTCGGTTAGATCCGGCGAACGGCGATCGAGAAGAGTCTCTATAACGGCGCCTTTAAGATATTTAACGGGCTTAGTTATGCCATTAATATCATTGATAGCGAAAGCGGCCCCGATTGCTTCGGGCGACCTACCAATACTCGTAATTGAGCCATTTCTGGTTATAAAATCAGTTTGTTCGTATTCAACGCCAAAATTGGAGGCCGTTTTGGCAAATGAGTTGCCAGCCATGAGATAATCGTACATCTGCTTACAGCTATCAACAGCGAGTTGTTCGGCTTTTACTATTGATAGTTTATGTATCAAAGATCCTCGTGCATCTTCAAAACTCATATAACTTTCGGG
>JBDRRI010000411.1:0-4609 GCA_043825815.1 Candidatus Zixiibacteriota bacterium
CAATACTATGATTATTGGCCTGATTGTAAAATTCCCATTTACAGAATGGTGGATCAATTGATATCTGGAGTCTGGCGAGTATGCCTTACAAATTTACTCCAAAAGAGGTACAATGAAAAAATGTAAAATATGCAAAACAAACCCAATTTATTGAACCGCCCACGGCGAAAAACGATAGATGCTTTTTTGTACATCCGAACTCATTTGCGAACCTATCCAAACTCATTTATTGTTCTGTCCTCAAATGAACACTATCTGTCCATTATCGAACAGTAATTTGGTTTAATAGGTTTTGTATTACATTGCATAACAAGAGTTTATAATATTAGGCACAATGGTTGCTGTAATATGATAATGAATTGATCTAACAAATATATAGAGGGTTTGGAAATGTATAAATATTATCTTAAATATGCTGCCAGAAACACCTTCAACCTGAAAAACTATTCACTACTAAATGTTGCCGGTTTGGCGGTCGGTATTGCCTGTTGCCTGATTATATTTCTTTGGGTGCATAAGGAATTAAGCTATGACGATTTTCATACTAACAAGGCAAATATTTATCGTTGCTATCGCCAGATTAACTGGAACGGTGTTTTAAAAAATTCCTCGGTAACATCCTCACCGGTGGGTCCTACTCTGACGGCGACAACTCTCGGAATTGAAAGTTTCGTACGGATGGCGGGCCTTTATAAAAATCTAAAGTATGAAACCAAATCTTTTTACGGACGTGGTCAATTTGTAGATTCCAATTTTTTTGATTTCTTTTCATTTGCCGTTATTGACGGTAATTCCAGTGAAATGCTAACATCGCCCAATTCGATAGTGTTAACCAGGAGTGCTGCAACCAGGCTTTTTCCCGATCAGAATCCAATTGGCAAGATTATTCACAAAGACCTGATTGTCACGGGCATTGTTGATGATGTTCCCGCGAACTCGTCTATTGAATTCGATTTTCTGGTATCGATTGAAAATCCCGAATTGGATATTCATAGCGATGAAGAATGGTGGGGATTCTCCTTTAATACTTATTTTATGCTTCAAAATAACGCTGATGTCAATGCCATTGGATCTCAAATACGAGATTTGTTTAAAACCGTCGATGAAGAAACAGAGCTCAAACTATTTCTTCAACCATTGACAGAAATGCATTTGCACGATATTAATGGAGGTGGTAGAATTGTATATGTATATACCTTTTCTTTGGTTGCCATCTTACTCATTTTAGTCGTATGCATTAATTTTATGAATCTTGCCACCGCCGGCGCTATTAAAAAAGCCAAAGAGATTGGATTGCGCAAAGCGATTGGGGCTGGAAGGGGACAATTAATCATACAGATTCTTTCCGAAACCGTTTTTCAGACAATTATGGCTGTTATTATCGCCATCGGTTTAATCGAGTTGATTCTTCCGCATATTAGCGGATTTTTCGGTTCCGATTTAACTCTGAATTATGATGGAGCCCTGTTTATTGGTCTTGGAATACTGATACTGATTACCTCATTGGCTTCGGGTTTATATCCGTCACTGGTTATTTCCTCATTTAAACCATCGACAACATTAGGAAAATCAAAATCGGGAGGCGGTGGCAATGGCCGGGGTATGGGTCTTTTGCGTAAATCTTTGATTATATTCCAATTTGCCATTTCAACCGGTCTTATTTTTACCGCATTTGTGGTGTACAGCCAATTAGAGATGATAGATAACATGGATATTGGAATTGATTACGATAATGTTGTTTGCGTACGAGCGGAAGGATTTGAAAAAGATATTGATGTTTTTAAATATGAGCTTCTGCAAAGCCCGGATATAATCGGTGTGACCGGCGTTTATGAACCGCCGGCCTGGTGCGGATACTATATGAACGGTTTTGAATATGAGGGAAAGCCGGAGGATCGCGATGCTCGGGCGGGCTTTGCATTTATTGACTATGATTATATCGACTTTTATGGAATCAAAATTGTCGAAGGACGTAATTTTTCGAAAGAAATGCCCGGCGATGAAACCGCTTATATCATCAATGAATCGGCGGCGAGGGCAATGCAGATGGATAACCCGGTCGGGATGAGTATTGGCGAGAATGAAAACAAGGGTCCCATTATTGGAGTGGTAAAGGATTTCCATTTCTCCTCTCTTCATGATGAAATCGAGCCATTGATTATGACAATTTATAAGGAGTTTACACAATTTTTATGCGTCAAATTATCACCAGCCAATATTCCCGCCGGCCTTAATTATCTAAGACAAACCTGGGATAGAGTCCGACCCAATGACGATTACCGTTACCGCTTTCTTGATGATTATCTCAGCAGCGCCTATAAAACGGAACAGCGAACGGGAAGCATTGTTTTGGCCTTTTCGATTATTACAGTTATCGTCGCCAGCCTTGGCCTGTTCGGTTTGATGGCCTTTAGCACCGAACGACGGACCAAAGAAATCGGCATTCGCAAAGTTCTGGGTTCGTCAGTTTTCGGCATCATTCGCCTGGTTTCCAAAGAATTCCTGATATTGGTAAGTATTGGGAGTCTCCTTTCATTTCCGATCGCCTATTATTTTGCCTCGCGCTGGCTGGAAAGTTTCGCCTATCGAATAAATTTGGGATGGTTAGTGTTTGTCGAATCCGGCTTGATCGCCGCCATAATTGCGATAGCGACGGTCTATTACCATGCCGTAAAAGCGGCCCGTTCCAATCCCATCAACGCCATTAAAGTGGAATAGTCAAGAATAGCTGTTTAGGCGCGGTCTCGTTAGCTGTCTATAATGTGATAGAAATTTCGGCCTTTATTTTCTTGTCATAACCGCAATTCCTTTCGTAAATAGGATATATACCTAAAAGTTTTATTTAAGGAGCGGTCATGAACGAGGTTCTGGTCAGTCAGGTAAATGAAGAACTCAAAGAGACCGAGCAGGAACTGTTTGAGCTGAGTAAAAAAATCAACAGTATGCGGAAGTTTCTTAAGATAGAAATTACGAGAGATTATCAATTTAAAGATATGAATGGGAAAACAGTTTCGCTGGAATCGCTTTTCGGCGATAAGAGCGATCTGATATTGATTCATAATATGGGAAAGAAATGTGCCTACTGCACTCTCTGGGCCGATGGCTTTAACGGAATGTATAAACATTTTGAGAGTCGGACCGGTTATGCGCTGGTATCGCCCGATCCGGTCGAGATTGCCAGAGAATTTTCCGAGGGACGCGGCTGGAAATTTAAAGTTTTGTCTAACGACGGGGGAGATTTCACGCGCGATATGGGTTATGAAGATAAGAAGGGAAATCCGCATCCGGGATTCTCGACTTTTCACCGCGATGAAGACGGGAAAATCTGGCGCGTGGCAACGGCGCCATTTGGGCCGGGCGATCAGTTTTGCGCCATCTGGCCGATGTTTGAAATGCTTCATGACGGCGTTAATGGCTGGCAACCGAAATTAGAGTATTAGGCAAGCGTCTTTATGAAAATAATATTGTAATGACATCATCATAAATTGGGTTTGTTTTGCATATTTTACATTTTTTCAAGCTACATCTTTTGGAGTAAATTTGTAAGGCATACTCGCCAGACTCCAGATATCAATTGATCCACCATTCTGTAAATGGGAATTTTACAATCAGGCCAATAATCATAGTATTGCAATGATGTCTAACGATGATTGCCACCATTTATTTAACCACCCTTCGATGGGTTACCGCTCCCCGCCCTCCCCCGGGTCGATCTGAGATCGACCCCTACGGCCCAATCCCGGGAGGGTGCGATAAATCCCCACATATAAATTCATTGTAATTCATTTCTCATCATACGTTTACAGCAAATTGGTATTGTTTTCTCATATTTTAGTTTTTCGTTGTAGTCTTTTTGGAGCAAAATTGTAATTCCATCAATTTATATTTATTGCCTCTCATATATATATATATGGGGCCGGTAAATTACTATCGAAATAGTACAGAAATTGTAAGGGTCTATGGCATAGACCCGGTGTTGTCCAACGGTCCCATAGCAAGACTATGGGCCATTCCGGCGTGCGCTCCTAACGTTTTGAAAATATCCGGTTGGAATAAAACCATTTCGATTGATTGGAAGTTTTCATTGATGGGTAAATATAAAGGAGAAGGATATTATCAGGATGATTGGAATATAATTGATGCGCCGAATTTAAAGGCGAATTTGGCGAATAAAATAGTCAGGAGCGCGCGGCTCCTGACCTACCCAAACTCTCTGAACATGATATATGCCTTGTTATCAGACAAAAATGCTATCTTTTTACCATCTGGGTGATAGACCGGTGTTAGGCAATCTTGGTCATTGTTGAATGGATTTAAAAGATTCCACTCGTTTGTTTTATAATTATAAGTCCCTATCCTTTCGGCAACGGTTCTTTCAAATTCAAAATTATCACAACTGAACTGAAATAGTATTTCATGGTAATTTGAATTTATAGAAAAGAAAAGATGACCGCATCCATCGGCATCCTTAATAAGACCATGTTTATCCTTTGGCAAATCCAACTGAGATTTGGTGTTAATATTTATTATCTTCGATTCACAAAATAGGATTGCATTTGTAGGATCGCTATAGACTTCACGTCGAAATCCATGATTAGCCAAGGGATAA
>JBDRRI010000412.1:0-10012 GCA_043825815.1 Candidatus Zixiibacteriota bacterium
GGTCTCGAGAGTAGTGAAAAAAGAGATATCCCCGATGGCCTCTGGTCAAAATGCCCTGAATGCGGGGAGATTTTTTATACCAAACAGCTGGATGAAAATTACTGGGTTTGTCTAAACTGTAATTATCATTTCAGGATTAAGTCCCAGAAATATATCGATATTATTCTTGATGACGGTAGGCTGGAGGAGTTGGATATTAATCTGGAATCACTTGATCCGCTGAAATTTAAGGATTCCAAAAAATATCCGGAAAGAATCAAAGCAGCTCAGCTCAAATCGGGAATGAAAGATGGAGTTCGGGCCGGATATGGTAAAATCGACGGTCTTGAGGTATCATTTGCCATAATGGATTTTGGTTTTATCGGCGGTTCGATGGGATCAGTTGTCGGCGAAAAGATTGCCCGCGCTATTGAACGAGCGATCGATAAGAAAATCCCGTTGATAATTGTTTCCTGTTCGGGCGGTGCCCGGATGCAGGAGGGCATTCTATCTTTGATGCAGATGGCGAAAACATCGGCGCTTTTAGCCGTTCTCGCCCAGCAAAAAACACCCTTTATTTCAGTTCTTACCAATCCAACAACGGCGGGTGTAATGGCCAGCTATGCTTCTTTGGGTGATGTAATTATTGCCGAGCCTAAAGCGCTTCTCGGTTTTGCCGGACCGAGAGTAATACAACAAACAATCGGCCAGGATCTTCCCGAAGGGTTTCAATCTTCCGAATTTTTTATGGACAAGGGTTTTTTGGATAAAATCGTTGAAAGAAATCAGCTTCGCGAAACAATTACCCTTCTTCTTCATTATTTTCAACAATAGACTAATATGAAATTAAATCGCGGCAACTATGCCAGTGCTCTTGATTTTATTATGCGTCGGGAGTTTTTCGGAGTAAAGCTGGGATTGGACAATATCTCCAGATTCCTTGACAGAATCGGCAATCCCCAAAATCAATTCAAGTCAATCCATGTGGCCGGCACCAATGGCAAAGGATCAACCTGCGCCGCTTTGGACTCTATCCTGCGCTCGGCCGGATATAAAACCGGTATTTTTACCTCGCCGCATCTGGCCGATTATCGCGAGCGCGTCCGCGTGAACGGACAACAAATCGGCAAACCGTTTGTAACTGAATTTGTTAATAATTACCGAGGCTTAATCACCCGTCATAAGATCACTTTTTTTGAAACCTGCACCGCTCTGGCCTTTAGTTATTTTGCATATAAGAAAGTCGATATTGCCATTATTGAAGTTGGTCTGGGGGGACGGCTCGATGCCACCAATACCTTAAATCCGATTTTGTCGATTATTACCGATATATCTTTTGATCATACTAATTTACTCGGCAATACCCTGACAAAAATCGCCTATGAAAAGGCGGGAATAATTAAAAAGCAGACACCAATATTGACTGGAATCCTCAAATCTGAGCCATTGCGCGAAATCAAACGAATCAGTTATAACCGCCGGGCGCCGTTTTTTTCCCTGAAAAGATCAGAGTTTGACAACAATGGCAGTCCCGTCGATTTTAATTATTACCGGGACGGGCTAAAACTGAATAATCTTAAAATTTCTTTACCCGGCTTTCATCAAATAAAAAATGGGGCTTTATCGGTTCGAGCCTGCGAGTTGATAAAAGAACAAGGTTTTAAGATTGGTAATGGTGATATCCGTAAAGGTCTGGCTAAAATATTTTGGCCGGGACGTTTTCAGATTATTAAGAATCCGGGGAAGCCGACTTTTATATTGGATGTTTGTCATAACCCGGCTGGTGTGAAAGCTTTTGTGCAGTGTTTTAAAGAGCTTTTCCCGAAACGGAAAGCTGATATCATTGTAGGATTTGTAAAAAACAAGGATTTGAAGCAATCGATTAAATATCTCAATTCTATCGCCCGGAACGTAGAAGTGCTGAGATTGAATACTTATCGAACGGCGGAACCGGAAGAGATCGCCGTTTATTTTGATACAAAAAAATTAGTTGCGTTCTCAGAATCGGCCGTAACTTCGGCAAAAAAACTGGTTGAATCGTCAAAAGATGACGATATTATTATAATATGCGGTTCACATTATGCCGTCGGGGAATTTATTCCGGCAATGAATAAGATTGTATGACGAAGAAAAAAAAGGGAAATAGTTCAAAAAAGACAGTCGGGTTGAAATCAAGGATAGATACTAATATAAAACCGACTGACAATAAAATACCACCTTCCAAAGAAGATCTGAGATTTACGCAAATTTCAATTGATCGCGCCTCTGATTCGATTTTTTGGATAGGCCCCGATGCCCGTATTCTTTATGCTAACGAGGCCGCCTGTCGACGGCTAGGTTATACTCAAAAACAGATTTTATCCAAAAAGGTTTTTGACATTGATCCCAAATTCAATGAAGGAAATTGGCCCAATCAATGGGAAAAAGTCAAAAAATCTAAATCTCAAATGGTCGAATCAGTACATCTAACCAAAGACGGCACGGAAATTCCGACTGAAATTACCGTTAATTATCTTGAATTTGATAATAAAGAATACCATATCGCCTATGCCCGTCCGATTATCCAGCGGAAAATGGCCGAAAATGCTCTTCGCGAGTCAGAGACCAAATTCAGGATGCTTTCCGAACAGGGTCTTTTAGCAATTGTTATAATTCAGGATGGCTATATCAAGTTCGCCAATAAAGCACTGGCGAATCTACTGGAAACCAAAGTCAGTACCATTCTAAATTTGAAGAAAGACGGCTTTGGCAATTATGTTCATCCTGACGACAAAAAATTTGTCATGGATCAAGCCAAAAAGAAACAGGCCGGGGAAAAAGATGTCGTCAGTAATTATCATTTTCGAATGATTACGGAAAGCGGTCAGGAAAAATGGATCGACCTTTACTCCCGGACGGTTACCTATGAGGGGAAAAATGCCGATTTTGTTTCCATGGTTGATATTACCGAGCGAAAAATGGCGGACGAACTACTTCGCAAGGCGCACAATGAACTTGAGTTTTTAGTTAAGGAACGGACAGTTGAATTAACCGAATCGAATCGACAGTTAAAAAGGCGGATTTTTGATTTATATACAATCTTTGAACTTAGCAGGAATTTCAATGCCGTTTTAAATTATGAAACCTTGCTGGATTCATTCGTCCTTACATCAATGGGGCAGATGGGCGCCGCCAAAGCCGCTTTGTACCTTCCGCAAAATGCCGGCGACGATCATTTTCATATCGCCCGGGTGAAAGGCTCTCCACCATTTCCTAAGGAAGAAATAGTCGTCAACTTAAAAAGCAAATTTGCCCGTTATATAACTTCATTCAATCGCCCTCTGGCGATTGAAGAAATAATCAGTCGTTTTGAAGATTCTGATGATACCTCCTTTGCGAAATATTTTGCAAATGGCCTGGTTGTGCCTTTAATATTTCAAGCCGCCCTGCGGGGTATTCTTATTATATCCGGCAAGGAATCGGGTGTCAGATTTCGAGACGAAGACATTGAGTTTCTATCCATTCTGGCCAACCAAACGGCGGTATCAATTGAAAACGCTCGTTTATATAATTCTGAAAAGGAAGCAATGCAAAAGCTTCAGGAAACCCAGAAGCTGCTAATCCGCTCGGAGCGGATGGCGGTACTGGGCGAATTGTCGGCCAAGGTTGCTCATGAAGTCAATAATCCGTTAGGAATTATAAAAAATTATCTTCAACTCCTTTCCCGGCAGATCAGTCAGAATGATAAATCCGAGGAATATATTGCGGTCGTCAGCCAGGAAATAAATCGAATCGCTTTAATTGTCAAACAGCTTCTCAGTGTTAGTAAGAGTATGCATTTTAAATTTGAGAGAATTGATTTGGAAAAACTGCTTTCGGAGGTTGTGGCTCTGATGAAGCGTCAACTCGATGATTTCAATATTACGATAGAATTTGCCACTTCCGGCGAACTGCCAACGATAATGGCTTGGCCCGACGGTTTGAAACAGGTCTTTATGAATCTTATTATAAATGCTCGGGATGCTATTAAGTCTGACGGTGTTATCAAGATTCAGGCCTCCGCCTTGGAAAATAAGGTTCGTATTGTAGTTAAAGATTCAGGACCCGGCATCAAAGAAGAACATATTACCCGAATCTTTGAGCCGTTTTATACAACCAAGCCGGCCGAAAGCGGAACCGGACTGGGATTATCGGTTTGTAGCAGTATTGTGAAGAAGCATAGTGGGATAATCATTGTCTGCCCGGAAGAAAAAGGCGGATGCTTTAGGGTCGAACTGCCGATAGAACAAGAGGACATTGAATATGAGTACCAAATCTGAAAATATACTGATTATTGATGATGAAGCCCGGATGTGCGATTCATTAATAGAACTGTTCTCCGGTTATGATTATAATGTTGCTGCTACGCAATCATCGGTCGATGCCCTTAAGAGAATTAAGGAAGAATCTTTATCATTAATTATTACCGATATAAAAATGCCCGAAGTCAGCGGATTGGAAATTTTAAGGGCGGCCAAAAAGGCTGATCCAGAAACGGTTGTCATTTTAATGACCGGTTATGCCTCATTGGAGTCATCACTGGAAGCTATTAAAAATGGAGCCTTTGAATATCTCCTAAAGCCAGTCGAATTTTCTCAGCTCGAAATATCTGTTAAAAGAGGCATGGAAACCAGGCAGGCTAATCTTGAACGCAAGAAATTACTCGAAGAATTGAAAGAGGCCAATCTCAATTTAAGAACGAGACTTCAGGAAATAAATGCTCTTTATGAAGCTGGCAAATCAATGGCATATACTTTAAATTTAAAGGAATTGCTTAATAAAATCGTGGCTCTGGCGGCTGGAGTTACCGGAGCCGAGATTGCATCGTTGATGCTTATTGACAGCAGTAATGAGTATCTGACGATTGAAGCCTCAATGGGGCAAGACCCCAAACTGGCCGAAATCGTAAAGTTAAAACTGGGCTCTTCGATTGCCGGATTCGTGGCTCAAAATGGCGAACCAATAATAGTAAAAAATGTGGAAAAGAGTAAACAGTTTCAGCGAATAAATAAGGAAAGATACAGTTCCGCCTCATTGCTTTGCGTCCCACTGACTGTAAATAAAAGAATTCTGGGCGTAATAAATATGGCTAACAAAAAAGGCGGCGAAGTTTTTTCCAAATATGATCTTAAATTATTGTCGACCTTTGCTTCGCAAGCGGCCGTGGCGATTGACAATGCCCGTCAAATGGAAGACAACCTTCAGAAGTTAAAAGAATTTTCAGTCCTGTTTCAACTATCCCGCAAACTCTCTTCGGTTGGCTCTATTTCAGAAATGCGTAATTCTGTTTTTGAATATATGCGGAAACTGATGCCGATTGATTTCGCCCTCTGGTTCGAGTGGTTGCCCGTTCAACGGAAACTCAAACCGGTTGGGGCGGAAGGAACCAATTTGCCTTTGACCGATAGCGGATCGATAAATTTAGAGGCGATTAATGAGAATGATCTGGTTATCGACGGCATCGAGCTTGATGATATTGATTTCGACAATATTGAGTCTTTTTCATCGATCCTGGCCGAAGAAATAAGTTCGGCATCGGTGTATCCTCGTCCTGGTATAAATTTCCGTGCTTTACCGGTTGTTCAAGAAGGCGAACTCAGATATATTTTTTGTATCAGCTCAATCGACGACCGCCAATATACGGATCAGGAAATTTCACTCGCTCGTTTAATGATCTCACATGCCTCAATCATGTATGAGCGGGAGAAGGCTTTACTTAATGCCACCCGGCTTTTAACAATGGGAAATATGATTTCTGAAATTTCTCATGATCTCAGAAAACCGCTGACCAATATCAAAGGATGGGTGCAGATTCTGGGAGAAAGATATCCGGAAATTTCCCAAAATATAGAATTCTTTAAAATGGCCGAGGAAGAGGTTCAAAGGTTAAATGAACTGGTAACGGAATTGGTCGATTTCTCCAAACCGAATAAATACGAAACCGTTTTGATGGATATTAGATCCGTTATTCGAAGAGCCGCCGAATTGATTGGACCGGAACTGGCCAAAAAAGATATTTCCTTTGATGAATCTTTTGAAGATTGCAATTATGAGGTTCCCATAAATAAAAATCAAATTCTGGAAGTCTTTCTAAATTTATTTCTAAACGCTATTGATGCCATGGAACCGGGCGGAATTTTGAAAGTGTCAGGCAAAATCGGCCACCCATCGTTTAAGAAGAAAAATTTCCTGGCAATAACGGTTACCGATGATGGTATTGGAATAAAAAAAGAAAACCTGACCCGGATCTTCGATCGGTATTATACCTCCAAGGAATCGGGAACCGGCTTAGGGTTGGTTGTGGTTGAAAGGATTATCTCTGCTCACGGAGGAACACTGGAAGTTGAATCGGAATATGGCCGGGGAACCGATTTTAAGCTTTATTTTCCAATTTAATCATTGCAAAAATTTGCAAAAAAAAGGCATAAATTTCTCGGAAGCGCTTGATTTTAAAATATTTTTGACGATAAATAATAAGACTGCAAAATATTGCGTATGAAAAAAGATAATATTAAAATATTGGTTATCGATGACGACCCCAAAGTCGGATGGATTTTGAGCGAAGGCTTATCATCCAATTACGATTTCGTCACTGCCGGAGACGGTATCGAAGGTATTCAGATGATTACCACCGAAAAGCCGGACCTTCTCTTGCTTGATATTAAAATGCCGGGGATGACCGGATTGGAAGTTCTTGAAAAATTAAACAAACTTCCGATACGACCCGAGGTAATCATGCTCTCCGGTCACGGTGAAACAAAAAATATTGTTCAGTCAATGCATCTTGGTGCGGCAGAGTTTATTAATAAGCCGTTCGATGTCAAGGAAGTTGAGATTCATATCCAGACCGTACTGGAAAGGAGAAATCTTAAGCAGGAAGTTAAGACTCTTAAATCAGAATTAAATTCCCGCAATCAGTATAATGATTTTATCGGCGATTCGCCCAAAATGACGCAGGTTAAGGGGATTGTCGAGCAGGTGGCTGACTCCGAACTTACCGTTCTCGTTCGCGGTGAATCTGGTACCGGTAAAGAGATTATCGCCCGGATGCTTCACAACTTATCCAGTCGATCGGATAAACCGTTTACCAAAGTTAATTGCGCCGCTATTCCGCGCGATTTATTGGAAGCCGAACTGTTTGGGTATGAAAAGGGCGCCTTTACCGGAGCTCATAAAACCAAACCGGGACGTTTCGAAGTTGCCAATAAGGGCTCAATCTTTCTGGATGAAATCGGCGATATGCCCCTTGAACTCCAGTCGAAATTGTTGCAGGTCCTGGAACAACAGGAATTTGTCCGAGTGGGCGGGATAAATAATATCCATGTCGACGTCCGCATCATCTGCGCCACCAATCGCAATTTGGAAGATGCTATCAGAAAACAGCAATTCCGCGATGATCTTTTCTATCGGCTGAATGAAATTTCAATTTTCCTTCCGCCCCTTCGTGAACGCGAGGGAGATGTCGCCCTTCTGTCCAATCATTTCCTTAAAAAATATGCGGAACTTTATCAAAAAGAATATAATGAGCTTTCCAATGAAATCATGGCCAAGCTTCTTTCATATTCCTGGCCGGGTAACGTCCGTCAATTGGAAAATATGATAAAGCAGGTGGTAGTTCGGGGACATGAATCGATATTGGCCGATCTTCTGGCCAATAATATCGACTCCTCTCGCTCAGCGACTTTTGGCACCGAACCGACCATTAGCGATATCGATCCGGTACTGGCCAATTCATATTCTCTTAAGAAACGGGTTGGAGCCGCCATTTCCCATGAAGAACGCAAACTTATCAGCGAGGTGCTAAATAAAACCAACTGGAACCGAAGAAAGGCCTCGGAATTGCTTGAAATAAGCTATCGCTCGCTACTTTATAAAATAAAAGAGTATGATCTCAATTCTGTAAAATAACTCCCTATCGTTTTATATTCTGATAATACTATTCACTTATTAAGCAAATTCTTGCATATTTATTGGATGAATTAATATGTAAATATACTTTATTGTCCATTATTTTGGCTTGAAATGAAGATCTATCTTTCTTTAAATCAATAACAAAGCCGGTTTATAAAGGGTTTATTCTTTTTAAATTACGCTGTTTGTTTTTTGAACAGTGGGAATGTAAATTGCTTATAAATAAAGTGGTGAAATATATTTAAGGAATATAAGAGAAACATTTAAGCGCGATGAACAGATACAACGAATTTGCTTCAAAGATTGATTACGAGCTTAAAAGAGCCGAAAGATACCGCATTTTTCTCTCCCTCGTCGTTTTTAATGTCGGCCCGGTTGTAGATTTGGCTGGCAACGAGATCAATAAAAACATTGATGATAGAAAAAGGTTGATTTCCGGCCTGGTCAGCGTAATCAAGGGAAGTTCGCGGGAAATTGATCATATTTCCAATTCCGGCAAAGTAAAAATAGGGATATTGATGCCGGAAACCTCAAGGCAGGGAGCCGAAGTGGCCGCTCGAAGAATTTCTGATGCTTTGCAAAATTACTGCAGAAATTATTTTGAGAAGGCAAATGAATTATCGGTACCGATTGAAATATCATCATTTCCCGACGCTACCGATTCCCGGTCAATATCCAGCTATATTGACGATTTTGCCAATTAAATAAATTGGTTAAATTACCATAAAAAAAAGCCCGGCCATTGCCGGACTTTATATCTTCCGCTTTTAATTTTAGTTATTTCTTATAAATCGGGGAATTGAACATAGTCGTAGATGAAACAGTTTTGTGGTTCCGAACCGCCTTTATATAAATAAGCCGTTAAAAATGTAACATCAAGAATATTAACTACGCCATTGCAATTAGCATCACCCACCCGCCAATCCGGTGCGGGCGGATCACCGGTATTATATAGTGCGGCAATAAGGTCGGTAATATCCAACAAGTTTAACGTTCCGTCATTATTCACATCCCCGCGGATAACGGATAACAAAGCGCGGTAGGCATCAACGCGACCATAACCATAATACGGATCCCATCCGGGAGTGTCAGGTTGATAACCCGTTGACGGACCAACTTGGTCACGGGATGAATTACGGATAATATCATAAACAACATAATTGGAGTCTTTCAAGGCCGGTTTGCGCGACATAACTAATGCGGCTATCCCCGCCACTTGTGGACATGCCGCCGACGTTCCACCGAAACCACCAAAATATTCCATACCGAGGCTATCACCTATTAAAAACCAAGGTGGGGCGGCGATAAAAGAATAGGGCAAGTAAGGTGGCTCATAATTATATGTATTATATCCCCAATCTCCCGGTCTATCCATCGTGACGATAGATCCGACAAGTGCGGAATCAAGAGGCCAATATATATCGATCCAATGAGGAACATTACCTGACGGTGCCATAACATCAAGAGTGCTATCTGCTATTTCAGAACCGCTATACTGACTATACCACCATTTAGTATCGATACTATCAGTAGCTCCAACTGCCAATGTCGTTGGAAGATTGGCAGGTGATGCAACATGCCATGAACTGCTATTCCCACTTGCAAAAAACACAGCGCATGAATATCCCATGTATGCTGGATTGGTTATAGTATCAAGAGCCTTCGTAACAGCTGGCCATCCTGTACCAGTATGATCGCCCCAACTACAACTTATTACATTGGCACCTTCCTGCGCCGCTCTAATTAATGCACCACCCATTTCCTCGGGCCCAGCCCAATTATCATTATCATCAACGACTTTAATAAAAATAAGCTCACATTCGGGAGCTATACCGGCAATACCGGTATCATTATGTTCGGCCAATATTAATCCGCTACAAGCATAGCCGTGTCCTAGTGAATCCGCCGTAGGATGTGTACAATCATAATCTACAACAGGAGAATCCACAGTTTCTCCAATATAATCAATTGTTTTAATAATTGATCCGTTTCGGAAATCGTGATGCTCGGAAAAACCGTCATCAATTACGGCAATGGTTATGTTATCACTACCTCTCGTAATATCCCATGCTTTTTCCATTGAAATATCAACACCCTTAACTTC
>JBDRRI010000413.1:0-8803 GCA_043825815.1 Candidatus Zixiibacteriota bacterium
CAGATATACGCAAGGGTATTTCATTGTTAAACGGGAACCTATATTACCATCAACCCATTCAACTGTCGAATTTTTATGCGCCACTGCTCGCTTGGTCACCAAATTAAGGACATTGTTTGACCAATTTTGAATGGTCGTATATCTGATGTAGGCGTCATCCAGAGCAATAACCTCTACCACTGCGGAATGTAGTGAATCGGTCGTCCAGATTGGAGCGGTACATCCTTCTATATAGTGAACTCGTGCGCCTTTGTCGGCAATAATCAGGGTTCTCTCAAACTGCCCCATATTTTCCGCATTGATTCTAAAATAGGCTTGAAGCGGAATTTTAACGTCTATTCCCGGAGGCACATATATAAATGAGCCGCCAGACCATACCGCCGAATTAAGAGCCGCGAATTTATTATCCATTGCCGGAATGATGGTAGCGAAATATTTCTTTACAATATCCGGGTGTTCTCGAAGACCGCTGTCCATATCAAGAAAGATTACGCCTTGTTTTTCAAGATCTTCCTGAAATGAGTGATAAACAACTTCCGATTCATACTGCGCCGAAACTCCGGCAAGAAATTTTTTCTCGGCCTCCGGAATGCCCAATTTATCAAAAGTTTTTTTAATATACTCCGGGACATCATCCCAATCATTGCTACTTTGGCCCGTGGGCTTGATATAATAAAAGATATTGGCAAAATCGATTGCATTTAATATCTCCGTATCGCCCCATTTCGGCATTGGTTTGGATAAAAATATATCCAGGGCCCTGTGTCGAAAATCATTCATCCATTGAGGTTCTTTTTTCATCTTGGATATCATCTCGACAACCTCATGATTGATTCCGCGCGCACCTTTATGAAAATACTCCTCCGGATCATGGAATCCATATTTGGAGGCGTAATCATTGCCAATTGTGGCAATATTGTTATTTCTAATGACCTCATTCATTTTAAACACTCACTTTCTCGGCCATTTCGGCCTCGATCCAATCATACCCTTGTTCTTCAAGCTGCAGGGCCAGTTCCGGTCCGCCGGAGCGGACCAATTGACCATCCATCATGACATGAACCTTATCGGGTTTGATATAGTTGAGCAGTCTTTGATAATGCGTTACCAGGATAACCCCGCCATCCTTGGGCGCGGCATGTTTGATTCCGCTGGAAACGACTTTAAGAGCGTCTATATCCAGACCGGAATCGGTTTCATCCAAAATTGCCACCCTGGGTTTTAACATTGCCATTTGTAAAATTTCCAATCGTTTCTTTTCACCGCCGGAAAATCCATCGTTAACGTAGCGGGTGGCAAATGCCTGATCAATTTTTAATATTTCCAATTGTGATTTGAATTCCTTCCGAAAATCCTTCATTTCACTGTTCCGGGCTTTCAGGGCGGCCCTTAAGAAATTAACAACGGTTACTCCCGGAATAGCCTGCGGATATTGAAAACCCAAAAAGAGTCCGGCTAAAGATCGTTCAGTGGCATCCATTTCAAGAAGATTTCTTCCGTCAATTTCAGCTGACCCAGATGTTATTTCGTAATGCGGATGACCGGCCAGAGCATTGGCCAGACTTGATTTACCGGATCCATTTTTCCCCATTATGGCATGGATTTCTCCCGGTTTGATTTCCAGTGAAACTCCTTTGACTATATCTTTATTCTCTACTTTAACGTGGAGATTGTCGACCCAAAATATCCGGTTAATGTTCATTTTTGTTCCTCATTTATTCTTTAAAAATTTTAAGTACTTATTAATTCTCGATAATTGATTTTACCGGCGGCGATATCTGCCAGAGTAACATTCTTTAAAACTTCGGTTATATAATGATCAAACATACTCCAGAGACCGCCAACCTGGCAACTTCCGGCGTGGACACAGCATTCATCTTGAGTTGAATATTTATCACAATGATGGGCTCCGTATAATGAATCTCCCAGGGCTGAAAATATATCTTTTAGATTTATTTCCTCAGGAGGTTTCGTGAGACTATAACCCCCATTTCGGCCACGTTCGGCTTTGACCAAATCGGATTTTTTTAAAATCATCAGAAGTTTTCCGGTATAGGGAAGCGATAGTCCTTCATGTTCGCTTATTTCAGGAATTGTTAATGACTTTTCCGGAGTTTTTGCAAACATAAGCATGCATCTTAAGCCGTATTCTTCAAGCGCCGTAACTTTCATCCCATTTAAACCTATCTATTAAATTCTTATACTATTATAATACTATACAAAAAAGTATAGAAAATGTTCCCAAAAGTCAAGAAAAATATAAGATAAAATACATCTTTTATTATTTTTTATTATTAATGTGCCAATTTCTCTAAAAAGAGGCCGAGATTTGCCGTTTCTGACAATTAAATTACCAATTTAATAAGATAATCCGTGAAATTGAATTTATCATTTTGTATATTAAGAATAAGGCTGACAATGTTATATCTATTTTGGAGGATAACAAAAGGCAAATAATGAATCAAGAAACCATAATACTTGTAATTGAAGATGAGATTGATATTCTTGAGATGATAGAATACAATTTGCAAAAGGAGAACTATAAGGTTATTACTACCATTTCGGGAGCCGATGCCTTTGATCTGGCCAAGATTAATTCTCCCAATCTTATTCTGCTTGATATAATGCTTCCTGATGTCGATGGATTCGAGGTTTGTCGCTTACTTAAGAGAAATTCGGAGACGGAAAATATTCCAATTGTCATGCTTACCGCCAAATCAGAGGAGTCTGATATAATAACCGGATTGGAATTGGGCGCCGATGATTATATAACCAAGCCATTCAGCCCAAAGGTCCTAATTGCCCGTATCCGAGCTGTATTAAGGAGAAAAAGCGAACCGATTGGAAATGATGACGATATTCTGCATATTGAAAAGTTAAGTATTGATCCCGGAAAGCATCAGGTTAAAATAAATGAATCAGTTTTAAATTTAACCAATACGGAATTCAGACTATTATTTTATTTGGCCCGCCGGCCGGGTTGGGTTTTTACCCGCGATCAGATCGTCAATTCGGTTAGGGGAGAAGATGCCATTATTACCGATCGCTCAATTGATGTCCATGTCGCCGGCTTGAGAAAAAAAATGGGAGAATATGGCGATTATATTGAAACCGTTCGCGGCGTTGGCTATCGGTTCAAGGAATAGGTATGTCTCGTAAAAGAATGCTCTGGCAGATTTTTCCATCGTACATAATTATCACGACCATCGTCGCCTTATTAGTTGCCTGGTATGGAAGCCGCTCTTTCCAAAAATCGTATTTGTTACAAGTTGCTTCCGGCCTCCAGGCTCGGGCAACCCTAATTGAAAATCAATTACATCAGGCGTTGCAGTCTGATGATTCCGCCGCCATTGATGAAATGTGCATTAATTTAGGGAAAAAATCTGACACCAGAATTACAATTGTGTACTCCTCTGGAAAAGTTTTGGGAGATTCTGAAAATAATCCCGCCAATATGGAAAATCATAGCAATCGTCCCGAAATTATCGAGGCCTTTAAAAATGGTTTTGGCAAATCAACCAGATTCAGCAATACTCTTCAAAAATCGATGATGTATGTTGCAATTAAATCTTACGTTGATAGTGATTCATTGGTGATCAGAACCTCAATACCTCTTACTTTGGTGGATGAAACAATTTGGTCGAATAATATTAGATTAGGCTTGGCTGGTTTGATAATAATTATTTTGGCCGCGGTAGCTTCCTTATTGGTATCCCGTCGAATTAGTCTTCCTCTGGAACGGCTTAAAATAGGGGCTGAACGATTTGCCTCTGGAGATTTGACCAAAACCTTGCCAGTGCCAAATCTGGCCGAGGTCGGCGCACTTGCTAAGGCAATGAACAATATGGCCGGAGAGTTAAATGACAGAATTAACACCATTACCCGCCAGAAGAAAGAGCAAGAAGCGATTCTGGATAGTATGATAGAGGGGGTTCTGGCGGTCGATCAGAATGAGTGTTTGATTAACTGCAATGATGTCGCTACCCAACTTTTAAATTTGGATATTGAAAATTTTAGGGGTCGATCCATTTATGAGGCCATTCGTCATGTCAAACTTCAAAAGCTGATAGCCAATACTTTGAAGAGGCGGGAGCCGTTGCAGGAGGAATTAATTTTCGGCAATCAAAATGAACGCCTTGTTCTGGCCTCAACCATGCGCCTCCACGATCTCGAAGAAAATACAATTGGCGCCCTGGTTGTTTTCTATGATATTACAAATCTGAGGAAGCTGGAAAATTTAAGAAGAGATTTTGTGGCGAATGTTTCTCATGAACTTAAAACCCCAATTACATCAATCAAAGGCTCTATTGAAACTCTAATGGATGGTGCCTATAAAAACCATGATGACGCCAAACGATTCTTAAATATTGCCATTCGGCAAACAGATCGCCTGCATCAAATTGTCGAAGATCTACTCAGCTTATCGCGCATTGAAAATGAAATTGAAGCCGAGAAATTACCCAGACAAAACGAAAACATTTTCAAAATTATCAAGCAGTCGATTACCGAATTGCAATCCTCTATTGAGCATCAGAATATTAATATTTCAATTGACTGTCCCGCTGATTTAAATGTCAATATTAACGGTTTGCTATTGAATCAAGCCATAACTAATTTCCTTGATAATGCCATTAAATATGGCAAAGAAAGTGGTCATATAAAGATATCTGCTATTTTAAAGAATGGCGAGTTGAACATTTCCGTTCAAGATGACGGTCCGGGTATTGATCCTCAACACCACGAAAGACTATTCGAACGTTTCTACCGGGTCGATAAATCGCGAAGCAGTAAAATGGGGGGAACCGGACTGGGGCTGGCAATCGTTAAGCATATCGCCATCGCCCATAATGGATACGTCGCAGTTTTAAGTAAGCCGGGCGAGGGTAGCATTTTTTCGATTATTATTCCCTGCTAAAGATTAATTAATTATTCTAATATATTCTTAATATTTTAACAATCTCTTAATAATTTCTTAACATTTCGATGGTTTTATTGGCTGAGTTTGAAAATGGTAAGGGAAATGTTAGGTAAATTGTTATGAACACTAATTCAAGGAGAAAACGTAAATGAAACGGACAGTCTTAATCACCATCTTTATCTTGATTTTCACCACAGCTTCATTCGCCGGTGACTGGTGGGAGAATGTTAAAATCAAAGGCGACCTTCGCTATCGGCATGAAATGATTGATGAGGAGGGCAAAGATGCCAATCATCGACAAAGGATTCGTGCCAGATTGGCCGTAGAAGGCAAAGTTAATGAGGAAATGAAAGCGGTTATTCAGTTGGCTACCGGTTCCAGTGATCCCGTATCAACAAATCAAACCTTAGATGATGCTTTTACAACCAAAAATATTGGCCTTGATATGGCCTATTTTGAATATAACCCAAACAAACTTAATGGTTTAAAAATAACGGGTGGTAAGTTTCATAACCCGTTTTTTAAACCCGGCTCATCGGAATTAATTTGGGATTCGGATTGGAATCCGGAAGGTGGAACCTTCAACTATCATGCTGAAAAAGATAATATCGATTTTTCAATTATTGGCGCCGGACTTTGGGTCGACCAAGATTCCAAGAAAGAAGATGTTTCTTTATTAGGCGGCCAAGGCATTGTCAAGTTCTATCTCAACGAAAAGAAGACTTCGGTTGCTTTGGGTGGGTCATACTACCTTTACAATAACCTTAAAGGGCATAAAGCCTTATATGAAGTTGACAACGCTAAAGGAAATTCCGTTGACATCGTATACGATACTACCTATTATGTGACTTACGGTAATGATACCGCTCTTGGTGGCATAGATGAATATCACACCTATCAGAACGATTATGATTTAATCGAAGCCTTCCTCGAAGTAAGCCACAAATTTGAAAATACACCGGTAACCGTTATGTTTGACTATGTCACCAATACCGCCGCCGATAGTCTTGAAAATGGGTGGTTGGCCGGTATTCATATCGGTAAGGCGAAGAATCCCGGTAGTTGGGACCTTCGATATATATATCGTGAAGTTGAAAAAGATGCCGTCGTTGGCGCTTTTACCGATTCCGATTTTCGCGGAGGTGGAACCGATGCCAATGGTCATGAATTCGGTGGAAACTATATGGTTACAAAAAACGCCGCCTTTGGAGTAACGTATTTTGCAAATACAATCGGCCTTGATGCTGAGGAAGAAAACTTTGGCAGACTTCAAATAGATTTACAGCTTAAATTTTAACGGGTTGCCAACATTAACTTAATATGGTTTTAATCAGTTCTTAACATAATAAAAGTATAAAGAGAAAACAGTTTTAAGGAGGAAATATGAAAAAAGTATTGTTCGCAATGTTCACTTTGTTAATGATAGGCGTTATTGCTTTTGCCGGCAGCAATATTACTATCAAAGGATCCGATACGCTCGTCAGACTTGGTCAACGGTGGGCCGAAGAGTATATGAAACACAATAAGGATGTTGTGATTCAGGTGTCAGGAGGAGGTTCTGGAACCGGTATTGCAGCTCTTTTAAATGGAGCTACTGATATCTGCGAAGCTTCACGTGATATGAAAGAAAAAGAATACAAGATGGCCAAAGAAAAGAATATTGAGCCTTATCGCGTATCGGTTGCCCTTGACGGCATTGCCGTCTTCCTGAATGAAAAGAATTCGGTGAAAGAACTCAGCTTTGCCCAATTAAAAGGTATTTATACCGGTGCCATTACCAATTGGAAAGAGATTGGTGGCAAGGATGAGCAGATTATTCTTTATGGGCGTGAAAACAACTCCGGTACATATTCATTCTTTAAAGAGCATGTTCTTAATGATGAAGACTATTCCGAATATACTCAAACGCTCCCCGGTACGGCGGCGGTCGTCAATGCTGTTTCCAAAGATGTCAACGGTATTGGTTATGGGGGTATCGCCTGGGCTAAGGGTGTTGTCTATGCCGCAGTCAGGGAAAACGATACTGATAAAGCCGTCTTGCCTTCGGTTGAGGCTGTCTCTTCCGGTGAATATCCGATTTCCCGTGATCTCTACTGGTTTTTAAACGGTGCGCCGACCGGCGAATTAAAGAAGTTGGTGAACTGGGCTCTCTCTGAAGATGGACAAAAAGTTGCTACAGAAATGGATTACATTCCTCTACCGAAAGATCGGGCCTTGGCTGGCATGATTAAATAATTTTTCCCGCTTAGTAATTAGGTTTAGGGATAGGCGGGCAGGAATAATGGGTTCCTTCCCGCCTAAAAATGGATGAACGATGAAAAAATTACAATTTAAGCCAAAATCAAAAGTCCGTGAATTTCTCGGGGAGAAATTCATTACAATCAACGCTATGGTAGCCTTGGTTGCCATACTTTTGATATTTATTTTTATATTCAAAGAAGCCATTCCAATCTTCACCAATCATGAGGTAATGGAAGAAGCCAGTTTGGATAGAATGACATTTAAGCAGGAATATTATGAAGGGCGTGATCCCAAATGGTCCTGGCAACCAAATTCGAATGTCCCCAAATATTCTCTTTTTCCATTGTTTCTGGGTACGATTAAGGCGGCCATTATTGCTATGCTCTTTGCCGTTCCTCTTGGAGTCGGCGCCGCGATTTATGCATCGGAGTTTGCCAGCCGAAGAATGCGCGAGATAATAAAACCGGTCATTGAACTATTGGCCGGAATTCCATCGGTTGTACTGGGCTTTTTTGCCCTTATGATTCTCGCGACTTTCTTGCAGGAAACATTTGGTTTTGTCTTTAGGCTAAATGCTATCAATTCAGGAATTGCTCTCGGCCTGGCCGTCATTCCTATTATCTTTACAATCTCCGAGGATGCCATGACCTCGGTTCCGAGATCATTGCGCGACGCCGCTATTGCATTGGGCGCCAATAAATGGCAGGTTTCTTTTACCATGGTTTTACCAGCTGCTATTCCGGGTATCGCCGCCGGCGTGGTTCTCGGGTTTGGTCGCGCGGTAGGAGAAACTATGATCGTTCTGATGGCATCGGGAAATGCCGCTATTATATCGGCCAGTTTCCTTGATTCTGTCCGAACCTTTTCGGCCACAATTGCAGCGGAATTAGCCGAGGTTGTATTTGGAAGTGCTCATTACAGTGTCCTCTTTTTTATCGGGACGCTTCTTTTTCTGTTTACCTTTGCCATTAATTTGGGCGGCGAACTCTTTCTCAAAAATCTAAAGGAACGATTTCAGGGGAAGATAATATGACGAATGCAACGATGAAATCAGTATCCAACACAGATTTGGTCACCCATAGATTCAAACCAAAAAGTGGTGGCTATATTCCCCGCGGCTTAACCCCATGGCAGTGATTATAATAGTCATTATGCTCACCATTATTCTTTTAAATATATTTATCGGCGGTGTCGGGACTATTAGCTGGGAATTTCTTTCCAGTCCGCCTGAAAACGGTATGGAAGCCGGAGGTATTTTTCCCGCAATATTTGGAACCGTATTTTTGGTGATATTAATGGTCATCGCCGTTGTTCCTGTGGGTGTTATGACGGCCATTTATTTGCATGAGTACACCCGTCCTGATTCAAAAATAACACGACTTATACAGGTGGCGATTAATAATCTGGCGGGCGTGCCATCAATAGTCTTCGGGCTTTTTGGACTCGGATTCTTTATTGGATTTGTCGGCGGAGGCATTGATTCATTTTTTTATGCTGAAGAAGGTCCTGTATGGGGACAACCAGCCATTATCTGGGCTTCATTAACATTGGCATTATTAACGCTACCGGTTGTTATTGTCGCGACCGAAGAAGCTCTAAGAACAATCCCAAGAGAACTTATAGAAGCCAGTTACGCCCTCGGTG
>JBDRRI010000414.1:0-14989 GCA_043825815.1 Candidatus Zixiibacteriota bacterium
GATTTTAATACATATCAGGGAGTTGCCGTCAATTATGTGTCGTTCAGAAAAGCAAATATAATTATATGAAAGTTTAAATGTGTCCAGATTATTATAGAACGCATCATCACTTGGCAATAAAGAATCTAATTCTGGAATATATGCAATGTCAAATCCGTAAAACCCGAGTCTCGTGGTATCAATTATAATTTTTGCAGTACTATCATTTTCTATTTCAACTAACTTTATAAGTTCAGATTCAAAGCGCCCTCCTTTTTTAATCATAGGTATATAGTTTCCTTCGTTTGCTTCATAGACTTCCGAGTAATCGCCGCCACTGCAAGGGTAATAGGCCAAGGATAATCGTATTAAAATACTTGGTTTTTTTGGAGCAGTTTCACAAGAAACCAATATTAGAATAATAGATATGAATATTAAAAGAATTTTCGCCTTCATGATACCTCCATAGCCACAATAGACGAAAAATATACCTATTTGTCAAACTATTTCTGCTTCTTCGTGCCTTCGTACATTTCGTACCTGAGCAAACGGCATTCGAGCGGGCCGTTGTACAGTTTTATTTTTTGCGAGGCCCGCAGTCCAACCGTTTTTATTGCTTTCATGTTTCCGCTTAGGATGAAAGCTTTATATCCGGAATAGGATTGTTTAAAACAGTCGCCGATTGATTTATAGAGCAATGAGATATCATCCTGTTTCATCCGTTCACCGTAGGGAGGATTGAGAATCGCGATTCCCGGCGGGGGAGGAACGGTCTGTTTATCCATCGGATTGCGCTCGAACCGGATATCCCGGTCGACGCCGGCTCGGCGGGCATTGGCGACCGCATCTTTAATGGCGATACCGTCAATATCGGAACCGACAATCTGAATCGGGACCGATTTAATTACCACCTTTCGGGCAGTATGGCAAATATTGTCGTACAATTTGGCGTCATAATCATTCCAGTTTTGGAAAGCGTACGCCTTGCGAATCAGGCCTGGCGCAATATTACGGGCCATCAGGGCGGCCTCGATTACAAATGTCCCCGAGCCGCACATCGGATCGATAAACGAACTGCTTTTATCCCAATCGGTCAGGTAGATAATCCCGGCGGCGAGAATTTCACTGAGCGGCGCCTGGCCTTTCTCGAGACGATAGCCTCGTTTGGAGAGCGGGTCACCGGAGGAGTCGAGCGCGACGGTTACTTCATTTTTGATTATATGGATATTTATTTTAATCTGCGGATTTTTTGTGTCAACCGAGGGGCGCTTATTGAATTTTTCGCGGAACTGATCGACAATCGCATCCTTGGTTTTCTGCGCAATGAATAAAGTATTTTCAAGTTTGGAATAGGTGGAGAGGGCATCGACGGCAATGGTTTTGTTAACATTAAAATAATTGCTCCAGTTGATCCGGATGATTTTGGCGTAGAGCTGTTCACCGTCGATTGCATGAAATTTTAAAATCGGTTTTAAAATCCGGGTCGTGGTGCGGCACCAAATATTAGCCTTATATAAAGTCTTTGTGTCGCCCTCAAATTCGACCGAGCGGATGGCGGGTTTAACTTTTTTGGCGCCAAGGCGGGTCAGTTCATCGGCGAGAATATCTTCCAAACCGGAAAGGGTCTTGGCGACCATCGGGAAATTTTGATCAGTTTGATTCATTTATTTAGTTCGCTTTACAAGATTTTTAATGGTTATTCCCTGCACCATAATCGAGAAAATGACAACAATATAGGTCATTGAGACAATTAAATTACGCTCCGCGCCTGCGGAGAGTGAGAGCGCCATGGCGATTGAAATACCGCCGCGAAGGCCGCCCCAGGTGAGAATAATAATGGCGTTTTTGGTAAATTCGCGCCAGCGTTTGAGAATTGATATCGTCGACCAAACCGATAAAAAGCGGGCTCCGAGTGTGACCGGAATCGCAATCAGTCCGGCAATGAAATAACTTGTGGAAAACGACAGAACAAGTATTTCCATCCCAATCCAGATGAACAGGATGGCATTAAGGGTTTCATCTATCAGTTCCCAGAATTTATCGAGATGGTCGCGGGTTGATTCACTCATCGCCAACGCCCGGCCATGATTGCCGATCAGGACGCCGGCCACGACAATGGCGATAGGACCCGAAGTATGAAGATACCCCGCGAGGGCATATCCGCCGCTGACTAACGCCAGTGTCAGTAAAATTTCGACTGAATGGTCATTCACGTTTTTAAGCATTTTATAGGCGAGCAATCCGATTAACAGGCCGAAAACAATTCCGCCCAGCGCCTCTCTCACAAATAGAGCCAGAATATGTTTGATCGTGCTATCGCCTCCGCCAACCGCAATGCCGAGCATCACGGTGAATACAACCACGCCGATGCCGTCGTTAAAGAGCGATTCCCCTGCGATTTTTGTCTCAAGAGATTTTGATGCTTTGGCCGATTTGAGGATGGCTATAACCGCCACCGGATCGGTTGGGGCGATTAATGCTCCAAAAACAAGACAATAAGCATAGGGTAGATAGAGAGTTATAAGACCTAAACCGAAGTAAATAATTGTCCCGACAATAAATGTTGTGGCAATCACGCCACCGGTCGCAAGTGTGGAGACAACCAGTTTTTTTTGAGCCAGATCATTGATATTTATTTTTAAGGCGCCGGCAAAAAGGAGAAAAGAAAGCATTCCTTTCATGAGTGCTTCGCCGAAATCTATGCCGGTCAAAAACTTCTCAATAGGCGGTTTAAAATTAAAGCCAATGGCATTAAGCCCGATAATTGACAGCGACATGGTCAATCCAATTGCCATTAAGCCAATAGTGGAGGGAAGTCGGATATATTTGTAATTGATATATGAGGCCACCGCGGCAATCGTTATAAAAACGGCGAAAATTGTAAAAATACTCATAACTCAAAATAGATTATGTATTTATCAAAGTAAAGCTAATTATTGATTCTACTCGGAAAGCAATATTTCACCTGTTTTGGCCAATTGAAGTTAAAAATTAGCAATTTTTGTCGAATAAAATATATACGAGACTTATAGTTTCGGATTTTTAAAGGGGGAAAGTTTAATGAAAATCCTTATTGCCGATGATGATCCGGTTTCAAGGAAAATAATCGAAAGATATATTATTGAATGGGGCTATGATGCTATCACCGTTTCTAATGGTGACGAAGCGTTGGGCAAGCTAAATGAATCTGATTGTGACATCAATTTTGCTATTTTGGATTGGGTGATGCCGGGTCTATCGGGACTTGATGTCTGCCGTCAAATTCGATCTCAAAAAAATCGCGATTTTATATATCTCATGATGCTGACAGCTAAAAATTCAGAAGAAGATTTTGCCACCGGATTTGATGCCGGGATTGATGATTATATCGTTAAACCGTTTCAAAAATCGGCATTGTTCTATCGAATTCAGACAGCTGAGCGGATAATCGGACTCGAGTCCGAATTGCAGTTTCTAAAACGGAATATAATAAGCGAAGCAACGATATTAACATAATATCGTTTTTATTGTCTTCTCAATTTTCCTCTAAATATCGCTTGAGATGCCTTCTGGCAATTATTTCCTTGACCAAATCGAAATTTGATGTTATTCTTACTTATTATTAAGCTTAAAAGTAACTTCTATTTACTACCCACGGATGCAGTGAATGCATAAAAGAGGAGGAATTTATGAATCGTAACAGAACATCAATTCTGATGTTGGGATTAACCGTTTTTACAGCTCTGATTGTTTTTACGGCTCCCGGGGCTTTTGCCATTTCAACCAATTGTATCTATAATCCGGAAACTCAGATGATTGAGTATTCGGTTTCTGACGGGGCCGTCGGCCAAACCTATATTGTTAATTTAATCGCCAGTGGTTGTGTCGCCGGTTCTGCTACTCCGCCTACATTAACCGGTCCCAATGACAGCGACCAAATCGGCGTTGTCTGTAACGGTGGCGATGGTTTTGGTACTATTAAAGTCGAAATTTGCGATGATGTCGTCTGTTTCAAGCTGTATAATTTATATTTCCGATGTGAAGCCGATTGCGAATTAAGATATATCGGCAATGGCGCGTCCTCGATAACTGACTGGGGCGTGTTAATCCTGCTCAGTCTATTGACTATTACCGGCGCCTTGTTTGCTCGCAAAATGTTCGTTACTGCAAAATAGATATATACGAATTTCAGGGTCGATTCATTTCGGCCCTGATTTTTTTTATTCAACCCTGATAAATAAAAATATTTTGTAACATCCTAAATATTTCATCGTCTATATGGTTAACTGCCGTTACTGTCTTTTAAAAACTTTTTATGGAGGTACTCATGAGGATTGTCAAATATTTTCTGTTTATGTTTTTGGGGGCGGTTTTATTCTTTTCACCTGTTTCTGCGTCTGATGAAATCTACACTCAGGCCAAAATAGGGTTTGAAACTCCCGATCAATGGTTAGAACTTCAAAAAATGAATCTCGATTTAATGTTTATCGGACAGAAATATATTGAAATCGTCTCCAATCCCAAGCAACTTGAAGAATTACAAAATATGGGTTATAAGGTTGAAGTTGTTTATGAGGATATGGAGGCATTTTACAAATCGCGCATTCCAGAAGATAAATATGCTAGTTATTATACTCTCAGCCAGTTAGAATCGGAACTTTTCTTTTATCACTACCTTTATCCTGATATCATGACCGATAAAATTGCTATTGGACAGACCCTGGAAGGCCGTAACCTTTACGCCGTTAAAATTTCCGATAATCCTGATGTCGATGAGGATGAGCCGGAGGTTTTCTATAATGCCGCGATACATGCCCGCGAAGTCATCACCCCCCTCGTCCTGCTTTATTATATTGACTATTTATTGACTAATTATGGTATCGATCCGGAAGTGACGCATCTGGTTAATGATCGAGAGATGTGGTTTGTTTTGGTTTGCAATCCCGATGGCTATCAATACAATGTCGAAAATCAGTGGCCGGGGGGAATGTGGCGGAAGAATCGTCGAAATAATGGTGATGGTTCATTCGGAATTGATCTGAATCGTAATTGGGGATACATGTGGGGTTATGATGATTTTGGCTCGTCGCCGGACGGCTATAGCGAAACCTATCGCGGAACTGGACCTTTTTCAGAACCGGCCACGCAGGTTCTTCGCGATTTCTGCGAAGCCCACGAGTTTCAAATTTGTCTAAACTATCACTCCAGTTCCAATTTGTACCTGCATGCTTTTGCTTATAACAATTCAGAATCGCCAGATCATGATATTTTCACCGCAATGGGTGATTCGATGTCAACATTCAACGGGTATGAGCCCGGTATTGATGCGGTCGGATATCCTACAAATGGCGGTTCCGACGACTGGATGTATGGTGAGCAAACAACCAAAAATAAAATAATGGCCTTTGTGCCGGAGGTTGGCAATCGAAATGCGGATGGATTTTGGCCCGATCCAAGTCGAATTGATCCCTTGGTTCAAGAAAATCTTTTGCCCAATCTTTTTGTCGCCGAATTGGCCGGGCATATAGAAACTATACTTCCTCCGGGAAAGCCGGAAATTACCGGTCCGGCTAATATCGCCGCCGCCACCTCTTTTGATTTAGATTGGACCATTGAAGATGTTCGCAATCCGGCTGAAGAATATGAATTGGTCGAATTAACCGATTTTTCAGTTTTAACTGATCCAGCCGAGAATTTTAACTGGTGGAAACAAAAACGAGTGGAATTAACCGACTCCGGCTTTTTCCTCGGCGGATATACATCTGCTCATATTTACATGCAAACCGCGCTTCCCTACACCGTTCTTCCGGGTGACAGCCTGAAATTCAGAACTTATTTTATACTCCAGCCGGGAATTGACTATGTATATGTCCAGGCTTCAACCGATGGCGTCAATTTTGTTAATCTTCCGGGCAATATTTCCAGTACTTATAATCCATATGGCTTAAATGAGGGGAATGGTATCACCGATTATTCCGAATTTCAATGGGTTAATGCCGCCTTTGATTTGTCTCAATTCGTCGGCCAGGAAGTCTATATCAGGTTTTCTCATACGCCCTTTGAACTGGCTTTTATCTGGTGGGGAATGGTTATCGATGACATCTATCCGGTTCCCGGATTTTTGGAATATGGGTCAACCAATGGAATTACTGATCCTACATATACAGTAACGTCTGGCAAGCCGGAAGGCATCTACTATTACAAAGTTAGGGGCAAAGACGCTGATAATCAATGGGGCGAATTTTCCGATCTGTTTTCCGTGACCGCAGGCAGTCCATCGATTTGTAATGATCCTGATGCCGATGGTTTGGGAACGCCCGGATACCCTGGTACAACATGCGATTTGGACAATTGTCCGTTTGCATATAATCCGGAGCAAACCGATAGTGATGGCGACGGCATAGGAGATCCATGCGATAACTGCACCGATACTGATGGCGATGGATTTGGCGACCCCGAATTTTCGGCATATAATACCTGCGCTATTGATAATTGTCCCGATGTTGAAAATGTCGACCAGAGCGATATTGATTCCGATGGCGTCGGAGATATATGTGATAACTGCGTTGATGTTCCTAATCCGAGCCAGGCCGACTATAATGGAAACGATATTGGCGATGCTTGCGAAATGACGTGCGGAGATGTTGATAATAATACGCTTATTAATATTATTGATATAACCTATCTAATTTCGTATTTGTATAAAAGCGGACCGGCGCCGTACTTTCCGACTTCGGGAGACGTCAATGGATCCGGGAATACCAATATTCTTGATATAACCTACCTGATTTCATTTCTTTATAAAGGTGGTCCGAATCCAGCTTGTATATAGGTAAATCAAAGATATTTCGTTTAAGGACTGTCCATTGACAGTCCTTTTTTTTGCATTCAAATGGCGAGTTTGTTGTTGATTTCAATTTTAAACTGATAAATATTGAGTTAGATTAAAGGAAATAAATAACTCATGAAACGAGAATATTTTATAGCGGCCCTGTTCTTCTTTATTGTTGCGGTCTTTTTTTATCTCTTTTACCGCCTGATGGTGCCGTTTTTCACGCCGATTGCCTGGGCGGCCATATTGACTATTGTCTTTTACCCGCTTTATATCCGGCTTCACAAAAAAATCAAATCACCCAATCGGGCTTCGATTTTAATGTGTACAATTATCTTTGTTATTATTATCGGACCGTCAGTATATATTCTGGCCTCGCTGGTCAGCGAAGCGACTGCCGCCGTCGGCAACCTGAATGAGGCCTACCAAAACGGAAGTCTAAAAAGCTTGACTTCGATTTATATTCCCTTTTGGGATACCATAAAGGCAAAGTTGGCCGCTTATCCGCAATTAGCCAATGTCGATTTCGAGACGATCATCAAGGATGCCCTTGCTACTGTAACCAGAGCCATAGGTTCGCAGGCAACGACTGTCATCGCCAATATAACTCGCACCCTATTTTATTTCTTCCTGATGTTTTTCGCGATGTTTTTCTTTTTCCGCGATGGTGAGGCGATAATCGACTTTTTAAAAAGAATAACGCCCTTGGAAAAAAGGCAGGTTGTAATTGTTTATACGCATTTGAAATCGGTTATTGAGGCGATGATGTATGGCGGGGTGGTGATTGCCCTATTCCAAGGTTTGATGGGAGGTCTTCTCTTTTTAATAATGGGGATACCATCGCCGGTTCTCTGGGGCTCGGTCATGGCCGTACTGGCCTTCGTGCCAGTCGTTGGACCGTTTCTGATATATATTCCGGCCGGAATAATTCTATTCGCGACCGGAGCTCAAGTTAAAGGAATTCTGGTGATAGCTATTGGTATTGCTATTAGCCAGTCGGATAATTTCCTGAGACCGATGTTATTCTCCGGGAAATCACAGACCCATACGCTAATGCTTTTCTTTTCCATTATGGGTGGCATTTATATGTTTGGCTTGCTGGGAATAGTGATGGGACCGTTTATTGCGGCTATGTTTTTAACCCTTCTTAAAATGTTTGAATTACAATTGAATCCGGAATCAATCCATACAGCCGTTATTCCAGACAAAGACTCCGAATAATAGGTTAAATTCCAAGAAAATTAGATTTATTTCAACCCGTCGGGGCCCATCAGGTTGGCGAATGCCACCAGCATCTTTTCATCGTAGTAATCACCAAGCGAGAACATTGTTTTAAGTGTCGGAAAAGTCTCTTTCGCCTTTTGATAAACCCGACGAGTGGTCATAGCATCGAAGGTGTCAACAATTGCCACAATTCGGCTGTATTCGTGCATTTCATTCAGTTCCAGGCCATTTGGATAGCCTTTACGGCCTCCCCGCTCATGATGCTGTAAAACCGGGTAGTATGAACCGGCTGTGATCATATCCGTTTGTGACAATATCTCAACACCCATTTTGGGGTGTTTTTTCATTAATTCAAATTCCATAGCCGAAAGAGCAGTTCTTTTATTCAGAATTCGTTCTGATATTTTCGATTTGCCGACATCGTGAAGTAAGGCGCCAATGCCGAGTTCATTGAGATACTCTTCATCCTTACGCCCGATTTGTTGCGCCAGAGCGACGGCAAAGGTGCAGACATTGACCGAATGAGTATAAGTATAGTAATCAAATGAGGAGATCGTCAAAAGATTACGAAAGGCGGCCTGGCCTCGGAGAATATATCCGACCGTATTTTCAACCATATCCTGCGAGCGCTTGATATTCTGGCCGTAATCGGGATTGGAAAGAACATCCTGCATAAGATTCTGCGAGGTTTCATAAAGAATACCGGCCTTTTTATCATCCGGGATTTCCTTATCTTCAAGAATCTTATCAAGATTCTGTTCAATATATTTCTGATAATGGTCTTTGGATTTGTAATTTACATAAAGACGGGCGACCTTATTTTCCAATAGTTTGGAGAGCGTTTTTTCGGTAAAAGGGAGGTCCGACGACCGATAGAGGATCATTTCGTTGCCAATTTGAATGAATAGATCGAAATCGAGAACGGTATCGATTCGGAGCGATTCGAGATAAATCGGCAAATATCTTTTAACAGGCGGCTTCTCGAGTAAATGTATTCCCATCAGTATCTTGTCACTTTTTATAATTTCTATAATTATCGGCTGATTATGGATATATTTTATAATAAAAACCCCGGAACGGGAGGATTCCGGGGACCTATAGGAGAAAGAATGAAATCTGAATAATCAGACTCCATAATTTTTGATAGTCGATAGAACTGAATTTAGCGAACTCGTAATATTTGTTAACACTTTGGAATATCTTTTGAGCAATTCGCTGTACTGCCAGCGCATTTTGAAAGCCTCAGTCGGAAAATCGAATAGATCCAATAAAGTCTTTTTGCTGATCTCATCAATATATTTTAAAACATAATAGGCGTAATCGGGAATACTGCTTTCATCGAACTCGCCTTTGGCCAGTCGTTCACGGTACACTTCGACTTTTTCCAGAACGACTGTCCCGAAACACCAGGGGGTCATTATCACGCCAAAATTGGAACCGTCGGTATAGAATGACCGGGCGGTTTTAAAGACGATATCAATGATTATTTTTCGGGCGCGGTAAAAAGAAATCGTCTCCACGTTGTCGGGAGATGTGTTGGCAATTTTCAACTCAAGCTCTTTAAGTTCGGCGTCGCATCGTTCATATACTTTTTCCAGAAAGGTGTAATAATCTTCGAAATAAACTTTCACATTTTCTGAGAGCGTAAAAATATAATGCCCGTCGTCATCCTTATGAACCTTGGGTTCGGCGACCGAATCGAGTCTTTCTGTTGTAAAACCAGGTTTGAACTTATTGTCCAGCATATTATCTCCCTTAATTCTAAACGTCTGTAACTGCCTAATGCAAAGGGTATGCCTTTTTGCAAATCAAGCGAATTATCTTAATCTTGAATTCGGTGGCGAGAAAATGATGGTGGCTAAGGTGTTGTTGCGATGAGGATTATGGAAACGAGTATGGCGACCGTCCCACAGTTGCCGCATCAATAGAGCATGTCGATTTTAGTTTGCATACTGTCGTCATAGTTGAAATTATGTGAAGAAGAATTCACATTTTAAACGCACTTATAATTATTAAAACCCTTGGCGATTTCCAGATAAAGAGGAGTTCCGGTTTTGGAAATTTGAAATCGACCATAATCAAGAATTATACATATATCAATTACTGCATAATTCTTATCTCAATATAGTTAAACAAATTATACTAATTGTCGATACAAACCGAAAGATTAATTCAAACCAATTTTATTGGTTTGGTAACCTGTATCAGTACCAGAAAGGGGAGGAAAGAGCTTATGCCGACTCCTAAGAAAAAAACCACAGCGCGCAAAAGTACTACCACGCGCAAAGCTGCTGTCAAAAAGACCACCACACGCAAAAATGCCACGACAGCGAAAAAAAGAGTTGTAAAGAAAGCCGCTCCGAAAAAGAACACGGCTCGCAAAGCTGCTCCGAAAAAGAGAGTGGTAAAAAAAGCCGCTCCGAAAAAAACCACTGCCCGTAAAGCTACAACAAGAAAATCCACCTCGCAGAAGAAGTGGACCACCAAACGGAAACCGACTACTCAAAAAGCGGTTGCCAAAAAGAAAGTAGTCAAGAAAGCAGCCCCGAAAAAGAATACGGCTCGCAAGGCTACGACCCGGAAAAATACTACGCAAAAACGCTGGGCCAACAATCAAAAGCAGACGACCCGCCAAGCCACTACCATTCGCAAGAAGGTTGTCCGCAAAGCGGCCCCGAAACGCAACATCACGGCTCGCAAAGCCACCAACAATCAAGTTGCGACGAAGAGAACCTACAAAGCCAAACGCAAAAACGCGACACGTAAATATCGTTAAATCTCTTTGTGTTTCATAGACGCTCGACCCCGGCTGTTTCGACAGTCGGGGTTTTTTATTGCCAACGGTCTAACCTCTTTGGTATTTTATCTGATAATTTAATCGGGAGATGTTTATGAGACTATTATTAATTTTGGTACTTACTATCACATTATTTATAACCGTAAACCTTAATGCCCAGGACCAATCCGATATCATTGGGGCGATACTTGATTCAGTCGGTTTGGATCGAAATGATATTGGCTATCAGATGCATGGTTACTGGTCGCGCTTTCCTCTTGATATTACTTACCGGCTGACATCATTTGATGCTCTTTTTGCAGAACCTCTGAAATTGTACGACTACTCCAAAACAATGGCTAATGCCGTTAAGACATATATGATTCCTTCATATCTCGATTCCAATTCCGATGCTTTATATAAGTTGACCTATGCCCTTGGCGTCGATAGAAAGCTGGGCGGGTTCCGGCCATATTCGGCTAATCTTCTCGAAATCCGGGATTCTTCCAATATAATCTCAACCGCGGTAGCTTCGTTATATCCCAATAAAATTGAAGTCTCCGATATATTGGATACAATCAAACAAATTAATAAAAAATTACCCTCAAAATCACAATTTGCTATCGCCAGACTAATTTTAAATTTGCCCGATATCGCCCATTGGATAGAACTCGCTTTCAGAAATGTCGAACCAGAAAAACTTAAAAAACTCAGGAATGACAGGTTTAACGATGATCCCGATTTATTCGATAATTATCATCCTGAATATGACGATCTTGCCTCGACTATTGATTATTCGTCGCTTCATTATGCCGCCCTTAAAGCGACCGCAATCATCGAACTTACGGCAGATACATTAAGCGCCTATGGGGGCCTGACCGGTGATAAAATATTTACAATTGAATCGCAATATGGGAAAATACAGTTTATCGGCTCCGAATATAAATCGGACAGATTGGTTGATATCAGTGAAAATCTTCTGACAATCGACTTCGGAGGCGACCGCCTGTTCGGGTACCAATCTGATATCAGTAAAACGGTTCTGCCTTTATCGATCCTAATTAATATGGCCGGAAACGACATTTATGAGAGCAATCTGGGGGTATCATTCGGTTCGGCTTTGGGAGGTGTCAATCTGTTATATGATTATTCGGGCAATGATAAATATCGTGGTCGGCACTTTTCGCAGGGAGTCGGGATGTTTGGTGTTGGCATTCTGTATGACCGTGGCGGCGATGATTCTTACTCAGCTGGATTAATGGCGCAAGGAGCCGGGTATTTCGGTATCGGACTCTGTTTCGATGTTGCCGGCAATGACAGCTTTTTTGTCTATGGGATGGGTCAGGGGTTTGGCGGGCACGGAGGAGGCGTCGGTGTTTTGGCCGATTACGGCGGTGATGATAAATATATAGGCGAGCCTAATCCGGAAGTGTTTGATCTGGCCGACTATCATTCCAAAGGTAAAATCAATGGTAATTTTGTACAGGGAGTCGGTTCTGGCCGTCGGGCCGATATGACCGATGGTCACAGTTGGGCGGGTGGATTAGGAGCCATTATCGACATCAATGGTAACGATTCTTATTATTCTGGCAACTGGTCGCTGGGGACCGGTTATTGGTTCGCCACCGGGATCGCCTACGATGGCACCGGGGATGACATCTATAAATCATGTTATTTTACCCAAGGATCAGGGGCTCATTTCTGCAATGGTATCCTAATCGATGAGGATGGCAATGATAAGCATGAACTGTACGAAACAGCCGGGGCGGGACTGGGATTTGGCTGGGATTTCACCAACGCTTTTTTGATAAATATCGGCGGCAATGATTCTTACCAGGCCGATATGATATCAATCGGACTGGCCGAGGTCCGCTCCAATGCGTTTCTGATAGATATTGGGGGAGATGATACCTACCGCCTCAAAGAGGGAGCGTTGGGACTGGGAGCGGTCGATTATCGAGATTATTATATTACGCCGTCGAAACTATCGACCTATTTTTATGATGCCAAATCGTTCGGTGGTTTTATAGATATTGGCGGAAATGATAAATATATTTCATTTACTGATAGTACAACCATTGGGCATAATATTGCCGACAATAATAAATTCTGGCAGATCCCGGCAAAATCTGACAGCGCCTACGGATATCATAATTTTGGGATCGGGGTCGATACCGAGGATGGTATCATTCCCGAAATCGAACAATGGAAAGAGCTGAAATAATTTCTATTTATTCTTCAAATTTGAGATTAAAACCGCACTGTTTAAACTGCTCCAAAAGCTTATCCGGCGATTCGAACCATTGTCCCCATTTTCGCGAAATATGTTCGGTCCAGCTATAGTTGTCATAATTGAAAGTTTCTTCACGATCCCCGGCGAGTTTAATTTTGGCCTTCAGATTTCGATAGTAATCCTGCGCCAGATAACCGTCGTCCATTGCTTTCATCGCCCGATCGAGCATTTCATCGGTAAATTTCGGATATTCGTTTTCGAAAAGAACGGCATCGAGTGGATAACGAGGCCGAGGCGGCCTGATTTCATCGGGATATCCCATAACCAGTTCCACAATTGGAAAAACGCGCTTGGGAAGTTTATGTTTTCGGGCCAGATATTTGGCCGAGTAGGGTGTCATACCAATATAACAACTTCCCAATCCTAAACTTTCCGCCGTCATAACCATATTTTCACCCATTAAGGTCAAATCCTGAATGCCGAAAATAAGCATTTGCAAATCATTGGTTATCATTTTCCATTGGCGTCTTTTCATTATCAGTTCCAGTTTATATGAATCAAGAAGAAAAATAAATGATAACGGTGCGCCAAACGGCGCTTTCGGATTATTTTTAGTCAATAATAAACTACCAAGCTGCGAGGCGAACGGCGCCTGTTGTCCGGCGCGGACAATCGTCTCAATGATTTTATTCGTCGGCATCTTCTTTTTATATTTTCTAATTGATTTGCGATTCATCATCGCCTCGATAATCGGATTGGTCAGCATAGGCTCCTCACTTTATTTGATATTCATATTAAATAAACTAACCCGTGAGGAATTAACAAACTAATTTTTAATTGGAATAATTAATTTGCCCGCTAATCATCGATATCAAGCAGAAGATAACCGAGAGCCAAAAAGCCCAAAATGATCCCGCCAATCAGCCAGGCGGTCGAGTTTTTATTTTTTCGCTCAGCCACGAAATAGCAGACTACTCCGATAAGAGTCCAGATGGCCATTATTGATATTATTTCCGTCATATTAAAAACTCCATTTAATCAAACCTGTAAAACGCAATCGTTAGGCCAATTTATATAAAAAAAATTATCCTTAATAAAATGTTTACAGGCAGCGGATTACAAAACCAAGCGTAAAGCGGATGTGATTTGTTATATATTTAAGTTACTTTCATTCTGCATTTTTTTGCGAATATGATTTTTTCTTGAAATCTTATGCCCAATCTATTAATCTGCAATATGTACTATATGGGTAGGGAAAATATCTGCAAAATATTAATATTATCCTTATTCTTTATTCTCGTCGGAGTTAATATAATATACCCCGGAGAGTTTAAAAAAAATCAATTGGAATATTCGCGGGTGCGCGAGGCGTACGCGGAAAAAGAAGAATTGATTAGGCGCTTTTTTGAAGCTCAGAATATTGCCTATCCATCGGTGAATATATTTATTCGAGCCTTTAAATATGAACAACTTCTGGAACTTTGGGCTTGGTCGGAAACCGATAGCCTATATAAATTGATAAAATCTTATAATATCTGTGTCCTATCCGGAGAGCTGGGGCCGAAGCGCAGAAAGGGCGATTTTCAGATTCCCGAGGGTTTTTATTATATTAATCTTTTTAATCCAATGTCCAAATTTCATCTTTCAATGCAATTAAATTATCCGAATGAATCGGATCGAATACTAAGTGATAAAAACAAACCGGGCGGTCTGATATTTATCCACGGCAATTGTGTTACCATTGGCTGTATCCCTATTCGCGATGAATATATCAAGGAGCTGTATATTGCGGCGGTGGAGGCCAAGGATAACGGTCAGGAAAAAATACCGGTTCATATTTTTCCGTGCAGAATGGATTCAATCCGATTGAATAAAATAAAATCTATTTCACCGGGCAAAAGTAAACATCAGTTTTGGGATAATCTGGAACCGATTTATAAATATTTTGAAGAGAATAAACAATTGC
>JBDRRI010000415.1:0-3577 GCA_043825815.1 Candidatus Zixiibacteriota bacterium
TCACAAAATTTCCTTTCTGCAGGAGATCGATTCCGCTATCGAAATACAGGGCGGGGAGTCAATTAATTCGCACGGCTGTTTCGCCTCGTTTCGCAAGCGAGAAAAAAGGTTTCATTCCAGCGAAGGCGCGGAGCTTACGCAGACTTTAATACATACCGGCGGCGGCCTGTCGCTTGGAATGACTATGGGGCACAGGGAGCGATATGAGCGCTCTTTCCCAACCTCATCGGGCCAGTACGAATCAAAGGGTTTTGAACTTCTGGAAGAATTGAAAATGAAAGAGGCTCTTCCCCGTCTGGTGGAGGAGGTCAAAATGATGCAGTCGGCTGAGAAATGCCCCGAAAAGGAAACGGTCCTGTTGTTATCCGGCGATCAGGTCTCACTTCAGATGCACGAATCGATCGGCCATCCGTTGGAACTGGATCGAGTGTTCGGCACCGAGCGGAATTTCTCAGGAACCTCGTTTGCCACTCCGGATCAATTGGACAAGCTGATGTATGGCTCGGAAATTGTTAATGTTACCAGCGATCTGACGATTCCCAATGGTTTGGCGACAGCGGGATGGGATGATGAGGGCGTTCCGGCCATGAAGGCGGAACTTATTCAGAATGGTCGGCTGGTTAATTATTTATCATCGCGGGAAACGGCATTTAAAATCGGGAAGATATCGACCGGCGCCATGCGCGCCAATAGCTGGAGCAATATTCCGATTGTCAGAATCTCAAATATTATTTTGCAGCCGGGCGATAAGTCCTTCGAGGAGATACTATCCGGCATTGATGACGGTATCTACATGGATGGTGTTAAATCATGGTCGATAGATGATGAACGGCGGTATTTTCAGTTTGGGTGCGAAATTGGCTGGCTAATTAAGGGGGGGAAACTGACCACGCCGATAAAAAATCCGACCTATTCCGGTTGCACGACCGATTTCTGGAATAAATGCACCGCTATCGCCAATCACAAGTCCTACCGCGTCTGGGGGACGCCTAACTGCGGTAAGGGTCAGCCGGGGCAAAACGCCCGTACAGCGCAGGGAGCATCACCGGCCCGATTCGATAATATTCAGGTGGGAGGTTAAGCGATGTTTACCAAAGACAAAGCAATGGAGATTTTGAAAAAGGCCCTCACCTATTCCGACTCCGATATGGCCGAAGCGGTTCTTGAAAAAGAGCGGTTGTCATTGACGCGTTTTGCTGAGTCGCGGATCAGCGATAATATCGATAACGAACAAACCACTTTATATATTCGAATTGCCCGCGAGAAGAAAATTGCGGTCAATGCTACCGGCGATATTTCCGTTGACGGTATCAAAAAAGCGGTCAATGATTGCCAGACGATGCTGGAATTCATCCCGCCCGATCAAAATTTCGTTTCATTTGCCAAACCGGAGGCGGGAGTTCAATACAATGACGTAATAAAACCGGCCCTGCCTGAATTCGGACCCGGACAGCGAGCCGAAGCAATTGCGCGAATAAACCGGATTGCGGACAAAGGCAAAACGAAAAGTTCCGGCGCATTTCGTATTGATGAAAACTCACTGGCGGTCGCCAATACTCTGGGGATTTATCGTTTCTTTACGAGGGCGCAGGCTGAGTTATCCTTGACTTTATCGGGCGATTTTGATAATTCCGGCTGGGCGATGCAGTTTCACCCGGATGCCTCCCAAATTGATATTGATAAAATCGCCCAAACGGCACTTCGCAAAGCGGCCAAATCACGGGATATAATCAGTCTCGAGAGCGGACAGTACACCGTGATACTGGAACCGGCGGCGGTCGGGCAGTTGCTCTTGATGCTTTCCTTCATGGGTTTTGGGTGCCAGACATTTTATCAACGTCGCTCCTTTATGTCCGCGAAAATTGGCGAGCAGATCGCCGGGAATAATTTTACGGTCACCGAGGATCCATCGGATCCCGATTTCAATTATTGTCCGTTTGACTATGAGGGAACCGTCCGCAAAAAGACGGAGCTTATTACCAATGGTATTGCCAAGGGAGTTGTCTATAACACTTATTATGCCAATCTGATGGAGACGCTATCGACCGGCAACGCTCTTGCCCCGACCAACAGCTACGGCCCCTATCCAAAGACACTGGCGGTCGCGCCGGGCGATAAAACAGTCGAAGAGATGATTCAAGCGACTGAAAAAGGAGTCTATATAACTCATTTTTGGTATATTAATTTTCTCAATCCGATGGCCACGATGGTAACCGGGACAACGCTGGATGGCACTTTTTTAATTGAGAACGGAAAAATCGGACAACCGATCAAAAATATGCGGACCAATCAATCATTGTTGGAAGCATTTTCCAATATTGAAGCGTTATCATCGGGACGGATAATTTATCCTCAATATTCGGTGCTGATGAAAGTACCCTATATGAAAATCAACAATTTCAATTTGAATGTGGAAGAGGAGGAGGACAATAAATGTTAAGACGGGAATTTATTAAATCAACAACGCTGGCGGTCGGTGGCATTGTCCTGGCCGGCAATATTGTTCTGGCCGGTGAGAAAAGAGTGATTTTAAAACCTCGCAAAATACCGTCTCGCAATCTCAGATTAAAAGGAATCGGTAAAAACGGATGCTCCACTCCCCCGCATTTTCAAAATATGATGGCGACCGGCCATATGAATATTGGCTGGAAATAAATGGATAAATATGAACTTCAGAGTTTGATTAAGACTTCCGAGGAGAAATTGCGCGCCTCCGGAATTGAATGCGCCGCGGCGGAAATCGAAATAATTTTAGAACATCTTCTCGAGGTTGATCGGATCGATATCTATATGTACGGTCCACAGTTAATCGACAACAATATAATCGAGAAATTCAATCAGATCGTCGACAAGCGGTCGACCCGTTTTCCACTCCAATATATTCTCGGTGAAAGTTATTTTTACGGGCGAAAATTTATGGTCAATCGCGATGTCATGGTGCCGACTCCGGAAACAGAAATTCTCTGTGAATTGGCGATTAATTATATCAAGAACGAGGGACTTGAATCGCCGCAAATTCTTGATGTCGGCGCCGGATCGGGCGTTATCAGTGTTACAGTGGCATCGGAACTGCCAGTCGCCTGGGTGACATCGCTCGACATTTCTCAGGGAGCTCTGGCTACCGCCCGGAAAAATGCCGCTATTTACGGTGTTGAGAGCCAAATAGATTTCAGGAAATCGGATTTGTTTGAATCATTGCGGCCCGATGAAAAATTTGACCTGATTCTCTCTAATCCCCCGTATATATCTGAGAAGGAGTACGAGACGCTTCCTCCCGAAGTTTTAAGCGACCCGAAGGTGGCGCTGACATCGGGAACCGAAGGTCTGGATATAATTAAGCGACTGATTGCGGAGGCGCCGCCATTCTTGAAAGAAAAAGGACGGTTGATGTTTGAAATCGGATATAATCAAGCGGATAAAATCGCGGAAATATCAGCGAAAGATAAACGCTACCGCACTTTTCATCTGATTAAAGATTTAAATGATATTGATCGGGTAGTGATTTTATCAGTATGAAAGAGACATTAGAACAAAAGATAGCTCGCGCCAAAAAGATTATTGCCCAACTGAAAAAAGA
>JBDRRI010000416.1:0-2746 GCA_043825815.1 Candidatus Zixiibacteriota bacterium
AGCTGGGCCTTGCATTATGGAACACTGGATGCCACCACTAAAACATATACTCTTGATGGAATCAATTCGCTTTCGTTGTGGACTCTGGCAGCTGATACCGTTGTGTATGATAATATTCTTGTTACCAATCCTGAACCAATGTATGCCTTTATGGAATATCCTTACGGCGATATGACAGCCATGTTCTATCTCGGCGGCGAGTTTGCCGGTGGTGGTCATACAGTCGATGAAATATCAGAGCCAACGATTATGGTTAATGGATTAACTCCAATTTCAACCGCAATATTGGAAGGCTATTCCGGATTTGCGGGACAGGTTATGGCTATTGAAATTGATATCTCTGATTTTATCGGCGGATATCCATTGTTATGGGATATAACCTCGCAATCTTATAGCGTTACCGGAGATTTGACGGCTGGTGGCAGTTTCATTGAGAATTCTGAAATTGCCATGATTGGCCATACTTCAGGTGATGCCAATTTCGATGGAATTATTAATATTCTGGATGTAACACGTATTATCGGCTATATTTACAAGGGTGGAGAAGAGCCCCGGCCTATTATTGAAACTGGCGATGCCAACGGAGATGGATCGATTAATATTCTTGACGCAACCCGATTAATCGCCTTTCTGTATAAAGATGGCGCGGCGCCAACTCATCCTTAGAGAGATAATTCGCGGCTAGCAATTGAGCCCGGCATTTTGCCGGGCTCCTTATTATTTGGTTTAATTTTTAGAAATATTTATTATATGCTATGGAGAATATCATGAAAAAACTGGGACGGCTGACGGCTGTCGTTGTTTGTCTATGTTTTTTGGCCGCGAATTTGGTTTGGTCGGGTTGTAGCGCCGAAATTGACGATACGGGAAAGAGCTCACCAGAAAGTCTGATTTCCGAATTTTATAAGAAAAAAGCGGTTCGAATATTGGTGACTGATTCCGGTTTGGGTGGGCTTTCAGTTGCCGCTGAAATTGAAAAGAGGATGGAGTCTTCCGGATTATTTCAAAATGTTGATATAATATTTGGTAATGCGCTTCCCAGCTCAAATTATTTATATAATCAAATGCCGTCCAAGGAAGAGAAAGTCACTGTGTTCAGCGCTGCCTTAACCGGCATGCAAAGTACATTCAAACCGGATATTATCCTGATCGCCTGCAACACTCTGTCCGTGATATATCCTGAAACGGAATTCTCTCGAACAACCAATATCCCCGTAATTGATATAGTAGATTTTGGAGTTAACCTTATAAAAAATGAACTTGAAGCAGATCCTGATAATAATATTGTTATTTTGGGAACACCGACGACTATCAGCCAAAACTCACATCGAGAGGCACTGGGTCCCGATTCAATTCGCGTCATTCCCCAGGCATGCGATATGCTTGAAAGCGAAATACAATCTGATCCGAATAGCGATATTGTTCAGACCATGATTGAAATGTATGGATGGGAAGCGGCTGGTAAATTTATTCTTGGTAGTAATGACAGCCTGGCGGTGGCGCTTTGCTGTACACATTATCCATATTCATCGAAATTATTTAAAACTCAATTTGAGCAAATATTTGATAAGTCTATTAAAATTCTTGATCCAAATCAAGAAATGAGTCGTTTTTTGTTTAAGCCGGAATTAGAAAACAGATATGATCATACCGTTGTTGGAGTTAAAGTCGTTTCTCAGGCAGAGTTGTCTTCCGAGGCAATCAACTCCATCTCTAATATAATACGCCCGATCTCCTTAAAAACTGCCGATGCTCTCAAAAATTATGAACTTAATAAAGACCTATTCCGATTTTAATTTATGAAATTGGCGACTGTTGTAATACACTACCATGAATCGGTTGATATCCTGACCAATTCTCGGCTCTATCCCTATCCGTCATTAATAATATTTTTTGCATAATATGGTTTGCGATTTATTTTCACTAATCCGCTTGAAGCAAATCGAACGGCTATCTGAATGCTTTGCGAATATTGATGGTGCCTTGGTTAATGCCTTTTAGTTGTTTGGTTTAATAGTTGATAAAATCAAACCTTTGTGCCTATTTTGCGCCCACCAAACTTCCAAATTTATCAAATCTAGTACCATATGGCCAATATTGGAATTGGAGCGCAAGTAATTTACTAGGTTCTTCATTTTAAAAAGGATGACATTTTTTCTAATATCATTTCCAAATTGGATTCGACATAAGCGGCAAAATTAATAATGGACAGAAAGGGCCATAATTTGAGATATACTTTTGTGTCAAATTTGTGTCAAAAATCGACTAAACTACATCAAAACAATTCAAAACAACTTAAAACAATCAAAACTCATAAATTATTGCAGAAAAACAAGTTGTGGCGTATTGCATTGTGTCTCATGGGGTTGCAAAATTGATGGTGGATGAATCCGGGGTTCAAGTCCCTGCACCGCTATTTTTTTATAAGTAATTGTTAGCCAGCGTCTTTCAGTTGTGTAGTTTTCTCCAAAACATGTCTATGACAAAATTGGGTCAATTGGAAATCATTTGTTAATATACATTATTACGAATATTATAATAGTAATCGAAAATATCCCTTGTGGCACAAATTTAACTTACGTTTATAAATCACCGATATTCTCTAATTCCTATAGGTTAATATCGTCTCTGAGACCACTGCATATAAGGAAAATTCCCTATATTATTGTTGACAATTATCCATAATATTGTATAATCATTTTATCCAAAGAGCATATACGTTACTGTATTGGATTAAATGTGTTCA
>JBDRRI010000417.1:0-30083 GCA_043825815.1 Candidatus Zixiibacteriota bacterium
TATTTTAAAATAAATCAAGTATTCATTTTAGTTCGGAGCGAATACGATGAAAAAAATTCTGTTAACGACAGCATTATTCATTTTACTCTCAGGTCTGGCCCAATCGGTTCAATTTAGAATCGAAGCGGAATTATATAATGAGGAAGGAACTGATTATATCGCCGCCAATTATAGCAAATATATTAAGATATATGTCACTAATGATGACAGGCAAATGGGGGATTGGTGTACTCCATTTAAGATTTATGGAACCGGTGGCCTGAGTAATATCAATTATTCAACTCCGAACTCATGGATAGTGTCGAATGAATTTAAGGATATTTGGAATATGCTTACGGACGAAGCAACCGAAAGTTGGGACGGCAATTTAACAACTCCGGATCAATATAATTTTACCGGAGTCGCCAGTCCTTTCAAAGGCTTTTGGCAACCGGTCGGTGGTGAAATCCTGGCGTTTTCGTTTTATTTTGACGTTATGGGAAGTTTTATTTGCGGGCAGCTAATAGGAAACCTATGTATTGATTCGGGTGATTTTGGCAATGATACCTATGATTGGATATTTGATCCGCCACTTTCATTTAATGGTCCCTATTGCTGGCCGGTTAAAAAATGTTGTTGCGGAAGCGTCGATTTTGTAAATGGCATTGAAGGACCATTAACTCTTGATGTGGGGCAGGATTATTCTTATCAATTCATATTGAATAATTTACTCGGCTCCGAATCATTTCTGGAGCTGGAAATGGGGCCGGGTCAGGTAAATTCCGGTGACTGGATATGGTCGTGGACGCCGACTCTTGAGGATATCGGAAATCATCGGGTAATTGTTAAAGGATATGGTGAAGGGGATCCTAATCTTGCTATCGATAGAAACTTCTTTGAAGTCGAAGTTTTGCGTCCTCTCTGCGGCGATGTTCAATTCGATGGTCAGGTGAATATATTGGATATCACCTATCTAATAACTTATTTATATAAAGATGGCACGAAGCCGGAAATAATTGAGGTCTCTGACGTTAATAGTTCGGGAGATACCAATATTCTGGATATTACCTATCTGATTAACTTTTTGTATAAAGGCGGTCCAGATCCGAGCTGTCCATATTAAAAAGTATTGCTGAGATTGCTTATAGATTCCATGAGGGGCAGGCGTTTTTGTCTGCCCCAAAAAATATAAAAAAAATTCTTCTAAATAAAAGGTAAACTATGAAATTAACTGATATGCCGTTTGGCACGACTAATTGGGATGAGATTACACCCACCGAGCATTCGGGTGAAACCGGCATTGCCCTATGGCGAACACTTGAATTCGGCCCTATTCGCGTGCGGATGGTTGAATATTCCCCCGGATATTTGGCTGATCATTGGTGTAATAAAGGGCATATCCTGCTTGTTCTGGAAGGTGAACTGGAAACCGAACTGAAAGACGGGCGGAAGTTTGTTTTAAAGCCGGGTATGAGCTATCAGGTGGCCGATGATACCGACCCGCATCAATCTCGGACAAAAACAGGCGCGAAACTTTTTATCGTCGATTAAAGCCGCTGGGGTGGCCCATGGTCTTGCCGAAGGTTCTGTCAAAGACCCTGAAGTATGATGGGATTGAAATGAAAGCCTGTGGGGCCTTTAGAAAACACCGAATCTATGCCATAGAATCTTATATTTACTCTCATTTACAATTTTCGTACTATTCCGATAGTAATTTGCCGGTCTTTTATAATATGAGAAGCAATAAATATATGTGTGTGGAATTACACTTTTACGACAAAATGACTACAATGAAAAAATGTAAAATATGCAAAACAAACCCAATTTTCTGTAAATACATAAGAGTCAAATAATTACATGATATTTATGCGATTTTTCTTGACAAAAACTGAATTAATCCTATATTTATACCGATATTAAAATGATATCATAATGCTATCACAAAAGGAGGATGCTATGGTTCAGGAAAAAGAAAGAAATGTCGCGTCGGGGATGGGAATGCTGTTCTTTTTATTAATTATGCTTCTGGTTCTTGTCGCCGCGGTGATTATTCTTGTGCCATTCATTAAAGTTGTCGCCGGACTGTTGATTCTGGTCGATATCTTTTTGCTTCTGGGACTCTTTTTTATCAATCCCAACGAGGCGCGGGTATTGCAGTTGTTTGGCAAATATGTTGGAACCTGTAAAACCGAGGGCCTTCGCTGGGCCAATCCATTCTACAGCAAAAGGCGCATTTCGCTTCGAGTGCGCAATTTTGAAACGGGGAAGATGAAAGTCAATGATATCGACGGAAACCCGATCGAGATTGCTTCGATTGTCGTTTGGAAAGTGGTTGAGACGGCCGAGGCCTGTTTCATGGTTGATAACTACGAAGAGTTTGTTAGAATCCAGAGCGAGGCGGCGGTTCGCAATCTCGCTACCCAGCATCCGTATGATACCGATAAGGAAGATACCTTTTCACTGCGCGGCAACACTCCTGAAATCTCCGAGCAATTAAAGATAGAGATTCAGAATCGTTTGGAACAGGCCGGAGTGCAGGTTCTTGAGGCTCGCATCAGTCATCTGGCCTATTCGCCGGAGATTGCTGAGGCAATGTTGCGCCGCCAGCAGGCCGGGGCGATTGTTGCGGCCCGTCGGTTAATCGTCGATGGCGCGGTTGGGATGGTTGAAATGGCGCTTGAGCAATTGTCGGAGAAAAATATAATAGAATTGGATCATGAGCGGAAAGCCGCGATGGTGTCCAATCTGTTGGTTGTGCTCTGCGGTGAAACTTCAACCCAGCCGGTTATTAATACCGGAACGCTGTATCAATAGCCGTGTCGCAACGCAAACCATTTTTATTGAGACTTGATCCGGAGCATTTGAAATTGCTCGAGAAATGGGCCAATGATGAGCTCCGGAGTCTCAATAGCCAGATCGAATTTATATTGCGGAAAGCGCTCAAGGAAGCTAACCGGCTGAAAAAAACTTGACATAGGCAAGATTAATCTATTTTTAATGATATAATTTCAGGGGAAGTAAGGTGTAATGTCAAAATTAATCAAAATGATAAAAAACGAGCAGATTCAGCTCTCCATATCAATCGGACTCAGCATAATTATTCTCGCATATGTTTCCAAGTGGATTATGCATATCGAATTTTCCTATTTAAAACTTGCTGTACCTGGATTCGTCATGGCCGTATTTGAGGCCGCACGTAAAAATAAGAAGTATAGGAAATATGTTAAGTTGATTTACGGTCATCTTGCAATCTGGGGCTCGACCGCTATTGTTATTATTTTGCATTTATAGATTAACGCACAGTAAGTTACGAGATTATTCGGAATATTTTCTTTGTGGTGAGAGCTTTGTTAAGTAGTTGAACAATAAAGAAATATCTTTTGAGCGTGAACAGCTTCGGCAATGTACCGGACTTCCAATTAATCTATATTGAGGCTAAAATATTCTAAATATCTACCGATAACACTTTTATAGATCAATTCAACAATGATCTTAAATCATAATATACCTTCTTTATTGAAGGTTCAAAAAATGTCTTTACGGGAGAGTCCGATGGAAGAACTGAGAAAACTCGAACGATGTCAGGCCAATAGATATCTTGGCGTCTATGATCAAAAAACCGGTAAATTGCTTGGTTGCATTGTTGATCTTAGTCTCGACGGAATTCAGCTCTTTGGCAAAGAAACCTTTCGGGATGGATCAATATATAAACTCAAGCTGATTCTTCACAAAGAGATTGATGGCGCTTGCGATCTTTTCTTTGAGGCTAAGAATGCCTGGTGTATTGAACATGCTGAACTGGGCATGTATGCCGCCGGATTTGAATTGGTAAATTTGGGTGAAAAGACTAAAGAACGGATTGAAAAGCTGATTCAAAGCTCGGCGTTTAAAAAGATTCCAGTCGAGTTTTTAGACTAATTTTCATTCGAAATAAAAGGGGGCAGATTTGGGTCAATAGGATCTGTCTATTTTTTTGCCTGTAAATCTTTTTGGCCAATTAAGATAACCAGGTTACTTGTGAGATATGTTCAATAATGTCAAGCAGTTATAATATAATTATGGACTATTTGATTAAAAAATTAGTATACTTTCGCCGACATATCTATGTATAACCATTGCGGGAGTGATTTTCGAATAAATATATGGAAGAAATAAAATTGACATTTGAGCTTCGCTTTTTTATTGCGCTTGGCCTTTCATTTTTGGTCGGAATTGAACGGGAAAGTTCCGGGGCGAGGGATAAGGGCAAAGTATTTTCCGGTATCAGAACTTATTCATTAGCGGGCGTCTTCGGATTTGGATGCGCCTGGCTGTATCAGGTTAATGTCGCCTGGATAATGCCAACCGGTTTGGTGGCAATTACCGCATTGGCTATTAGCGGCTATATTGCCAAACTTAAGGCGGGGCATGTCGGATGGACGTCCGAAATCGCGATGCTTCTCACTTATATTGTCGGCGCCTTGTGTCTTCTTGCGGATATATGGGTTCCGCTGGCTCTGGGCATTGTCGGTACCTTTCTATTATCCGAAAAAAGTCAATTGGAACAGTACGTCGATAAATTCAGCAAGACCGAATTTTTAGCAGTGGTTAAATTTTTAATTGTTTCGGTTATTATCCTGCCCGTTTTGCCCAATGAAAATTATACCGATTTTGCTCTTAATCCGCGAAAAATCTGGCTGATAGTTGTTCTTGTCTCATCAATAGGATTTATCGGGTATTTTCTATCTAAGAAATATGGCGAAAAAATCGGGTTATGGCTTTCCGGTATTCTCGGCGGAGTCGTTTCCAGTACGGCCGTTTCGATTGCAATGGGGCGCGTGGCTCAGCGAAATCCTGAGCATGCCGTGATAGCAATGCGAGCTTCGATTCTGGCCAGCAGTGTTATGTATCTGCGGGTATTGGTTCTTATCGCTATTCTGCAGATGGAATATTTCGCTTATTTTTGGTGGAAACTGGGGGTACTAGCCATTATTGGGATCATTCTCGCCACGTCTATTCCACGGAGATATAATAAGAATGTAAAAACCAATGTAAATACTCTTCATAATCCCTTCGAACTGAAACCGGCCCTGATATTCGCGGTTCTTTTTGTGACATTATCGGTGATCACCATTCTTATTAAACAGTTTTATGGCCACGCCGGTTTATATATTCTTTCCGCAATGGTTGGTGTGACCGATATTGATCCTTTCATTTTATCATTAATTTCCCGGGAATTGCCAATCCACCTTGTTATCGTCCCGGCGATTCTTATTTCAATGATGAGTAATACGATTGCTAAAGGATTCTATCTGGGCCTTATGGCCAAAGATATCCGACAGCAGACGATCATTCGATATCTAATCTGGGCGATTTTACACATCCCGTTTATTTTATTGCCTTCTTAAGAATATTTATATTAGGTTTTCAAAATATTCGCTTTTTTATAATTTTTGAAACTATCAAACCAGACTTATTTTGAAACGCTGTTTACTTTTATAAAAGTTGTCTTTATATTCGTAAAAGTATTAAAGCATTGAAAATGACATCCTTATATGAATTTAATAAGGACGACTTGAGGATTGCCGGTTGGTTATGAGAGAAGTTAACGGCTACTTTGAATATCAAGGATGTATTCATATCCATACGACTGCATCCGATGGCGCCAAGCCTCTTGACGAGGTTGCAATGATTGCCTCTTCCGCCGGTCTTGATTTCATTATGGTTACGGATCATATGACTCTTGAAACCCGCGATGAAAAAAAAGAGGGCCATTATAACGAGACTTTAGTTTTAATCGGCTATGAGCACAATGATCTTGAAGACTGTAATCATTATCTGATTTTTGGCTCAGATTCAGTTTTCCCTGAAAATATGGCCGCCGGGGAATATGTCGCGGCGGCTCATCGGGAAGGGGCTTTGGGAATTATGGCTCATCCTGACGAAATCCGCCCTATGAATAGTAAGTATCGTCCCTATCCCTGGACAGATTGGGATGTGGAAGGGTTTGATGGTTTGGAAATATGGAATCAGATGTCGGAATGGATGGAAAATCTTAAGTCATATAATAAACTTATGATGCTTTTCTCGCCCCGTAAGTCTTTAAAGGCTCCGACTGATAGAATTCTGACAAAGTGGGATGAGCTAAATTTAACGCGAAAGGTCGCTGGAATCGCGGCGGCCGATGTTCACGCTTTTCCGTATAAAATAGGTCCTTTTAAAGTGGTTATATTTCCATATAAAGTACAATTTAAAGCTTTGCGGTTGCATTTGCTTCTTCCTGAAAAACTATCGGTAGATCTGAAAACTGCGCAAAAGCAAGTTTATGAGGCTATCCGCGATTGCCGATTTTTTAATTCGAATTACCGATGGGGTGATGCCGCCGGATTTCAGTATACGGCGCGTCAGGGTGGGAATACTGCTATCAATGGTGGGAAACTGGATTTTTCTGATGATTGCCAGATTCGGATTAAATGTCCAAGAAAAGGACTTATTCGATTGGTAGGAAATGGGCAGATGGTAGCGGAAGCAAACGGAGATAGCCTGGAATATGCAGTTAAAAGGCCCGGCGTTTATCGAGTTGAGGTTCATAAAAACAAGCATGGCTGGATATACTCAAATCATATTAGAATCGGAGTTTGAATTTTGGGGAACTTGTTAAAAAATTCACAAAATTATGTTGACTTGACCAAAGACAGTTTCTATAATGAAAACTTAAATTATTAGAGAATGGCTTGGGAAATGTTTGAGTTATTATTTCCGATATTTTTTCTGGTGATCTTGGCAACGGTCATAGGTTTGGCTATGTTTAGCGCCTCGATTTTATTCGGTCGAAGGACCGTGGAGGGGGCCAAACTGGAGCCTTATGAAAGCGGAATTACTCCCAAAGGCGACACGCGAGGCCGAGTTCAGGTTAAATTTTATCTGATTGCAGTATTATTCATTCTATTTGATATTGAAGTTGTATTTTTATATCCCTGGGCGGTTATCTATCAAAAATTAGGAACGTTTGGTTTGATTGAAATTGCGGTATTTATAGCCATCCTTCTGGTTGGCTATTTTTATATACTTGGCAAGGGGGCCTTGAAGTGGGAATAGAAGAAAAAATCCCCGATTCTATCATCCTGACGACAATGGATAAAGTTGTCAATTGGGCGCGTAAACGTTCAATGTGGCCGTTTGGTTTTGGATTGGCTTGTTGTGCGATTGAAATGATGTCGGCTTTTGGTCCCAAATACGATTTGGCCCGGTTTGGAATGGAAGTCATGCGTCCTTCTCCGCGCCAGGCCGACCTGATGATTGTGGCCGGGCGGGTGTCAATGAAGATGGCTCCGATTGTGAAGAAGCTATATGATCAAATGCCTAATCCTAAATATGTTATATCAATGGGCGCGTGCGCCTCGTGCGGCGGCGTCTTTAATAATTATGCGATTTTACAAGGCGTAGATAGGATAATTCCGGTTGACGTTTACGTTCCCGGTTGTCCGCCGCGCCCCGAACAGTTAATGGATGGAATTTTAAAGCTGTTTGAAAAAGTGGAAAAGGAATCGTTAAAAGATAAGCTGGGCAAATAGGTAATAATGGAGCAGATGTTAAGAGAGTTTTTTGAGGCAAATTTTAAAGATGCCTTAATAAAAGAGGATAGTTTTCGGGATCAACAATCTTTTTATGTCCGGAATGATCGTCTTTTTGATATCTGCCACGCTCTGTTTAATGACATGAAGCTTGATGTCAAATTCCTGATCGATATATGCGCACTTGACTGGCTGGGCAACATAGAAGAAGAATCGGGTCGTTTTGAGGTTATTTATAATTTCATGTCGCTATCTAACAAATATCGTTTTTTTATAAAAGTAAAATTATCAGCGAATAAACCGGAGATCGATTCGATCAGTTCCATTTGGAAAACGGCTAACTGGCTGGAGCGCGAAGTTTACGATCTAATGGGAGTCATCTTTATTGGACATCCTAATCTTACAAAAATAGTTACGCCCGATGAACTTGAGGGTCACCCGCATCGCAAAGATTTTCCTCAATATTATGAAATGCCAAGGTTTACGCATAATAAAAATGAACCGCCGGAGGTAATCCTTTGAGCGGAACAACTAAGAGAAAAACTCTAAACCTTAATATGGGACCCCAGCACCCGGCTACGCACGGTGTCTTGCGGGTGGAGTTAGAACTGGACGGCGAAATAGTCGTTAAGGCGACACCGCATATCGGCTATCTTCATACCGGCATTGAACGAACGGCTGAAACAAAGCTATATTATAAAGTGATTCCCGTTACCGATCGGATGGATTATCTAGCGCCGATGTCGAATAATCTGGGTTATTGTTTGGCCGTAGAAAAACTGCTTGGCATTGACGTGCCGGAAAAGGTTAAATATGCCCGAGTTTGTTTGACCGAGTTAACCAGAGTTATGTCGCATCTGGTCTGGGTCGGAACGCACGCCCTTGATATCGGGGCAATGTCTATGTTGCTATACGCCTTTCGCGATCGAGAATATATTATTGATTTATATGAAGCCTGCGCCGGACAGAGAATGATGACGACCTATTTCAGAATCGGCGGGCTGGCTTATGAACTTCCCAAGGATTTCGATAAGAAGGTTCGCAGAATATTAAAGAGAATTCCGGAGGCTATGACAGATTACGTCAGGCTGTTGAATGATAATAAAATTTTCCGCAATCGAACGATTGGGGTTTGTAAAATTTCCGGTGAGGACGCTATCAATTATGGATTGACCGGACCGTGTCTACGGGCATCCGGTGTTAATTATGATGTTCGCAAGCAATTTCCATACAGCGGTTATGAAAAATTCGATTTTGAGATTCCATTGGGCGAACATGGCGATGTCTATGATCGTTATCTGGTTCGGATGGAAGAGATGCGGCAATCTCTAAGGATTGCTCAGCAGGCATTGGATGGCATGCCGGAGGGGCCGTACCGCGCCCGTGTACCCGGAGTTGTTTTACCGCCCAAAGAGGATACGCTTTCTAAAATGGAATCATTGATTTTCCATTTTAAAATAATCACCGAAGGGTTTAAGCCACCAAAAGGGGCTGTATATCAGGGGATTGAGTCGCCCAAGGGTGAACTGGGCTATTATATTTCTTCGGATGGCTCAAATAAACCTCATCGGATGCGCGTTCGGCCGCCCTCATTTGTCAATCTTTCAGCTCTGCCGAAATTAGTTGAGGGGAGCATGGTAGCTGACGTAATTGCGGCGATTGGTTCTATTGATATTGTCTTGGGCGAGGTGGACCGATGATTTTGTCTCAAAAATCAATAGATGAAATCAAGAAGAAGATGGTGCGGTACCCGCATCGCCATTCCGCGATTCTGCCTGCCCTTACAGTTGCCTATTGGCAGATTGGGCATTTGAATGATGATATCTATCAGGAGATTTCGCAGGTAATAGATATTCCGGTTCTTGAGATCGCTGAGGCGGCTTCATTTTATACTATGTTTCCGAAAGAGCCAGTAGGTAAGTTTTTGATTCAGGTTTGTCATAATATAAGTTGCGCATTATTAGGTGCGGATAGTCTTATCAAATATCTTGAAGAAAAATTAGAAATTAAAAAAGGCGAAACAACTGATGACGGCCTATTTACGATTATCACAGTGGAATGTTTGGGCGGATGTTCGGCTGCGCCGATGATGATGATAAATGATACGTACTATGAAAATTTAACGCGGGTGCGCGTAGACGAAATTTTAGAGGAACTTAGAAGTCAGGCTTGATATGGAAAAGCGGATTTTATTTGCACATATCGATGATCCTAAGCAGATCAATATTGACACCGCTGTTTCTAACGGCGCCTATAAGGCGTGGGAAAAGGCGCTTAAGTCAATGAAGCCTGAAGGGGTGGCCGCTGAAGTTAAAACTGCCGGAGTACGAGGCAGGGGCGGAGCCGGTTTCCCGGCCGGGGTTAAGTGGGGTTTTATTCCGAAAGATAATCCAAAACCGAGATATTTGGTCTGCAATGGCGATGAATCGGAGCCGGGAACCTGTAAGGACCGCGTTCTGATGGAGCAGGATCCGCATTTGGTGGTTGAAGGAATCTGTCTGGCCTCTTATGCGATTGGATGTCATCTTGCCTTCATTTATATTCGCGGCGAATTTACCAAGCCGATTCGAACGATGGAAAAAGCGATTGATGAGGCTCGTGAAAAAGGATTTCTCGGGGAAAATATTTTCGGTTCAGGATATGAATTGGATATAATTGTTCATACCGGCGGGGGCGCCTATATTTGTGGCGAGGAAACCTCGCAATTGAACTCAATTGAGGGTAAGCGGGGCCAATCCCGTATTCGTCCGCCATTTCCGGCGATTGAGGGTTTATATGCCTGTCCGACAATTGTCAATAATGTTGAGACTCTGGCAACGGTACCTCATATTATTAACAATGGCGGCGAATGGTACGCTTCGATGGGAACGGAGAAATCAAAAGGCACCAAGATATTTTCTTTGTCCGGCCATGTTAAAAAGCCGGGTAATTATGAGGTCGAAATGGGCACGCCTCTTTCTTATTTGATAAATGATTTAGGCGGTGGGGTTCTTGATGGCCATCAAATAAAGGCGATTATACCGGGCGGATCATCAACGCCGATGATGCTTCCCGATCAGATAGACACGCCTCTCGACTATGAATCAATTGCCGTAGCGGGATCAATGCTCGGTTCGGGAGCGGTTGTCGTGATGCATGAAAAAACCTGTATGGTGCATGTGGCCAAAATATTAACGCATTTTTACCGCCACGAATCGTGCGGTAAATGCACTCCTTGCCGGGATGGCACCGGCTGGCTGGAGCAGATTATAAACAGAATTGAAGCGGGCGAGGGAGAAGAAGGCGATATTGAGAAGATTGAATCAATCTGTGAAAATATAATGGGGCGGACAGTTTGTCCTTTGGGTGATGCCGCCGTGATGCCGATTCAGTCATCGATAAAGCTGTTCCGCGATGAATGGGATTACCATATTAAGAATAAAGCATGTTTGGTAAAATCGGAGTTTGAGTTTAAGTAATGGCGGATAACGACAATAAAATTACTTTGACCATTGACGGTCAGGAGATTTCAGTAAAGCGGGGAACGACCGTTTTGGAAGCGGCGAAATCGATGGGAATAAAAATCCCGACTTTTTGCTGGCATCCGAAATTAAAGCCGGTTGGCGCCTGCCGCATGTGTTATGTCGAAATCGAAAAACGCCCAAAACTGGAAGTCTCCTGTGCGACTGAATGCATGCCCGATATGGTGGTCCATACCCAATCGGAGAAAGTCCTGAAGGGCCGGAAAGCAGTTCTCGAGTTTACGCTTATCAATCATCCGCTGGATTGTCCGACTTGCGACAAGGGCGGGGAGTGCGATTTGCAGGACTTAACTTTTGCTCATGCCACTGACGACTCCCGGTTCGTTTTTAAGAAGTATCGTTTTACCGATGATAATAAAAAATCTTTCGATGATCTTCGGATCGGCCCGGAAATAATCAGAAACCAGAATCGCTGTATTTTGTGTTATCGATGCGTCCGCTCGAATAAAGAGATATTCGGCGAATATGATTTGGGCGCCTACCAACGGGGCAACATGACTGAAATTAATGCGGCTCCCGGGCAGCAGGTTGATTCACTATACTCGGGTAATCTGGTCGAAATCTGTCCGGTCGGTGCTTTAACTAATACCGACTGGAGATATAAGATCCGGACATGGAAGGCAAAAAAGACAAAATCGATTTGCCAGTATTGCGCCGATGGCTGTAATCTGACGCTTTGGTCGGGACGGGAAAAGATGTATCGGGCAACTTCGCGCCGCAATGATGATATTGATGAGGGCTGGATATGCAATGTTGGCCGTTATGGTTATCAACCGGCTAATCCGGCCAATCGCTTAAAAACCCCAATGATTAAAAAAGGGGATACGCAAACTCCGGTTAGCTGGGAGGAAGCGCTGGGGTTGATAGCCCGCAAATTTAAAGAAATAAAAGATAAAAAGGGCGGTGTCTGTATCGGCGGATTGATATCGCCGACGCTGGATTCGTCTTCACTATATGCCTTTTCTAAGTTCTTCCGGATGGCTCTGGGGTCAAATAATGTTGATTTTAGAACCGATTATAAAATGCTTCCGGAAAGCTATGAAGATACCTACCCCAGTATGACCTCACTGGAATTTAAAATTGCCGATATTGAGAAATCGGATATAATTATAGTAATTGGTTCAAATTTAATTAAAGATCACCCGATTGTAAATCTAAGGGTTCGCAAAGCCGTTACCAAACTTGGCGCCAAACTCTTTACTATTAATCCATTCGTTACCAAATCTGGCGATATCTCAACGGATGAGATAATTCATAAACCGGGAACGCTCGATGCTCTCCTAAACGGTATTTGCGCCGGTTTGGTTGAGAAAGACAAAGCGGCCGTTAAATTCAGCACTGAGGACCTAAAGTCAAAACTGATTCCTAATACCGTGGCCGATTCGGCGGCGATATCGGATGTCTCGGCGGAACAGATATATGCTTTGGTTGAGTATCTTGGAAAAGCTAAAAATATTACTATTATTACCGGGGAGATTTTTACCAATTCTGTTGCTCGCGAGAATCTGTCCAAAGCAGTTGGTAATCTGACTTTCTTAACCGATATCCAAAACGGACGAGGGCAGGTTGCTATATTATCCAAGAGCGCCAATAGCAAAGGCGCCGAAAAATTAGGCGTTATGCCTTATTTCTCGGAAAAAACACAAGCTCAATTGAAAAGTATTTGGGGACAATATCCCGAGTGCAATGGCTTGTCTGCAGATAGAATGATCCTTTCGGCGACTAAGGAAGAAATCGATTCACTCTTTATTATCGGGGCCAATCCGATTATTACTTATCCTGACGGTCAATTTATAAAAGAGGGTACCGAGAAGTTGAATTTTATGGTTGTCGCTGATCTGTATGAAACTGAAACAACGGTTCTTGCCGATGTTGTTCTGCCGCTGGCGAGTTGGGCAGAATACAGCGGAACATTTGTAAATCTTGAAGGTCGTGTACAGGAATTCCAATCCGCTTTGAAACCAACCGGGCGGGCTCTTCCAGCCTATGAGATTATCGGACGGTTGGCACGCGAAATGAAAGTCGATTGGTTTGATTCAGTTGATAAACTGGTTAAAGAATATAAGCCGTTATTAGAAGAAAAACCGGAACCGCGCAAGATTATATTTTCTGAAGTAAGGTATGTTCCGGAAGAAATAAATGAAGAATTCACAATTCCGTTGTATGTTATTGATGAGTTGCATCATTTCGGCCATTTGACGGAAAAGTCGGAATCATTATCAGCCTTTTGCGGCGAGGCGTTTTTGGAAATGTCACCATCGCTGGCGGAAAAATACCACGCCACCGATGGAACTTTACTCCGAGTTGAATCGGAGGTTGGCAAGGTTGTCCTTCCTGTTAGAATTTCGGAATTGTTGGACAATGATGTGGTATTGGTGCCGCATAATTTCTCGACGGTGCCGGTTAATATGTTTCAGATGAGAAAGCGCCGAATAGACCGGGTGAAATTTACCAGAGTTGAAGAAAAATGAGTTTAACTGAATTTATAATTATTACCGGATTAAAAGTAACGGTTGTCATGCTGGCTATTTTGACTGGTTGTGCCTATGCTACTTGGCTGGAGCGCAAATTTGTCGCGCGTTTACAGCATCGCATCGGCCCTAATCTGGCTGGCCCGTTCGGTCTTTTGCAACCGATTGCCGACGCTATTAAACTGGCTTTTAAAGAAGATCTGGTTCCCGAAAAAGCGGAAAAGATTACTTTTGCTTTGGCGCCGTTGATTACTTTCATTCCGGCCTTTTTGTCGATTGCGGTAGTTCCATTTGGAAACCGGGTTAATCTGTTCGGGTATGAAATTGATATGCTGATTTCCGATTTGAATATTGGCATATTATTCTTTTTCGCGGTGACCTCGCTTGGAGTCTACGGCATTGTTCTGGCGGGTTGGTCCTCCGGTTCAAAGTATTCTCTATTGGGGGCCATTCGATCATCGGCACAAATGATAAGTTATGAGGTGGCGTACGGCCTTTCGATTATCGGTGTTTTAATGATTGCACAAACATTATCGATGAAAGAACTGGTGGCGCAACAGGATACATTTTTCAATTGGTTTATGTTTCGCCAACCGCTCGGGTTTATAATATTTGTTATATGCGCTTTTGCCGAAACTAACCGCAACCCGTTTGATCTTCCCGAAGCGGAATCGGAACTGGTTGGGGGATACCATACTGAATATTCATCCCTGCGATTTTCCATGTTTTTTATCGGCGAGTACGCTTCTATGATAACCGTATCATGTGTAGTCACGACATTCTTTCTGGGCGGCTGGCAGGGGCCGATTCTTCCGCCAGTGGTCTGGTTTATGATAAAGGTATTTTTCTTTATGGCCTTTTTCATCTGGGTGCGGGGAACCTTGCCCAGATTTAGATATGACCAGTTGATGAATTTTGGCTGGAAAGTGCTATTCCCATTGGCTTTGGCTAATGTATTATTAACCGCATTTTTTGTTGGATTGTAAAAATGGCGTTTGATTTTATAAAAACCGTTATTATTGCTCTTCCGAAGGGGTTCTATACGACTTTAAAACACCTGTTTAAAAAGCCGGTAACAATACCGTACCCCAAGGTTAAGGAAGAAATGGCGCCCCGTTATCGCGGTAAACATTATCTTGAGATGTACGATGACGGTTCGGAGCGGTGCGTTTGTTGCGGTTTATGCGCCGCGGCCTGTCCGGCTGATGCCATATATATGGAGCCGGCTGAAAATGAAAAAGGCGAGCGGTACGCCAAACTTTATGAGATAAATCTGTTACGATGTATTTATTGCGGCTTTTGCGAAGAGGCTTGTCCTGAGGAGGCAATCTTTTTGGGGCATGAATATGAGTTTTCCGATGATAATCGGGAGTCATTTATTTATACTAAAGAGCAGATGCTGGCCAATCGTCCTAAAGAGAAGGCCTTTAAAAAGATTATCCGCAAGGTGAGGAGGTATGTCTAACCGATGACCCTGGAACTTGGCATATTCTATCTGGCGGCTATATTCGCTATCGGCGGAGCGGTGATGATGATTCTCCAGAAAAACCCGGTAGCCTCCGTTTTATATATGGTTCTTTCACTGGTTGCTCAGGCCATATTGTATGTCCAACTTTCGGCTTTGTTTGTCGGAGCCCTTCTGGTGATTGTTTATGCCGGAGCAATATTGGTTTTATTCCTTTTTGTTATAATGCTTCTTAACTTGAGAGGGGAAAGTTTCGAGGGCAAACAGGCTCGGATCGGTAAAGTTACAAAGATTGTCTTCGCGGTCCTGTTCTTTGCGGAGGCAATGATGATTATAAAAAATATTGCCATACCTATTGATGCCACGGCTTACACGGTTGCAATTGCCTCTGATTTTGGGGCAGTCGAACCGGTTTCGACTTTGCTTTTTACCGATTATCTTTATCCGTTTGAGTTAACCTCGATATTGCTTCTCGTAGCCATAGTTGGAGCCGTTGTCCTGGCCAAGCGGGATAAGTCGGAACAGAATGAGGGAGAGATATAAAATGATACCAATACAACATTTTTTGATTGTCAGCGCTCTGATTTTTGCGATTGGAACCGCCGGTGTCATATTATCCCGCAATTTAATTATTATGTTTATGTCGATTGAGCTGATGCTAAATGCGGCCAATTTGGCTTTGATTGCTTTTTCCCGGATGCACAATAATATGGACGGACACGTTTTTGTTTTTTTAATTTTAACGGTGGCGGCGGCGGAGGCGGCTGTAGGTCTGGCGATTATTATTATGATTTTTAGAAACAAAGAATCAATTAACGCCGATAAATTTTCTCTGCTGAAGCGGTAGGTATATTTATGTTTTATGGTTTATATTTAATTCCGGTTTTTCCGCTGATAGGCTTTATTATAAACGGCCTATTAATTGGCAGGTTAAGCAAAAGATCGGTTTCGTTAATCGGCTGTGGTTCGGTCTTATTATCATTTGTGGTTGGTCTGAAATATTTCTTCGTTTTATTGGATACGCCGGAAAGTGCACGTTATATCGAGGAGATACTGTTTACCTGGATACCGTCGGGATCATTCAATGTCAATATTGCCTTTTTATATGATCCGCTGTCGGCCATAATGGTGCTGGTTGTTTCCGGAGTCGGACTCCTGATTCATGTTTATTCTGTTGGTTATATGCACGATGATCCCGGTTATGCACGGTATTTTACATATTTGAATTTATTTGTATTTTCGATGCTGACTTTGGTTTTGGCTGATAACTATCTTCTCATGTTTGTCGGTTGGGAAGGGGTTGGGCTATGCAGTTATCTGTTAATTGGATTCTGGTTTGAAAAGCAATCGGCATCTGATGCCGGTAAAAAAGCTTTTATAGTCAACCGGATTGGCGATTTTGGATTTTTACTTGGTATGTTTATAATATTCTGGCAAACCGGTTCACTGACTTATCATGAAGTTTTTGCTTCCGCTCCGGGTGCTTTTATGCTGGGCGGCGGCCTGATTACGGCGGCGACGCTATTGCTCTTTGTCGGTGCGACCGGTAAATCGGCTCAGATTCCTCTTTATGTCTGGCTGCCCGATGCGATGGAGGGTCCGACTCCGGTCTCGGCTTTGATTCATGCCGCGACTATGGTGACCGCCGGTGTTTATATGATCGCCCGGTCCAATATCCTCTATATGATGGCTCCGACAACATTAATGGTCGTGGCTATTGTTGGCGTGGCAACCGCCTTATTTGCCGGAACCATTGCGCTCACTCAAAATGATATTAAGAGAGTACTGGCTTATTCAACGGTCAGCCAGTTGGGATATATGTTTGTCGCCTGCGGTGTGGCCGCATTTTCAGCCGGTATTTTTCATCTGATGACGCATGCTTTTTTTAAGGCTTTACTATTTTTAGGCTCCGGTTCGGTTATTCATGCTATGGCCGGGCAGCAGGATATGCGCTACATGGGCGGACTTAAAAAACATATGAAAGTAACATATATAACATTTTTATTGGCAACTCTGGCGATTGCCGGTATACCAGGCCTGTCAGGATTTTTCTCCAAAGATGAAATTTTATGGAAAGCTTTTTCATCGGGGTACGGTTCTTTCTGGATTTGGGCGATCGGTTTGATTACAGCCGGTTTGACCGCCTTTTATATGTTCCGCCTGGTCTTCTTGACATTTTTTGGTGAGGAGCGGATGGGTGCGCATGTAAAAGATCATCTTCATGAATCGCCTAAAATGATGACTGTGCCGCTTTCGATATTGGCAATATTGTCGGTTATTGGCGGTTATATCGGTATACCGCATATTCTGGGCGGTGACAATCGATTCGAAAAATTCTTAGAGCCGGTTATCGGCGGTTCTCATGGAACGGAAGGAACTTCGCATGCTCTGGCTTCGGCCGGCGGCTATCCGGCTTCGACCGAATGGACCCTGATGATTGGATCGGTAGCGTTGGTGGGAATATTCATTTATTTAGCTTACTATTTTTATGTAAAAAATATAGCGGCAACGACCAATCTTAAAAATAAGTTTAATGGCGTCCATCGGATACTCTACGGCAAATATTTTATAGACGAATTATATGGAGCTGTTATTGTCCGTCCCTTAGTTAACGGTTCAATCTTTCTCTGGAAAATATTCGATGTCTTATTGATTGATGGCTTAATAAACGGAATGGCGACCCTGGTGGGGGATATGTCGAAACTTCTGCGCCCAGCCCAGTCGGGATTGTTAAGAACCTATACGGCCGTCTTTTTTGCCGGAGTAGTAATTATTTTAGGCTATATACTATTGAGATGATATGGAAAATCAGATTCTAACATTGGTGACATTTTTCCCGTTAATCGGCGTTTTTTTGCTTTTGTTGGTACCGAAAAATTCGGATAGTACAATTAAAGGTGTTTCTTTGCTGATTACGTTTATAACATTTCTTTTGTCGCTCTGGCTTTATTTTATGTTCGATCCCTTCGCTTCGGGAATGCAATTCGAAGTAAATATTCCCTGGGTTTCCGGGTTTGGCATAAATTATCATATTGGTATTGACGGCATATCGTTACTACTGATTATGTTAACAACGATCCTTTCGGTAATCGTTATTATATCATCGTGGAATTCGATAAAGACCGGTGTTAAAGGTTATTTTATATCAATGCTATTGCTCGAAACCGGCATGCTCGGTGTCTTTATCGCTCTGGATCTCTTTATGTTTTATGTTTTCTGGGAGGCAATGCTAATCCCGATGTATTTCATTATCGGCGTCTGGGGCGGACCGCGTAAAATTTATGCAGCCATTAAGTTTGTTTTATTTACGATGTTCGGCTCGCTTTTAATGCTGGCGGCGCTGTTATATCTCTTCTTTATGTATTACGATCAAACTGGAGTTTATACTTTTGATCTGCTGACTCTATATGGAATGGATATTCCAATGGGGGCGCAAACATATATCTTTTTAGCCTTTGCCCTGGCTTTTGCCATCAAAGTACCTATCTGGCCGTTCCATACCTGGTTGCCCGATGCTCACGTTCAGGCGCCAACAGCCGGTTCGGTTATTCTGGCTGGAGTTCTGCTCAAAATGGGAACGTACGGTTTTATCAGGATTTGCCTGCCATTATTTCCCGAGGCGACTTTAGAATTTGTCCCGTTAATTTCAATTCTGGCGATTATTGGAATAATTTATGGAGCTCTGGTGGCGATGGTGCAAAAAGATGTCAAATCACTGGTTGCTTTCTCATCTGTGTCGCATCTCGGATTCGTGATGCTGGGGATGATGGCTCTTAATGTCCAAGGACTTGAGGGTTCGGTATTGCAGATGATAAATCATGGTATTTCCACCGGGGCATTATTCTTAATCGTAGGAATGATATATGAAAGACGGCATACGCGGATGATTGCCGATTTTGGCGGTCTGGCCAAATCAATGCCGGTCTTTTCTGTTTTCTTTATGATTGTGTCATTATCATCAATTGGCTTGCCACTAACCAACGGTTTTGTCGGGGAGTTTTTGATATTGCTCGGAACTTTCCATTCCAATCAGGTTTATGCTATTATCGCCGCCTCCGGAGTGGTTTTGGCCGCCTGTTATATGTTGTGGATGATACAACGAGTTTTATTCGGCAAAATTACCAAACCTGAAAATGAAAATCTTAAAGATTTATCCGGTCGCGAAAAGTTGGTTCTGGTCCCATTATTGATTTTAATTTTCTGGATTGGCGTTTATCCCAAGCCGTTTTTATCTCGGATAGAGCCGGCGGTAAAATCGATTTTGAATATGGTTCATAATAGAAGTAATAGCGCCATTAATAATAAAAGTATTGAGGGGTTGTCTTTTATTGAAGATGATTCCCTGACTTATAGTAAACTGATAGATAAAGGTGATTTATGCCGGAAGTAACAATTTATACAAAAGAGGGCTGTCCCTATTGTGCCAAGGCAAAAGAGCACTATCAAAGCATGGGTGTCAAGTTTAAAGAGATTGATGTTTACGATGTTCCCGGGGCCAAAGAAGAGGCAATAAAATTAGCCGGAGGACAGGCTATTGTTCCGGTCATCGTTGAAGACGGCAAAGTACAAGCTGGCTTTGGTGGCGGATGAGGCATTTAGCCAACCGCATTAGTTAATGCGATGAGGATACGAAAGTGATAGATACAAGTTCAGCGGCAATTAGTTTTGGGATCGTAGCTCCATTGGCGGCGGTTTTGATAACCGCGATGTTGATTTTACTGATCGGAAATGTTGTACGTCAAAAATCAGCAATGATGTTTCTGGCGGTTGCCGGGCAGATCGTTGGCATCTTTTTGGCCGTTCAACAATGGAATAATCCCCAGTCCGGATATTTCGGATTGGTCATGATTGATAATTTTTCGGTTTTTTCATATATTATTTTTCTAACCGCTGGAATTATTGGCACCTTGATGGCCCGCGATTATCTGATTAGCCGGGGAATTGAACGATTCGAGTTCTATGCCATGGTTCTCTTTTCAGTCGCCGGTATGATGGTGATGGTATCCACCTCGGATTTGATAGCAATATTTCTTGGGCTAGAAATTATGTCTATTCCGTTGTATGTCATGGCTGGTTTTAATCGGCGCGACATCGGCTCTAATGAATCCTCTATAAAATATTTTATGATGGGCGCCTTTGCTTCAGGCTTTTTACTATATGGTATTGCCTTGATTTACGGTGCCGCTGAAACGACCGATTTACGCAGAATTATTACCGATTTTAATTTTATCAGGATGAATTCAGAACTATTGCTTTTATCCGGCATTTTTCTGGTCCTGTTCGGTTTTGCCTTTAAAATCGCCGCCGTTCCATTTCATATGTGGGTTCCGGATGTTTATGAGGGAGCGCCAACGCCGGTCACTGCCTTTTTCTCCGTGGCTCCCAAAGCAGCCGGGATAGCGGCCTTGTTGAGGATTTTTATTTATGGATTGCCATCGATCTCAGAAATGATTCCGGTTTTCTGGGTATTGGCGGTTCTGACAATGACAGTCGGCAATCTGCTGGCGATATTCCAGGAAAATATTAAGCGGATGCTGGCCTATTCCTCGATTGCCCATGCCGGTTATCTTCTGGTAGCTTTGACATCGGGCGGCCAGGCCGCAGTGTCATCGGCTTTATTTTATCTTCTAGCCTACACCTTCTTTAATCTGGGCGGTTTTACTGTAGTAACTATGATTGACTCTCGAACCGGCAGTAAAGCTCTGATTAACGATATGAAGGGACTTTCAAAAGCGCATCCTTTTCTGGCAGTTATATTGGCTCTCTTTATGTTTGCTCTGGCCGGATTCCCGCCGACCGCCGGATTTTTTGGCAAGTTTTATTTGTTTTCCAGCGCGATCGATAATGGTTTTATCTGGCTGGTGATCCTGGCGGTTATGAACAGTTTCGTGTCGGTTTATTATTATTTGAGAGTGGTCGTCGTATCGTTCTTCGGTGAAGCGGAAAAAGATTTTCACCCGGTATCATTCAAACCGGCCTTAATTTTGGTTCTTTTTATTACAATTGCCGGGACATTACTGCTAGGATTTTTCCCGCAATACTGCCTTGATCTGGCGCGAGCCACTGTTTTTCCATTTATTTAGATTATTATTCCTAAGGCATATAAGTGCAGGGGACGGGTCCGCCTTTGTACAAATAGGCTATCAAATAAGTAATATCAAGAATATTGATTGAAATTGTGCAATTGGGATCTGCTGCGATAAGTGGATTCGGAGTTGGACCGCTCTTGTAAAGATAAGATATTAAAAAGGTTATATCCAGAATATTGATAACGCCGTCGCCATTGCAATCGCCGGCATAAATTGGCTGTGGAATAATCTGGATAAATTTTATGACGGTGCTATCTTCGATAGTATGTTCGACCGGATCACCCTGATCAAAATAGGAAAGTCCCCGACAATGCTGTCCATCTACGCCGACTAATGCAGTATATTTAAGATTCATTTCGCCGACATCGAGATACTGCATAGTAATACTGCCGTTTTCGGTAATAATCACTTCAAAAGCCGTCATCGTATCATTTAAGGCACCATAATTGCCCAGATGATACCATTCGATAATAATAGAATCGCCGGTGGGGGGAACGTAACGGTAGATATTGCCGTTACCGGAATGCAATGTTCCCATTACAAAATCATTCCAGAAAACAGGAACGAAGGTTCGGAAATCATCTCCGGGAATGCTGATAGTATCATATAATCCGTCGATGTTGACATTGCCATCCTTAAAAGAAACGGCCCCATTGACGCCAATATACAATTTGTTATAGGTAGAATCAAAGAAGGGAAAGTCAAACGGTAGTGTATACGGACCGGCGGTTCCATCATCAAGGGGATCCCCATCCGTTAAATAAAATGTTCCCGGAGGTATTAAATTATCTTCGTCGACAATATCAATCCATTGAAATTCGGGACCGCCCGTATCATTTGAAGAAAGTGCCGAAAAAGTAGTATCAGGCGAGCAGGGCACCTCCAGAAAAACCAAAAAAAACAGGCTGGAATCAAGAGTGTTCCCCGAATGCCCCCAACTAATTTCGGTCAACGCTTTGTACCCATAATCGTTACTCTCAATATCAGAGGCATCAAGAGATATCTCAATCAGAAAGGAATCTTCCGGAGCCACAGTGCCTGAAGAAGGCACTATCGATATCCAATCCGGCTCCGATTGTCCCTCAATATCTTGATTAACAAAAACGTTGAAATCAATACTATATCCCGGTGAGCGGTTATGCAGATAAAATTGACTTGTTGAAACGGTACCATTATCCATCAAGGTATCAAGCAGACTCGGAGATAGAAATAGCGACGGAGGACTGACAACCGCCGGAATGGCGGCGGCCAGATTTGGTTTCGGCCCAATATGATTTCCAGTCGAGTCACCCTGTTGAGGCGAGCCGGTGGCAATCAGGATATCGCGAGCGTAATTGGCTCCCATCGGCACCCCAAAAGTTTCAATATAATAGCCCTGCAAGCAGGCCAGAGCGCCGGCGACAATCGGAACGGCGGAGGATGTCCCGTTAAAATTGGCGATATAATACTGATTTGGGTCGCCATCACCATCCCAATACGTGCCATAGCCGGTCGTAAATACTTCCTGTCCGTCACCCTGAAGGTTGACCCGTTCACCGTAATTACTCAATTCGATTTTCGAATTTAATACTCCGAAATTCCCGCTGGGTGGCGCTCCCGCCCCCACCATAATTGCATGAGAATTGCGGAAGGTCGTGTCGAATCTGTTTTCATAAATATAACTATCAAGATCTTCCCAGCCATTGCCAGCCGCCTCTACCACAATTATTCCTTTGGCCCAGGCATATTGAAGAGCATCGAATCTGTCCTGCCAATATTCCAGGCAGACATACCCTTTTTGATCGGAGCGAACCTGAAAATCGTATCGTGGCCCCGGAGCGTTTAGTTCAATGATAATTATATCACCCTCCTGAAGAGTATCAATAGCCATCATAATCGCCTCGATCGTCCCGTTAATAGCCGAAGAGGCCATACCAATATCTGCTCCCGGACATACGCCGGTTATACCATAACCGTTGTTCCCAGCAATCAATTCGCCGATTACGGCCGTGCCGTGGGTGGCGTTTATGCTATTGCCGCCATTTAATGTTCCACCAACAGCCTTTTCGAGATCTTCATGCGATTCGTTCCACTCATGCTCAATATCGATTATCTTAACTCCAGCGCCATCACCGCCGGTCATAGCATGCGCATAATCAATATCGACTCCATCCGGAGCCGATAGCAAATATGTTTGCTCCGGAGTATAGTCGGATGTAGGCGGAGCTATATCTCCGGCCGGAAATGATTTTGGCTCAGCATAGGCGATTTCGACAATATCAAGTTGATTAAGCTGATTGACAATTAGTTTGGCCTCGATTGGATTGGTAATGTCCAGCCTATAATAAAGGCTAAGATTAGCCAATTGGTGGCCGCTTTTTTTCTCATAGATTTCTTTTTGCTGTTGAATGTGTTTATGTGATTTATTTATTAGATTGTGTAAGCGATTATTAATATATGGTTTACAAATATCATTTAAAGTAGTAGTTGAATACAAAGAAGAGGAGTTAAACTGCTTGCCTTGAAATCGAATATCGCTATCTTCCTGAAATTTAATTATAACTCTAACTATTTCGCTCAATGGAGAGAGGCTAACCGAAACTGGTTTGGAAAGAGTTACTCTCTTTTTAAGGCCAGCGGATGATTGATTGTTATTGGCTTCTGAGCCAGATATTACCGGTTGAAAAATCAGCAAAAGTCCGATTAATAATATTGGCAGAAACTTTGTCGAGAATTTCTTCATTACTGGTTAAAATCCGTTTCTCGGGCCAAAATCGGGCCCGTAAATTTGCAGTATCTATCATAAAATACGGATAATCCCTATTTAGTCAAGCCTGCTTTTTAATTATCGGAAGAAACGACGATTATTGGAGTGGCAACTAAAGCTTTTCCAGCCGCATTTTGTCAAGTTCAGTCTTGATGCGCAAGGGATATTTGCCGGTAAAGCAACTACTACAGAAACTACTATTAGGAAGAGCCGGCATATTAAGCATCCCCTCGACCGAAAGATATCCCAGGGAATCTATTTCAAGATATTCTTTTATTTCTTGTATTGTCTTGGACGACGCAATCAATTCGTTCCGGGTTGGCATATCAATCCCAAAGAAACATGGAGAGACGATAGGGGGAGATGAAATTCGCAAATGAATTTCTTTGGCACCCGCCGAACGGATCAATTTGACCAGTTTTTTCGAGGTTGTTCCCCGGACGATTGAATCATCCACTACGACAACCCGTTTATTTTTAAGCACGCCCTTGACCGGATTAAACTTAACCTTAACATCCAGATCGCGTATTTTTTGTTCCGGGTCAATAAAAGTTCGGCCAACATAGTGGTTTCTAATCAGACCAATTTCGAATTTGATGCCGGATTGCTCGGAATAACCGAGAGTGGCGGTGTTAGCCGAGTCCGGGACGGCGATAACAATATCAGCATCGGCCGGGTGTTCAATGGCCAATTGTCGTCCCAGGCGGCGGCGAATTTTATCGACGTTTTCACCAAAGACGATTGAGTCGGGTCTCGAAAAATAAATATATTCAAATATACAAAAAGCATGTTTCATATTTTTCAACGGGTGAACCGATTTAATTCCGGACTTATTGATTTCGACAACCTCGCCCGGTTCGACATCGCGAATATATTTGGCACCAATAATATCAAAGGCACAGGTTTCCGAGGCGACCACATAGCCATTATTATACTTGCCGATAGCGAGTGGCCGAAAACCAAGCGGATCGCGAGCGGCAATAATTGAATCCTCGGTTAAAAATAAAATTGAATAAGCGCCCTCAACCTGTTTAACGGCATCACATATTTTAGTAAGCCAGGTCCGTTTATTGGATAACGCGGCCAGATGCAGGAAAATTTCCGTATCGGACGTAGTTTGAAAAATAGAACCGGATCGCTCCAGTCTTTGTCTAAGTCCGAGAGAATTGGTCAGATTACCATTATGAGCAACAGCCAGTTTTTTACTTTGATTGGTAATTAACATTGGTTGAATATTCGTTAAGGAAGAGGCTCCGGTGGTCGAATAGCGTGTATGGCCGATGGCAATATTGCCTTTTAATCCTTCGAGTATCTTCTTTTCGGCGAAAACATCGTTGACGTGTCCCATCCCTTTATAGATATGCACGCCGCCGTTTCCAGCTGTCACGATGCCGGCCGATTCCTGGCCTCGATGCTGTAATGAGTAAAGACCGAAGTAGGTTAAGTTGGCGGCTCGTGACGTACCTATAATGCCAAAAACCCCGCATTCGTCATTGATTAAGTCAGATTCTATCATTCCATCCCGCCGTAAAAACTTTGAATTTAATATTATCAATTACCATTGTCAAGCCTTGAGTATTAACATTATTGTAACATTTGTGAAATAAAATGCATTTCACACAAACTAAAGTAGTGTGATTTTCAGCTTATTAATTCGGTAATTACTACATAATCACTGTGGCAGAGCGTTTTAGAGGAATCTTGCCTTGCTAAATACCCGGATTATCGTAAATTGGTTAAAGGCACGATTTTTGCGTTAAGACCGGCAGAGGCAATATATTTATGAGTGAAAAACGAGATTATAGCAGGCAATTTCAGATATTGAAGGATATTGCCGTTAGTTCAACCGAGGGGGGTTCGGCAGAATCAACGGCCAGGCTCGCCCTTCAAAAAACGGCGGATTTGATCGGCCTCACGGCCGGGGCTCTTATTTTATGGACCGATAATTACAAGCCAATATTGTCGGTTAACTATCATAAATCGGGCGAGGAGAAAGAATTGCTGGACGATCTCGAAAAAAATCTTTTTGCGGATATGAGATTAAATCGAAAGATGGTTTCGGCTTATGTGACTTTTGGCGGCGAAAGACCGATGACCGGATTTACTCTTCCAATAAAGAAAGAGAAAGAAATTTTAGGCGCTGTCATAGGCATACAGCCGGGAGAAGAATCGCTAGTTAAAGAGGATGAGTTTCTGGAAGCGCTTTCAGCCTCATTGACCGTGGCCATTTTAATTAGCCGGATGGATGAAAGATTAAACCGGGAACGGTACGAAGCGGTTATGGCGACGGCAACGGCAGTCAATCACGGGATTAATAATTCACTTCAGGCCGCTCTTGGTATTGTCCAGTTGCTTCCCAAGGATTTGCCTGATTTGGATGAACGCATGATGAAAAAATTAAAAGCAATTGAAGAGTCGGTTTTAGCCATAACTAAAATAACTCATAAGTTAATGCATTTAAAAGAGGTAAAGTATACTGATTATATAGACGGGACAAAAATGCTTGATCTCCCCGACGATACCGATTAGAAAAATTCTCTCCCCACTTATCCCTGCCTCGTTATAGGAGCCGGTTATGAACCGGCTCTCTTTTTTGTATGAATCCGTAAAACTATTTATTTGACAAATAGGATTTAATAAATATATTTATTTAAAGGCTTGCCCAGCTACCGGGCTGTTTTATAAATTAATCAAATTAATTACAATAATAATAAACAATTGTCTCTAATCGTTTATTTTTAATGCGGGGAAAGGAGGACTAACCACAAGAACAAAAAAAATGGGCAATAAATGGAATAGGAATTATGCCTGACTCGCATCGATTTTATGTAAATATACTTACCACAAGAGTTAAGGCCAATTATTGGAGGAAAAAATGTTACGTAAAATTCTTGCGGTATCTCTTTGCGCTATTTTAGCCGCCATATTAATAACACCTTCTGTTTTCGCCAAAAACGCTCCTGATAACAAGGGAGATTTTTTCAAAAAGCAGGCCAAACGATTGAAATTTATTAAGGACAAAGCCGCGGGGGCCGAAAAACCAATTGATTATGTTGCTTCGAATTCCGGCAATCAAACCCTTGGCTATGATGCCATTGTTTCGTTATCGCCGGGAATGACAATAGGAACGACAACTTACGACACGCAAAGCAACTCCCGAATTAACCGTCAAGTTTCATGGCGGGGTCCTGTCTATAAAGATGTTCATTTTATTTGGATGCGGCAAGGCGATAGTACTTATAACAGCAACCGCGGTACCGCTTATGAAGTATGGGATGCCACTGAAGGCGAACTTGCTTTTGCCGGAGCCGGAGGCGGGTGCGATATTCATCCACGGCTGGGAAGCGGTTCCAATTATTCGGGGTACGTCTCGCTTGATGTTGACACTGAAAATAAGGCCGTCATCGCCAATCATCATGATGAAGGCGCCGGCTATCATACGACTGTTTGGTATGACTTCGGAGCAGCCAACTGTTTCTTTTCGCCGTATAAAAAGGCGATGCCTGATTCTGTGATGGAATACGGAGTTGATGTAGATGATATTGATGTGGGTAGCGGCGTTTTTATTTGGCCGCAGCATGAATATCAGGTTTACAATGGTGATACGATTACCCATGTCTTTGCTCATCAAACAGAGGACAATACGCCCACCGAAGACGGTTCTTACGTCCATTATTTTCGAAGAATCGGCTCCGATACGATGGGTTATTGGGAATATCCGCCTATGATTGTCGATACGGTTCAAACCATTTCCCAATGTGTTGCCGCTTCGCGCACAACCGGTAAAGTTGCCTTGGTATGGGCCGCGCCGCCCGGAGCTTTCCCCGGTGATAATGAATCCATGACCCGCCACGGTGACGATCCCGACCCCGGTTTAGGATGGGTTGGTCGAACCTGCGATATTTTTTATATGACTTCTAATGATATGGGGGATTCCTGGACAGCCAAGGAAAACATAACCGATTATGACTCGACCGTTGGCGGATGGCTAACGCAGGGCGATATGTCGGTTTTGATTGATACCGATGAGTATCTTCATATTTTATATGCCGCTCGAGAGGCCCTTCCGACTACGGCCAGTGCCGATGGTGGGTTGGGCGATTGGTCGCACTTCTTCGGTGCTCGATTGTTGCACTGGGATGAAAAGCATTTGGCCAACCGTCCGGTCAGCGATGCCAATTGGGATATTCCCGATTCTGCCTGTACCGGTGGCGCCTGGAACCAATGCTCCATTAACAAACCAATGCTGTCCGAGTGCGATGGAAAATTTTATGCTTTCTGGGTGCAATTCCTTGATATTTATAATGGTATTGATAATGACTGCCATGACGGAAGGTTCGATGGCTCTTACAGCTGGAACGGAACCGCCAATGGCGAAATTTATATGTCAGTTTCCGGCGACGAAGGATTCAGCTGGGATTTAGCCCGTAATTTGACCCAAACTTATACGCCGCATTGTTTTGAGAATGAAGGGGAGGGCGTAACCGTGTGCGAGGCAGATCATTATGTCTCAACCGCTCGGTACGGTATGAATTCGGCCGGTGTTAATTATGGCGCGGCGGAAATTGTTCCTATAGGGACCTCATATTCCGGCGACTATTATATAGATATGACCTATATTAATGATAAATTTCCGGGTGCTTGCATGCAAAACGACGGTATTTGGACGACTAATCCGGTTAAGTGGGTGAGAGTCGCTTGCGTGGAACCAATTCCAAATCCGGTTGTTGTTCTATCACCGAAACGTATCGGCCGTCCAACCTGGACTCATCACGGGGTTCAATTGGATACTGTTTTATTCCTTGAAAACATCGGTAATGCTGATTTGCATATTTCAACGATAGGAGTAATAGAGCTGTCCAATCCGGGCTGGCTGGGGATCGGTAACACGGGACCGATCACCCTTGATATTGACCAAAATTATTCGGTTGAAATTCCGGTTTATCTCAATTATAATGGGACCATTAATGATTCGCCGACTCCTTATGTATTGGAGGGTTACATTGTGGTGACCTCCGATGCTGTTGGTGGTTCGGTAGATTCGCTTCCTGTTGAACTTATCGTTGCCGATACTATTCAAGAACCGCAATGGGTCGATATCCGGACCAGTTGCAAACGGCTAACTCTCAGCAATCATGGCAATCTGGGTCATGCAGGCGAAGGAAGCTACAATCTCGATTTTGTCGGGTTTGATTCAGCCGATTGTGATATTACTGAAAATCATAGCGCGGCTGATGGTGATCGGGCCGATGTTTATCTTTATGACGCTTCGCCATTCGTTTTGCGCCTTAGCGGCAATGATACTCTTTTCAGTAATGCCATGTTTGGAATTAATTGGTATGACGAAGAGGCCTTTGTACCGTTGGTAAGTCCCACGGTCGATTCGCTGACTGATCCCGATTATGACTATGGAACATCAAGTCTCTTTTATACGGCCGATTCATTGATTTCCGTTCAGAGCCATATTTATGCGCCGTCTAATCTGACTAACTGCGACTTCATGGTCGTCAAGAATGTATTTGCCTTAAGCGAACTGGCCACGGAAAAGATTAACAATATTATTCTCGGTGATCTGGTTGACTGGGATATTCCCGCTGATTCCGGTTCCAGTAACCAATCTGATTTCGATGATAGTCCGAATATGCAATTTATGTACTGTTATGGGTATGATTATGGTCCAACCGACAGTTTCCCTAATAATGATTGTACCAGCGATGAAGGCAGAGTTGGCGGTTTGTCCTATTATGGCGGTTATAAGGTACCGCGCTGTAATCCTGAAGACAGCATTTATGCGCTTCAGGCACAATGGACTCATTTGAACTCTGATTGGGTTTATCCGTCCGGCAATTTTGTGGCTTCTGAGTTATATCAGAAAGCAATTGGAGCGTCAGGCTATGAAACCTGGGAACCGACCGGAGATGTTACTAATTCCGATTCGGTGGCTCAGGACTTGAATCACGTCGCGGTCTATGGGATGTACGATCTTGATTTTGGGGATACGCTTGTGTTTGTCAAGATATTGGCGACCGAATATGATGGCGGAGTATCCGCCATTTCACAGACTATCACGGATGCCCGTGCCTGGATTGCGGCTCACCCGGCGATCTTCACCTATCCTACGATTATTGATGAGCTTTGCGGCTGTTGTGTTGTTCCGGGCGATGCCAACCATAATGGTGTGGTTAATATTCTTGATATTACTTTTACTATTGCTTATCTGTATAAGAGCGGCCCGGCTCCGGCATGTATGGACGAAGCT
>JBDRRI010000418.1:0-19060 GCA_043825815.1 Candidatus Zixiibacteriota bacterium
TGAAGAACCGCCACCGGAAACGGTGATAATTTTGACCGCCACGGAACTGGAAAATCTTTTGCCGACCATTCAATCCCGCGCTCAAAAAATCAGATTTCAGCCGGTGCAAAGGGAATTAATTGATCAATATCTTAAATCCAAATATGAAATTTCAGATAAGACGGCCGGATATTATGTTCGAATATCTGAGGGTTCTCCGGGTCGAGCTATTGAACTGGCTCTGGATGAAGATCAAATGCCTGCTCGTCAATTATCTCTGTTGATGTTTAAGGCACTTTTTCAAAAAGATAATTCTTCCGCGATCGCGATCGTCAATGAATTTATAAATCCCCGGGATCAGGGCGAGTTCGTTAAAATATTATCGATTTGGCAGTCTTTTCTATCTGATTTAATAATTATTAAATTTGGTCGTGATAAAAATGATCTGGTTAATTCCGATTTGTCTTCCGAATTGAACAAACTGGCCGAAAATTTGCCAGCGGCCGAAAATCTTCAAAAAATGACCGAAGATATTAAAATAGTGGTTAAATCGGTTCATCGGAATATACATATTCGCCCGGCCATCAGTTCTCTCGTATTAAACTTGAGAAGATATATTAATCAATCGGCTTGACAGACTGATTCAATTTTGTAATTTATCCTTTTTAAGGAGATATAATGCCTGATATATTTTTAGTAGAATTTAAAGGGAATAGGCGCGAGCTTTTTTATAATAAGTTTTATCATTCGCTAAAGCTTGATGAATACGTGATAGTCCAGGCGGAACGGGGGGAAGATGCCGGGATTTTACGACGGAAAATTAGCGAAGAAATTAAACTGGCCGGGGAATCCCCGCGTTCAATCCTTCGACCGGCCAGTGATGTCGATAAGGCGGATATTGAAGAGAATAATAGCGAAGAAGAAAAGGCCTGGATTAAAGCTGAAGAGTTAATTCATCAACACCATCTGGAAATGAAACTGGTTGATATAGAATATCAGTTTGATCGCAACAAGTTAACATTTTTCTTCACCGCCGATCAGCGGGTTGATTTCCGAGCCTTGGTTAGAGACCTCGCCTCAGTCTATAAAACTCGAATAGAGTTAAGACAGATTGGCGTCCGCGATGAGGCCAAGCGAATTGGCGGTTACGGGGTTTGCGGCCAGGAGCAATGTTGTTCATCGTTTTTGAAAAAATTTGAACCGATCTCGACTCAAGACGCGCGGGTTCAGGGATTATCTTTAAATCCATCTAAAATTTCCGGTAACTGCGGTAGATTATTATGCTGTCTCAAATATGAAGTCGATTTTTATTCCGAAATTCGGGGCAGTTTCCCCGAAGTCGGCTCCACCTATACAACCGATGATGGTCCCGGAATAATCGATAGAATCAATTTCTTTGATGATTTCTTTGTGGTCAAACTTGAAAGCGGGGAAGAAAAAACGGTCACTCGCCGGGAGATAGACAAAAAAGAACGTATGCAAAAATCAGGATTTAAGCAGTTTTTGGGCGGACCTGCCAACAATCAGCCGAGAAATGGAGACAATAGTGAGTAAACCGTTTTATATCACCACTCCGATTTACTATATTAATGCCGAACCCCATATCGGACATGCTTATACGACAATTGCCGCCGATATGCTCACCAGATTCAGCCGCTTGAACGGGCGCGACGCTTTCTTTTTAACCGGGACCGACGAGCATGGCTCCAAGATAGCCGAAGCGGCCTCCGCCGCCGAATTGAAGCCGCAGGAGTTTTGCGACAATATCGTGGCGAAATTTAAATCGGCCTGGAAAAATTTATCTATTGATAATTCCGATTTTATCCGGACGACCGACAAACGGCATGAAGAGGCTGTTGGCAAACTATTAACGATACTTAAAACGGCCAAAACCGATGACGGTCAGGACGTGATTTATTCCGGAACATATGAGGGGTTGTACTGCGTTGGATGCGAGAAATTCCTGACCGATAAGGATCTGGTCAACGGTATCTGTCCCGATCATAAGAGACCGCCCCAGACCGTAAAGGAAAAGAACTATTTTTTCCGATTGACGTCGTATCTGGATAACATCAAGAATCTTATAGACTCCAATGAATTAATGATTCTTCCCGATGAGCGCCGCCGTGAGGTACTCGGACTTTTTGAACAGGGATTGAATGATTTTTCCATCTCCCGCGAAAATGTTACATGGGGAATTCCACTGCCATTCGATACCAAGCAAGTTGCCTATGTATGGGTCGAGGCGCTGATGAATTATATCACCGGTATTGATTATGGAACTGACGAGGCGAAATTCAAAAAGTGGTGGCATGAGAGCGAGATTGTCCATTTGCTTGGAAAAGATATTCTAAAATTTCATTGTATTTTTTGGCCGGCGATTCTTATGGCCGCCAAACTGCCGCTGCCCAAGACGATTTTTGTTCACGGCTATTTTACGATCGACGGCGAAAAGATGTCCAAGACGCTCGGTAATGTTATCGATCCGGATGAGATGGTCGAACAGTTCGGTTCCGATGCCACCCGGTACTTGCTTATGACTCAGTATCCATTCGGCAAGGATGGCGATGTCCAGCGCTCACGATTTATTGAAAAATATAATTCTGATTTGGCCAATGATCTCGGCAATCTGGTTTCGCGCGTGGCTAAAATGATTATCGCCAATTTTGACGGGAAACTTCCCGCGCCGGATAAAAATCTGGAGGGAATCAACGAACTTGTCAATGAAGCGGAAAATTTAAGTGTCAGCGTCATGAATCATATGGCGGCCTTGCATTTGAGTGAGGCGATCGAAGATACTATGAAATTGGTCAAAATGACCAATAAATTCTTTGACACCAACGTTCCCTGGAAACTAATGAAAGAGGGCAAGACCGAGCAGGCCGGGGGCGTGCTTTATGCCTGTGCCGAGGTTGTGCGGATTGCCTCGATTCTGCTCTATCCGATTTTGCCGAATAAGTCGATTGAAATTCTAAAAGTGTTCGGATTGGATAAAACCGAGCTGTCAATTGATAATGTCCGTACATTTTTCAAACTGGAACCGGGGCAGAAAATTGAAATCGGCGACTCGGTTTTTCCGCGTCTGAAAAAAGAGAAGGAAGAGCCGAAACCGGAGTTCAATACTGGCGATGATGGTCTTATTGATATTTCCGATTTTGGCAAGGTAAAGTTGGTTGTTGCGCAAGTTATAGAAGCGGAACGAGTCGAGGGCGCTAATAAGCTTCTAAAACTCCAGATAGATATCGGTACCGAGAAACGGCAGATTATTGCCGGTATTGCCGAGTTTTATTCCCCCGAGGCGATGATTGGCAAGAAAATAGCGGTCGTGAAAAATCTCAAACCGGCCACAATCCGCGGTATCGAATCGAATGGCATGCTTCTGGCCGCCAAGAAAAATAAAAAATTGGTATTGATGACGCCGGAGGGTGATATTCCTCTTGGTGCCTCAATCGGCTGATGATAGATTCCCACTGCCATATAGATTTCAAGGATTTCAAGGGAAAGACCAATGAGATTGTACGGGCGGCGCAGGCCGCCGGAGTACATACGCTAGTCAATATCGGGGCCGATTTGCATACTTCAAAAAACTCCGTCGCTCTGGCTGATAAGTACGATTCGGTTTACGCCACGATCGGGATTCATCCCCATGACGCCAAAACTTACAATCAGGATGTTGAAAATGAATTGTTAAAATTGGCTGAGAATAAAAAAGTGAAAGCGATCGGTGAGATCGGACTCGATTACTACCGTGATTTGTCGCCGAGGAAACTTCAACAACAGGTTTTCCGCCGTCAAATAGAAATTGCAATCGATTTGAAACTTCCGATAGTGATTCATACGCGGGAATCGTTTGCGGATACATTATCGATTGTCAAAGAATTCGACGGTAAAATCCGAGGAGGTGTTTTTCATTGTTTTCCGGGTAATATTGACGAGGCTTATCAAGTAATTGATCTCGGATTCTATATTTCGGTCGGAGGCGTGATTACCTTCCCCAAGGCCGGGATGGCCAATGTCGCTGCCGAGGCTCCCCTCAGTTCGATTCTTCTGGAGACCGATTCACCCTATCTGACGCCGGTACCATTCCGGGGCAAGACCAATCAACCGGCCTATGTTAAATATGTATGTGAGAAATTGGCCGAATTACGCGGAATGTCATTCGCGGAGGTTGAAAAAATAACCGACCGGAATAGCCAGAAGATGTATCGTTTGGTTGATATAATTGGGGGGTGATTCGATCACTTGGCGTGACTCAGTCACTTTTATTAGAATTGCTGGATTAGTGAATTCAGAAATAGAAGAATGAAGTTCAAGAAACCGAAAAAGAATTTCTCCCAGAATTTCCTCATTGATAATAATATCGCCAATAAAATTGTTTCCTTTCTCAATCTGTCTGAAAATGACGTCGTGTATGAAATCGGTACCGGGCGGGGCGTCCTGACGGAGATAATCGCCTCGGTTGGATGCAAGATATTTACTTTCGAACTTGATATTGACTTGATTGATAAGCTTGAAAATAAATTCCGTAAATATGATAATATCGAACTGGTCAATACTGATTTTCTCAAGGTTAATCCTTTCGATTTTTATGCCGGCCAATTCAAACTAATCGGCAATATTCCGTATGATATCACCTCGCCGCTTATTGATTGGATTATTGAACATCGTAACTCTATCATATCTGCCGTGATAACCTCGCAGAAGGAACTGGCCGACCGGATATCATCGGGGCCCGGCTCGAAAAACTGGGCGCCGATTTCGATTCTATCTCAGTGTTATTTTGATATCGAAAATAAGATGACCATACCGCCGGAAGCATTCTATCCTCCTCCCAAAATAAAATCGGCGACGATGGTATTTAGTCCGCATAATAGGTACGATATATCAAATCCTAAGTTTTTTAATGATATAGTCCATGCCGCTTTCAAACAGAGACGCAAGCTTTTGGTTAATAATCTCGGAGAGTTGGGATATCTTAATAAAGAAGATATTTTGCGATTGATTGATGAAATTGGCCTCGAATCCAATATTCGGGCCGAACAGGTATCTATCGACGATTTCATTCGTTTATGTACCGCAATTGGCAAATTTAAGTCTTGAAGAAAGATATAGAAACCGTTAGATTTTCTTAAAGAAGGAAACGGAGTTTGGTTATGGCGGAACTTTCGGTTAAAGTCGAACATGCGGCCTATTTGCGGAATTATTTTAATCTGAATATTCCCGATCCCTCGCATTTGGCGGTTTTTGCTGAATCGGCGGGAGTCGATTCGATATCCTGCCATCTCCGGCGCGACCGTTTGCATATCCGCGACCGCGATGCTTACCTACTTAAGGAAATCGTGAAAACAAAATTGAATCTTCATATTCCGCCAGTCGATGAGTTTATCTCCCTGGCTATTGAGGTGCAACCGTGGTTGGTGACACTGATGCCGGATGACGGAGAAGAAGCGATATTGAAAACCGGGCTCAATTTCGAATTGAGCCGGGAAAGATGCACGCGGGCGTCGGAGTCGCTTAAAGAGAACGGCATCAGAGTAGGCTATTTTATTAATCCTAATGAAGTCGATGTCAAAGAGGCGGCACGAGGAAAGGCCTATGCCGTCGAATTTTGCGCGGGTGATTTTATCAATGCCAAAACTGATGATGAGGTCAAAAATGAACTGGACCGCCTGGAAAGTCTTTCTATTCTGGCGAAAAAGCTGGGAATGAAAACATACTGCGGTTCCGGGCTGAATTATAAAAATATTGAACAATTGGTTGAGTTGGAAACATTCGATGGCTTTATTATCGGCGCAGCCATAACGGTGCGGGCGATGATGGTCGGGTTTGAGGCGGCGGTTGAGGAAATGCTCGACCTTGTTCGGTAAACTAATTAGATGAATAATAATCGACATATTGAAATAGAAGTATCCGCGGACCAGGCGGGGGAGCGGCTGGATAAATTTATCGGCAATGAAGAATCGTATAAAATAAGCCGGTCGCAAATTCAGAAACTGATCGATTCGGGGCATGTTCTGGTCAATGGCAAGCCAATCAAACATAATTATAAATTGGGTGTTGGAGATAAGGTTACTATTGAGATTCCGGCTCCGGATCAGAATGATATCGCGGCGGAGAATATTCCGCTTGAGATAGTTTTCGAAGATGAGTATTTGATTGTGGTCAATAAGCCGGCCGGGATGGTGACCCATCCGGCCGCCGGCCATTATACCGGGACGCTGGTAAATGCGCTGATGTACTATACCAGGAATCTCTCGACTATCGGCGGGGTGGAACGGCTCGGGATCGTGCATCGGCTGGATAAAAACACCTCCGGTTTGATTATGGTCGCCAAGAATGATGAAGTTCATAATATACTGCAGACGGCGCTGAAAGATCGTGAGATCGAAAAGAAATATGTGGCGCTGGTCTGCGGGCATATGAGAGAGGATGAGGGGGCGATTGAGTTGCCGATAGGTCGGTCGATGAAAGACCGGAAGAAAATGGTTGTGACCAATATCAAGAGTCGTGAGGCGGTGACCGAGTATAAACTTATTGATAGATTCAAATTGTATGATCTCCTTGAGATAAATTTAAAAACGGGGCGGACGCATCAAATCCGCGTTCATTTTTCGCATCGGGGACATCCGGTGTTCGGCGATCCCGATTACGGCGGACGAAGCAAGTGGCACCAGGGGGTGATATCGTATGATAAGCAATTGGCGAAGAAATCGCTGGAGCTTTTCGACAGGCAGGCCCTGCATGCCAGGAGCCTGAAATTAATCCATCCGATTACAGGCGAAGAATTATTTGTCGATTCGGATCTCCCTTCAGATTTCGCGGGGTTGGTGGAGTTTTTGGAAACCGAAGGGCGGTAGTAGGCTCAGCGATCATTCGATAATTTTCATACACACCCCTTAATCCCCTCTCAAGAGGGGACAGTATTTTTTTGTCCTTGCATATATAATAGAGCCAGCCAAGTATATGCAACATAACTGTTACCTATGTAACCGGTCTAATATGTAACCGATCTGCCCGGTCTATACCTGATTTAATTCCCCTCTTGAGAGGGGTGGCTCGCCTTTGGCGAGACGGGGTGTGTTTCCCAACCCGATATGGTGCAGAAAGGTCCCACACCACCCCGGGCGTATTCGATACGCCCCTACAGAAAAATTCTCATATTGTCATATCCCTCATAGTGTTACGGCGAATTGGGTTTGTTCTATCATATTTAAGTTTTTTCTAACTCAGTCAGTTTATGGCTTTCGGCCGTCTGATTAAGCGATTTTTTCCGAGTAAATCGTCCCAAAATGGGTTCGTAAATGGGTTCGTTTTTTGTTAAGTTGTTGATAGTCAACATCAAAATGGGTTCGTTTCTCCAAAAAGCATATCATCATAGGTTCTGTTTTGTGCTATAAAAGATATTTATCTCCTATATATAGGGCCGGATATAGAATTTGGATTGATGTTGGAGTAAATTTGTAGGAAATATGGATAGATTGGTTTTTAGATAATTTTTAGATATATCTTTTTAAGACAAAGGCCGGTTTGCTATTTGATTAATATCGTTTTTCTGATTTTGAATAGGAATATCTCAACGCCTATTGGTAACAATATCGCCAAAATCAGAAACAAGATATTTTCTATCAAATGTAATTTAAAGCCTGACCATGACGTATCTAGAAACATTGTAATATTTGATATCAACCATAAAATCAATATCACTGTATATAATTGAAAGCACCAATTTTTGGAATAAAACAAACTGTATGCAATAATGATAGAAAGAATGAAAATAGTTATATGGATGGCCCAGTACGATAGTGGCTCCACTTTAGCGGGACAGCGAAAGCCTGATTGAATATTTAGATAGATTTCAATCAAACAAAACAATACAAACATTGAAGCGATAACATTTTTAAATACTTTTTGCATATTTGTTATACCGGATTAGCTTTCTATGCATCCAAAATAAGAGGATGTTTTTTATAATTCAATATTTAATATGTCAGGTTTCTTGTTTTGTTTCGCGACACTCGGAATGTCAATCTACGATAATGACAATTTGCTCGGTGTCAGTTCTCATTCGCCGTGGCGAAAAGGAACTGACACAACCGGTATATGGTGATTGATTTATTGGCAGACGAGACGTCCGCCTACCACGATATTTTTCGTTACGCCCGGATTCTCGGCCACCCCTCCCCAGTCAGGCTAAAGCCTGCCACTACGGATACGCGTGGAGATTGTCGGGCCTTGCCCGATGTCAGGAGCGCACGGCTCCTGACCTACCAAAATTTTGTAGGGGCGACCCTTGTGGTCGCCCGCCGGTGGGCAGGGTCAAGCCCTGCCCCTACAATTTCTCCAATGAACAACATTATCTTGACATTCCGGGGAGGCCTTGTTAGCTTCGGCTATTGGTATAATATTGAAAATTGTAGAATTTTTTGGATAAATAAAATATGGATTCCCGTTTTCACGGGAATGACAGGCTAAGTAAAAGTGAGATAGACTTATGAGTGATAATAAAAAGCTCGATTATGCCTCGGCCGGGGTTGATATTGCCGCCGGCGATGAGGCGGTCGAACGGATCAAAAAGCTGGCCAAAGCGACATTCAATGACTCGGTTTTATCCGAAATCGGTTCATTCGGCGGATTTTTCAAGCCGGATTTGAGCGGTATCAAAAAACCGGTGTTGATATCCTCGGCTGACGGCGTCGGAACCAAGCTTAAAATCGCCTTCATGAAAGGCCAATACAATACGGTGGGAGAGTGTCTTGTCAACCATTGCACCGATGATATCCTCGTCCATGGTGCGAAGCCGCTTTTCTTCCTCGATTATATAGCAACTGGAAAACTGAAGCCGGATGTGATCGCCGATATTGTTGAGGGTTTTTCGCGCGGATGTAAAAACAACGGGATGGCCCTGCTTGGCGGAGAAACGGCCGAAATGCCCGATTTCTACCAGCCGGGTGAATTCGATCTGGCCGGGTTTATTGTCGGGATGGTCGATCAGGATAAAATTATTAACGGCTCCACGATTAAAGAGGGCGATGTTGTTGTCGGCCTGAAAGCAGACGGCTTGCACACCAACGGTTATTCACTCGCCCGCAAACTGTTTTTCGAGATTGCCGGATTCAAGCATGACACGATGGTTGACGAGCTGGGCATGACCGCGGCTGATGCTTTACTAATAGTGCATAAATCTTACTTACATCCGGTTCAGGCAGTCCTCGAAAAATATGCGGTTCACGGCATGGCCCATATCACCGGCGGCGGAATACCGGGTAATTTAGTGCGAATCATCCCGGACGGCTTGAGGGCGGTTATCGATTTGGGGACGTGGGACGTTTTGCCGATTTTCAAGTTCATGCAGGCCAAGGGGAAAATTTCTGACAAGGCGATGTTTGAAGCGTTCAATATGGGGATTGGCTATATTCTGGTGGTGCCGAATAATGAGACCGATAAAATAGTCGAATGCCTCAAAGGTTCGGGCGAAACTCCGTATATAATTGGTAAAATAGAAAAAGGCGAAAAAGCGGTAATCCTGAAATAAAAAGTTCGGGACGCCGCCGTTATATTGGAGTTATTATGTTACTTCTTTGCATATTGGATGGTTTTGGAATTCGGAAAGATGAATATTTTAATGCCGTTAGGCAGGCCAAAAAGCCCAATCTTGACAATCTGTTTGCGACCTGTCCGAATACAACAATCAACGGTTCCGGTCTGGCGGTCGGTTTGCCGGAGGGGCAGATGGGCAATTCCGAGGTGGGACATCTCAATTTCGGAGCCGGGCGGGTGGTTTATCAGGATGTAACCAGAATCGATAAGTCGATTTCCGACGGTGATTTTTTTGAAAATAAAATATTTTTGGATGGATTTCAAAAAACGGTTGAGAATAATGTGGCCGTGCATCTGTTCGGTTTGATATCCGACGGATGCGTGCATTCCTCGCTTGTTCATCTTAAGGCGCTGGTTAAAATGGCCAAGGATAACGGCGTCACAAAACTGTATCTTCATGCCTTCATGGATGGCCGCGATACGCCGCCCCATTCCGGGGCCGGATATATGAAAGAGGTGGTCGACTATTTTACAGAAGCGGGATTAGGCAAGGTCGCTTCAGTTCAAGGTCGGTACTACGGGATGGATCGCGATAAACGGTGGGAGCGGGTTGAAAAAGGATATGACGCTATTGTCCGGCGAAAAGGGGCGGTGCATTCTGATCCGATCGCCGTTATTAAAGAATCATATAAAAACGATGTGACCGATGAGTTTATTATTCCGACGACGATTGATTTTGGAAATGATGAGGGCCGATTAAGCGACGGCGATGTGGCGCTCTTTTTTAATTTCCGCGCTGACCGTGTTAGGCAGATCTGCCATATTTTAACCGGTGATGACCCGCCCGATTTCCCGCATCCCGGTAATCCGAACGTGCATCTGATTACGATGACCAGTTATGATAAAGAGTTGACCAAGGCGCATATCGCTTTTCCGCCGGTTCATCTGAATAATATTCTCGGCGAGGTTGTCTCAAAAGCGGGAATGAAGCAACTGCGGATTGCTGAGACTGAAAAATATGCCCACGTGACATTTTTCTTCAACGGCGGGGTCGAGAAACCATTTGAAAATGAAGATCGCAAATTGATTTCATCGCCGAAAGTCGCAACGTACGACCTTCAGCCGGAGATGTCATCGGTTGAGGTGACCGATAATGTTGTCGAAAGGGTGCTCTCGGAACAATATGATATGATTATTCTAAACTTCGCTAACTGCGATATGGTTGGCCATACCGGGGTAATGGAAGCGGCGGTTAAAGCGGTCGAGGCGGTTGACGCCGGAGTCGGTCGGATAATCGAAGCGATCCAGCGGGTGAAGGGGCAGATGCTTATCACCGCCGATCATGGCAACGCAGAGCAAATGTGGGATGAGACCACCAATGGACCGTTCACGGCGCATACGACCAACCCGGTCCCATTTATTTTCTATGACAGCACCGGCCAATTCAAAAATATAAAACTTCGCGAAGGCGGCAAACTGGCCGATGTCGCGCCGACAATATTGCAGTGCTTAAATTTGAAACAGCCGGCGGACATGACCGGCGAATCAATGTTTATATCAGGTGAGGTCCCTGTTTACCGGAATTAAAAATTTTTTCTGGCCCCCTGAGGTTTCTATTCGCACCCGGCGGATGGAACTGGCTCTTTGGGCGTTTATTCTGGCGCTTGCTTATTTACCTCTTCCGTTCGGATTTCTGGCCTGGATTGCATTGGCCCGTCCGATTGCGATAATATCACAACTTGATTCCAAAACCGCTTTCAAAGCCGGCTATTTCTATTCCTTTATGGCCAATCTTTTTCAGCTGTATTGGATTGGATATGTTACCCCGCCCGGAATGGTGGCCGCCATTTTTCTATTGTCGCTTTATCCGGCGACAGTTCTATGGATGTTCAATAAAATTTTTAAGTGGAAAAGCGTGTTAGGCATAATTGCCCTTCCGATTCTCTGGGTGGGGATGGAATATTTTCGCTCGCTGACGGAGCTATCATTCCCGTGGACCGATCTGTCCTACAGTCAAGCGTATTATCTTTCAATGATTCAGATTGTCTCAGTTATCGGGGCTTATGGGCTGTCGCTTTTGGTCATGGCGCTTAATATCTTTATATGGAAAATATTCAGCAAATCATCAGTTCTCGAAACGCGAATGAGTTTGATTCTCGCCTTTATCGGAGTGATAGGCGTTTTGTATTTATATGGCTGGGTCGTTTTACCGAAATTCCCCGAGGATGGTAATATCCGCATTTCGCTATTACAGGGGGACGTCGATCTGTCCACCAAGTGGCAATCTGAAACAAGAACGAGAAATTTTACTTTGTACGATTCATTGGCGGTGGAAGCTTCCAAAGAAGATCCGGGTTTGATTATTTGGCCGGAAACGGCAGCGCCGGCTTATCCCAATTATGAATTGGGATATTTGCGGATGCTTCAGCAAACAGCCCGCCGCAGCGGAGCATCAAATATATTCGGGGCGCTGGATCAGGAGCAGAATGACGGCAAACGCAAGTCTTACAATTCTGCTTTTCAAATTTCGGAATTGGGAGAAAAGAATGGGGTTTATCATAAGATTAAGCTAGTACCTTTCTCCGAGCGGTCGCCGTATCAGGAAGAGATACCGTTTTTAACCCGGGATTTTCTTCAAAAATATATTACCGCGATAGAAACTCACGATGTTCAATGGTGGTCCAATTTCTATTCCGGTGATTCGATTGTTTTATTCGAGTTTGACAGTATCCAGTATGTTCCACTTATTTGTTACGAATGCGCCTTCCCCGAATTTGTTCGCGAATCGATTTTAAAGGGCGCCAGTTTCTTGGTTAATATCACCAATGATACCTGGTTCGGTTATACGCCGGGGCCATTCCAACATCTTCGGATAGCCTTGATGAGGGCAGTGGAAAATCGGATATGGTTGGCCCGATGCGCCAATACCGGAATTTCGGCGGTGGTTGATCCGTACGGAAGAATCAGAACGAGAGGCGAATTATATGAGCGTAAGGTTTTAACCTATAATATTCAACCGCTGGAGGAATATTCGGTTTTTACTAAAATCGGCCCGGTAGTTGGTCGGTATTCCTGGTATATTACTTTTTTGCTTTTTATTTGCTTCATCATATTGAAATTTGTCTGCCCCAGGTATAAATCAAAACCATTTCCTGAATAAAAATTGTAGGGGCCCAAAATCAATCTAATCATCGAATTGTATTTTTTAACTTTTTTTACTATAATTGGTTATAATAAAAAGAGAACGGTATGAAAAATAAGAATATAGCAACAATTTCCCTGATAGTTTTTATTTTAGCAGCGGTTTCAGCCATGGCCGATAAATATACCGGCTGGCAGAGTTATACTTCGACCGGCAATGTGCGATTCCTGACATTTTTCGATGATTCGGTTCAGGTGCTTTCATCGGGGGGCTGGCTCAAAGTTGATCCCAATACCCACGGATATAGAAAAATTGTGAACACCGACGGGCTCGGGACCAATAATCTTAATCATATTATAAAAGATGGTGAAGGCGTGGTCTGGGTGGCTGGACATGGGCGTCTCAATAAAGTCGTGCAGGATGAAATTACTCCTTTCCTGTTTTACGATCGGGAAGAGAATCTGATAAATCTGATGCGAATATTTGAAGATGGCGATAATCTGTGGATTGGTACGTCGGCTGGTCTGGCTTTATTTTCCAAAAGCGCCAACGGGGGGCAGATTGAAGATATATATAATCGTTTCGGAGATTTCAATGCCGAAATAGTCGTTAATGATATTCTGATAAGAGGCGATACTATCTGGATTGCCACCGGGAACGGTTTGGCCTGGGCCGATAAATCGGATCCGAAACTTCTTAAATCTTTTGCCAACTGGAGAACTCTTCGGCCGACTGATTATGTCAGTACAACCCTGGATAGTATTCAGGGTCTGGTCTATTTTAAGGATAATTTATATATTGGAACCAGTCGCGATGTCTTCCGCCTTAATATGTCGGAAAACGATACAAGTCTTACCGATATTCCGACCCGCGCCAATATTAAAGTCAGAAATATGGCGGTCGAGGGCGATTCATTGATGATCTATTCATCCGGCGGAATTTTTACATGGAGCGGAACCGCAATTGACTATGGATATGTTCCATCGGATCCAAACTATTCTCTTTCAAGCGGTCTAATTATTAATGGCGTTCATTGGGTTGGGAATTTTCTTGGGAAGGGTGTTTATTACGGATATGGTACGGAGTATGATCATCTGGATGACGGCGGTATTCCGGGGAACAGTATTACCGGGTTGCATATCGACAGTTCCGGAATAGTCCTTGGAGCTTTCTCAAATAATGGTATGGCCTCCTTTGATGGAGAAAAGTGGGAGGCGATAAATTACGGTAAGCAATTGGTTTACACTACTTCAGTATTGGTTGACGATGACAATAATCAATGGATCGGAAGCTGGGGATCGGGTTTGTATTATTCGAGTCCGGATACATTTATAACTTATAATAAAACTAACTCACCCCTAATAGGAGTCAATGAGTCGGCCGATTCGAGTTATGTTGTTATTACTGATCTAGCTGAATTCTCGGATTATATCTTTATGACCAGTTATATACCCTGGGATTGGAATACAGTTCATTGGGTTAACAAGAATAATCATTCCAATTGGGGAACGATCGGAATAGATGACGATCTGGTTACCAATCTGGTCAATTCAATTGCTGTTAAAGACAGTCTGATGGTTCTGGGAACGCCGGATAAAGGGGTCTGGTATTATTATTTCGGCCCCAGTTTAACATATAAGGCTGATGATTCAGTCGTTCTGTTGAGCGACCAGAATAGCTGGTTGGGTTCCGATGAGGTTCGCACGGTCGAGTTTGATTCCAAGGGTAATTTATGGGTCGGAACCAAGTTTGGGATTGCTCGATTTGATGTCGGTATTGACCACTTTGTCGAAATCAATCTTCCGGTCGAATTCGGTCCTGATGTCAGTCATATTAAATTCGACCGCAGAGGAAATATCTGGATTGGCTCATCCAATGGCCTTTGCTTTTTCGATTCTCTTTCCAGCGAGATTTCAATTTATAATACAACAAATTCGGGCCTGCTCAATAATAATATCACCGCGATGGCTATTGATCCGGTCAGCAATGATTTATGGATCGGAACGGTTGAGGGAATCTCACGATTTAGTTCCAAGACGGCCAATCCAACCAATGATGTTAATCAGGTTTTGGCTTACCCTAATCCGTTTGTCATTCATTCCGATGGCGACCGGCTGTCCTTTAATTATAATGGAAATGCTATTGTCAGGATATATACGGTCAGCGGGGAACTACTCTGGGAGAATGATATTAATATTGCCTGGACGGGACGTAATCAGAGCGGGCAAAAAGTGGCCTCCGGCGTTTATCTTTTTCTTATAACGGACGAAAACGGTTCAACCGGACAGGGCAAAATCTTTTTGGTTAGAGAATAATGCCTCTAAAAATTTATTCGGAAAGCAATATCGATTGTAATCAATGGGCCGGGCTGTCCAATCATTCTGTCTATTCTTCCCCTGAATTCATGGCAATTTGGAAACCGATGGGCGGTCGAACAATATTCATTATTGATGAAAATGACGGGAAATATCGAGCCGGACTTGCCGGTTTGGTTTTTGGGAATCGTTTTATGCGGCGGTTTCAGTCGATGCCGGACGGATTCAAGGGCGGTTTTTATTTCGCGAATGATACGAACGAGGATGAAAGATCAGAGTTTGTCGAGAATGTTATTGACTGGTTTCGCTCTACCAATATTATTCGAGCTGACATTCATTCTCCCGATTATGAGTTAAAATCGAAATTTTTTATTAGCCGATTGACAGAAACCCATATAATTGATTTAGACAATGATATTGAAAAAATTATTGATCCCAAGATTTCCAAACATATCCGAACCGGAAAGAAGCGGGGGGCTGAGGTAGGAAAACTGGATTGCCTCGAGGATATCAATCGGTTTTATCGACTGGTTGAAATGTCGGAAAGAAAACATGGAGGAAAACCGCGTTATCCAAAGGAGCTGTTTCAGGAATTATTGGGGATTGCAATGAATGATGATAGAATCGGATGGCTGGCGGTTCGCAATGAGGGTCAATTGATTGCTTCACGTATATTCTTTATAGAAAATGATGAAATATTTTTCTGGCAGTTTTATGCCGACCCGGATTCCCGATCATTGAAACCTGCCTATCTTCTCAACGAATATTGTCTTAATTGGGCCATTGATAATAAATTCAAAATTATCAATCTGGGCTGGTCGCCCCCTTTGGCGACGGGACTTAAGGATTACAAAGAAAAATGGGGAGGTCAAAAAAGGCCGTTTCATTATTATACATTTTATGGCGGTCTGGGCAAACTGTTATATCAATGGAGAGAAAAATGAGGCTATTACTTCTGGCTGATGGCAGTTCTGTTCATACTCAGCGGTATCAGGCTGAAATGGCAGGCCAGGGGGTGGAGGTGATACTGGCTTCGCTTGAGAGAGGCGATACGGTCGATATTTTACTTAAGAAAAAATCAGTATCTAACAGCTTAAACTATTTTTTTGTCAATCGTCAGATAAAAGATTTGGTTCGCAAGTATTCGCCGGATATTATTAATCCTCATTTCGCTTCGGGATACGGATTTTCCACAGCCCTTTCCAAGGTCTGGAAAAAGTATCCGGTGGCATTGCACTGTCTTGGTTCCGATATTTTAATTTCGCCACAAAAATCAATTGCTCATAAACGGAGAATCATCTATGGGCTGGCCAGATCAAAAATGATTTTTGCCGATTCGGACTATTTGGCGGATGAAATTAATCGCCTATATAAAAACAGCCAGATTTCGGTAATCCCGTGGGGAGTCGAAAGTGAGATCGCCGATATTTATCAAAGTAAAATCGAAAACCGGTTTAAGTTTTCCAAACCTCTTAGAATATTAGTACCCCGACCGCACCAGAAAGTGTATAATAACAAATTTATTATCCGGGCGCTTAAGGATAAAATTAATGATAAACGAATCGGCTTGTCATTCCCCGATTGGGGTGATTTTACCGATTGGTTTAAAAAATTAGCGAATGAATTATGCCCGGATGGTTTGATTGATTATTATAAATTCAAACCAAGGGAGGAATATATTACCTTTCTGGCCGGGCACGATATTTATCTTTCGGCCTCGATATCGGATTCATCGCCGGCCTCGCTTATCGAGGCGATGGGTGCCGGATTGTGGCCGGTTGCCGCCAATATACACGGTGTCAGGGAGTGGCTCGATAATAATAACGGGAATGTTTTCGATTTGAACGAACCGGAGTCGATAAACAGAATATTCGATAAATTATTGTCGTCAGATTTTAATCCCGAAAAAATATTGACAGAAAACCATGCTCGTGTTATGGAAACCGCGATTTTTTCAAAAAATATTTCCGAGACGATAGAAATAATGGAAAGGCTGATTGCCAATGGCAAATAAGAATGTCATATTGTTCTCATATTATTTCCCTCCGCTTGGAATGGGCGGTGTCGGACGAGCTTGGGCGCTGTATAAATTTCTTCCATCATTCGGTTACAATGTCCATGTTATCACGGTTAAAGATATTTTATTCCCCAATTATGATTACAGTATAATTGGCGATACGTTGCTTGATAATGTCCATCGGACCGGTTCGCATGATCCGGCGCGGATTCTTTATAAATTGGGTGTTCGCCGTTTAAAGGCCAGCCGAAGCGGGTCAGCATCAATTTCCTTTTTCAATTATCCCGATAGCAAAAAAGGATGGAACCGCTTCGCCATTAAAAAAACAGAAGAATTGCTTAAAAAGCATGATGTCTCGGCAATAATTACGACCTCACCGCCACCATCGACCCATCTGATTGGTTTGAAATTAAAGGAGATGTACAATATTCCGTGGGTGGCCGATTTTCGGGATTTCTGGTTCTCGCAGCCGATTGAATTGATTTATAAAGATTCCAAACAAAAGGAATATTCATTAAACCTTAAAAAAGATATTATCAAAAAAGCGGATGGAGTCGTTGCGGTTAATAATTCTATTCGAGATTATTTTGGAAGAGGGACGTTAATTTACAATTCCGTTGATATCAATATGGCTTCGTTATGGCGGAATGAAAAAGTGCGTAATCGGAAAGATAATTCAAAATTGATAATAGCGGTTCTAGGGACAATTAATCATCTTTGCCCAATTGATCCATTATTTTCGGCTATTAGGTCAATATTTGATGCTGATGTCACTCCAAAAGAAAGAATTAAAATAGTCCATATCGGTCATAGTGATAAAGATGAAATGAGGCTGCTGATTCAAAAATATTCTTTAGAAGGCATATTAGAATTTCCGGGATATTTGCCGAAGCAAGATGCTATCAGGGCGGCTTCGAAAGCCGATATCTTATTCTTTTCGGTCAGTCAATTTGAAAAATATCATATTCTTCCCGGGAGGATATTCGATTACCTGATATCCGGCAAGCCAATTATCGGTGTGGTTCCGTCGGGTTCCGATGCTGAAACCCTGCTAACAGAATATAATTATGGGGTAGTGACGAATGATTATTCCGGAAATCAACTGGCTGATTATTTGGGCGGGTTTATCAATGACAAATCGAAAGTGGTCAAACGGGAAATTAGCGCTGCGGAACTAAATAGATTTTCAAATCGAACCATGGCAGGTAAATTCGCAAGGGTCCTCGATGAGGTGATTGGGTGAGTGGCGATAGTATAAAAATATCGGTCGTGGTTATATCATTTAACGGGAAAAGATTTATTGAGGATTGTCTTTCTTCGACTATTGCCTCCTTCACTACTCAAAACCATGAGATAATTATTATCGATAATGGCTCTATAGACGGTTCACCCGATATTATCAAGTCGAAATTTCCGGAGTTGACCTTAATTGAGAATAACCAAAATCTTGGATTTGCCCCGGCGGTGAATCAAGGTTTAAACGCGGCCAATGGTGAATATATATTGATATTGAATCAAGATACGAAAATTCAAGATAAGGCTATTGAAAAGCTGGCCGAACGAATGAAGAACGATAAGCTGATCGGCTCGATTGGTCCGAAATTTATCGGATTCGATGGACAGCTTCAAAAATGCGCCCGGGCTTTCCCAAGATACCGCGATCTTTTATGGCAATATGCAGGACTGAGCGGGCTCTTCCCGCAATCAAAAATATTTTCTAACTGGAAAATGGGCTGGTTTGATCATTTGAGCGAAAGGGAGGTGGATCAACCGATGGGGGCCGCTTTGATGATAACCCGGAAAACAGTTGAACGGGTCGGATATTTCGATGAAAGCTTTGGGATATTTTTCAACGATGTTGATTACTGTCGAAGAATTAGGGAGGCCGGTTTAAAAAACCTGTATTATCCTTCTGCAGTCGTTGCCCACTATGTCGGTGGTTCGACCGAAAAGATGCGCCCGCAAATGATACGAGAATCACATCGCTCAATGTATCGCTATTTTAAAAAATATGGCAGGGGAGGAGTTGCCCAACCCTGCCTTTGGTTTTGGGGTGCAGTCTTATATATC
>JBDRRI010000419.1:0-15565 GCA_043825815.1 Candidatus Zixiibacteriota bacterium
GTCTTCCAAAGATGTTATTCATAGTTTTTTCGTTCCTGATTTTAGAATAAAAATGGATGTGCTTCCCAATCGCTATTCCCTGACCTGGTTCAACGCCAAGAATGTCGGTGTGCATAATGTTTTTTGTACCGAATATTGCGGCGAGGGACATTCTAATATGATCGGCAAAATAAGAGTCGTTTCGCAGGAGGAATACACCTCTCAGCAGGATCAAATAGATTTAGGCGAGGGGTTATCGCCGGTCGAATACGGAACCAAGTTATTTAATGGCAAAGCTTGTAGCAGTTGCCACAGTATTGCCGGAAAATCACTCGTCGGCCCTCACCTTAATGGTATTTTTGGAACCCCGGTTCTTCTTGAGAAGGGTAACGAAATTGTTGTCGATGAAAACTATATCCGGCAGTCAATTTTGGATCCCAAGAAAGATATCGTAGCCGGTTATCAGTCGGTGATGCCAACCTATCAGGGATTGCTCGATGATAAACAGGTCGACGCCTTGGTTGCTTATATAAAATCTTTGAAGGGGCAGGAATAATATGAATAATGATAGCCCGAAAAACTATCTAAACGCCACTTCCGGATGGAAATCTTGGCTTTTTACCCGGGATCATAAACGAATTGGCGTTATGTATTTGGCTGGAATCGCATTCGCCTTTTTTCTCGGTGGAATTTTCGCCATTTTACTGCGATTGGAACTTCTCAGCCCGGCCAAAAATTTTTTGGAGGCCAAAACATATAACCAATTTTTTACTCTGCACGGCGCTATTATGATTTTTCTATTTATCATCCCGTCAATACCGGCCGCACTGGGTAATTTTTTCCTGCCGATGATGATTGGCGCCAAAGATGTTGCTTTTCCCCGTCTGAATCTGGCCAGTTGGTGGATATATATTGCCGGCGCTATAATCGCTGTTTATTCGATTATTGCCGGAGCCGTTGATACCGGCTGGACCTTCTATACGCCGTACAGCACTCAATCGGGCCTATCGGTAACAGCCATGACTTTTGGTATTTTCGTACTTGGTTTCTCCTCGATATTTACCGGATTGAATTTTATCGTCACGATTCATAAGCTTCGGGCTCCTGGAATGACTTGGTTTAAAATGCCATTGTTTGTCTGGTCGCTTTATGCCACCGCCGTGATTCAAGTTCTGGCCACACCGGTTCTCGGTATCACGTTGATTCTTTTAATTCTGGAACGGGTTGCCGGAATCGGCATCTTCGATCCGGCTATGGGCGGCGATCCGGTATTATATCAGCATTTCTTCTGGTTCTATTCTCATCCGGCGGTTTATATCATGATACTGCCCGGGATGGGAATTATCAGCGAACTGATTGCCGTATTCTCGAGAAAACGGATATTCGGATACAATGCCATCGCTTTCTCCTCGATCGCCATTGCCTTTATTGGTTTTCTGGTCTGGGGACATCATATGTTCACCAGCGGTCAATCACAATTAGCGGCGGCCATTTTCTCTTTTTTAACATTTGTCAACGCCATCCCCTCCGGCATAAAAATATTTAATTGGCTGGCGACCATGTATAAGGGCAAGATTAGTTTTGAGACGCCTATGCTCTATGCTCTTTCGTTTTTGTTCCTGTTCACGATCGGCGGGCTGACCGGGATATTTCTTGGCGTACTTGCGACCGATATTCATTTGCATGATACTTATTTCGTTGTCGCACATTTCCACTATGTTATGGTCGGAGGAACGGTCATGGCCTTTCTGGGTGGTATACACTATTGGTGGCCGAAAATGTGGGGTAAAAAATACAGCGAATTATGGGGACGCATTGCGGTCGGTTTTATCTTTGTCGGTTTTAACGTCACTTTTATGAGCCAATTTATTCTCGGAAGCCGCGGTATGCCGAGAAGATATTTTAATTATCTTGACCAATATCAACCGTTACACGCTTTCTCGACAATCGGTTCCTGGATTATGGCGGTTGGTTTTATTATTATGGCTGTTTATTTGATTCATTCCCTCTTTAGGGGCCAACCGGCGGGAAGAAATCCCTGGAAAGCTTTGACGCTGGAATGGGAATCGCCCTCGCCGCCGCCGACTGAGAATTTTGATAAAGAAGTCATACTGAAACACGGTCCCTATGATTATGATAAAGTAAGTGTAACGGAGTTATAGAAAATGAGTGAGCATAATACCAATCATTCTTCAAACCTGGCGCATCATTTCAGCGACTCCAACCAGCAGGCGGAATCAGCCAAGTTGGGCATGTGGATATTTTTATTGACCGAGATTTTGCTTTTTGGCGGTTTATTCGTAGCTTACTCAATTTATCGCGCCTGGAATCCCGATATGTTCTACAACGCCCATAAATTTCTTGATGTAGAGTTGGGGACATTAAATACTGTCGTTCTGATTACATCATCGGTAACCATGGCCCTGAGCATCCGCTATATACAGTTGAATGACCGCAAGAAATCAATCGGTTTTTTATGGGGAACTCTGCTTCTTGCCGGCCTGTTTTTGGTCGTGAAATATTTCGAATATTCGCATAAATTTCATCTGGGACAGTTGCCGGGAGAGTTTTACACCTTTAAAGGTATTGAAGGAAGAAATCCGCACATATTTTTTTCGGTCTATTTTATGATGACCGGTCTGCACGGTATTCATATCATCGGTGGTATGTGTGTGATTTCCTGGATCCTTCGCAATACGATCAAAGGCAAATATTCCTCAGAGTATTATACTCCGGTGGAAATGACTGGCCTGTACTGGCATCTGGTTGATCTCATCTGGATATTTCTGTTTCCCTTATTTTATCTGATTGGATAGGGTATGAATAAAGAAGTAAATCATAATAATCATGTTATAGGTTTGGGAATTTATATAAATGTTGGATTAGCCCTTTTGGCTCTAACCGCTATTACCGTCGCCATATCGTTTGTTCATCTTGGACCCTGGAACGTGGCCGTGGCGCTATTTATTGCCGCCTTTAAAGCTACTTTGGTTGTTATGTTTTTTATGCATCTTTACTATGATAAAAAACTATACCTGATAATTTTATTGGTGGCGGTTTTGTTTTTGGCAATATTTATTGGATTTACAATGTTTGATACTCTTCGTCGTGGCGATATTGATGCCGAAGTCCAAAATCCGATCAATTCGAATGCCATCATCTATAAAAAACAGTTAGACAGCCTATCAGATTCGACACTGAATATAAGCGATACTTTGTCTATCGTTTCCGATTCGAGCAAATAAAAAATTTGTTGATTATTGTGAGAAGGGTTCCTTAATATCAAATATTATGTCAGGCGAGGGAATGAAAAATCGTTGGACGGCTTTTCAAAAACTGACCGTACTCGGCACAGCCGCCATTTATTTTCTAATTTTTATCGGTGGTTTGGTCCGGGTCTCCGGAGCCGGGTTGGGATGTCCCGATTGGCCAAAATGCTTTGGTCGATGGATCCCGCCGTTTAATGTCAGCCAATTACCGGAGCAGTTTGATCCATCGCAATTCAATTTTGCTTTAGCCTGGATCGAATATTTAAACCGCTTGGCCGGTGTTAGTATTGGCTTTATTATTATGGCCATTGTTATAACCGCTCTCGTTAAATATCGCTCAAACATGAAAATTGTTATTCCCGCCGTCCTGACAGGTATGCTGACCGCCTTTCAAGGGTGGCAGGGAAGCCGGGTAGTTGCGTCGGAGCTGGAGCCATTTGTTATTTCGATTCACATGGCATTGGCTTTTATCATTGCCTCTCTAATGATTTACTTGACCGTCCAGGCATTTAAGGTAAACAATCAAATGCCCGATATGTCAGTCGTTCCCCAAAAAATAAGCCATGCCATACATATTCTGCTGATTATGATTATCGCTCAAGTGGCGGCAGGGACGATGGTTCGTGAAGCGTTTGAAAAAATCGAAACCGTATACCCGTTTCTATCGCATTTGGAATGGCTGGGCAGGGTCGGAGGTATTATTCATTTTCATGCTCTTTTGGGAATTTTAATTCTATTCATGATAATTTATGCGGCTACTGCCATTTTAAATAAAGCCGAAAAAATGTCGGGAATTGTCTGGCAAGCGGCTTGGTCGGTTATGATTCTGGCCTTTGTTCAAACCGTCCTGGGAGCAATTCTGATGATTGCCAATCTATGGCAGGTTCTTCAAGTGATGCATATGTGGCTGTCGTCGATTATTCTCGGGCTCATGATCCTTCTGTTTATGATGACTCAAGCGGAGCGGACGGAAAATGAAGAAAAGTGATACCAAAGCCCCGGTTTTGCTCTTTTTCCTGATTGGAGCGATGATTATTCTTGCTTTTCTGGCGCTGGTGGTTGTCGATTTCGCTGACCGATCTCATCAACGAATTTCGGTTTTGGGCGAGGTGCCGGATTTTAAATTCACCAACCAGTACAATCAATCTTTCGGCAGAAAGGATTTAAATGGTAAGATGAGTGTGGTTAGTTTTATGTTCACCAGGTGCAAATCTATTTGCCCGGTTATGTCGGACAATATCTATCAGTTGTATAAATTCTATGACCATTCGGACAAACTTCAATTCATTTCAATTACGGTCGATCCGGCCAATGACACCGTTTTGCAGCTGGCTCATTATGCCGACAGTCTTGGTGTAAATGACCAGCGTTGGATATTTCTCTATGCCAACCTTGAAAAGATTGTCGATTTATCTGAAAACGGATTTATGATTGCCGCCGATGATTTGCCGGGGGGCCATAGCACTCGAATGGTTCTGGTTGATCAGTACGGCCGCATTCGAAGTTATCACAATGGCATGGATCTCGATGATATAGAACTTCTTAAAAATGAAATAAATACACTTGGGCGGGAACTAAAATAATGCGCTTTCTCCCGACCCTGAATGCCGTCTTAAACGCCGTCAGTGCTATTTTGTTGTTCACCGGGTACGCCTTTATCAAGAAAAAGGAACCGGTCAAACATAAAAAAACGATGATAACCGCAGTGATTACCTCGGCTCTTTTTTTAATTTCCTATTTGATGTATCATCAGGCCGTCGGTTCGGTTCCCTACCCACGCCACGACTGGACCAGAATAGTATATTTCATCGTCCTGATCCCGCACGTTATTCTGGCTGGACTTATGGTCCCATTTATTTTGATTGGATTATATTTTGCTTTTAGTCAGAAATTTGATAAACATAGAAAATTGATGAAATTCATTCTTCCCGTCTGGCTGTTCGTTTCTCTATCTGGAATTGTTATTTATATCATGCTATATCATCTTTAATCGTTATACCAATTCTCAGTTCCATGGCATTGACCCGGCAGACCGGAGCAGTTTCCATTGCTGAATGTGCCCGGAACAGTCAGATTTACCGTTTTAATTCCATCGACATGATAACCTAATCCAATTATAAGCCCGATACTGCTTATTACGGTCGAATGACAGGTGTGGCAATTTACGCCCTCATCGACAATATGCTTACGATGCCTTCCACTAAGAGTTCCAGGATGTAGGCCATAATCATGGCAGGAACCGCATTCGGCTTGATTGGTTCCGGTCCATTTAGGGTTATTGGAAGTTGATCCGCCGGTGAAATTTCCATGACAATAAATATTGACACAGGTTGTATCCAATCGATTCCATTCTGCCTGGGTGCCGGCCAGATTGCCCCAGGTAATTTCGGCTATGGAGTCGGAACCGAGATGTCCCGAGTCGAACAGAGACGTGGGGACAATATGGCATTCATTGCACTCAAATGCATCGGCATATTGTCCATTGGTTAAATGGGCGGTGTGAGCACCAACGGCCATTTCGGAGATCGACGTTTCTCCGTCGAGGCCCTCGGGAGGAGCCCCGGTTTCATTATCGGTCCCGCCATGGCAAAGGGTGCACGCCGTAAAGCCCTCTCCGTGGCATTCATTACAAACGGCAGTGTCCAATATTTTAAATTCAACCAAACCGTCAACATGAAGGGATGGCTCAATAATATAACTTAATGAATCAATAACGGTACTATGACAATTACTACAGCTCAAGCCTGCCTCAGAAACATGGTACAGATGTTTCCATCCTAACCTGGCCGGATTGCCTCCAATATCGTGACAGGAACCGCAAGAAGCTTGATCGGACCCAGTCCAGACCGGATGATTGGTCGTGTCACCTCCAGTGAAACTGCCGTGACAATAGGTTCCCGAACAGGTACTGTCATTTCGATTCCATATCGCATTGCCGCCATCGGCCAATTCACTCCAGGTGATCTCCGCTATCGAATCGCTCTGCGAAATTGATTGATTATCAAAATGACCATTATCGAAAGAAAAAGCCGGGATTTTATGACAATCATTACATTCAACAATCCTCGCAAATCCCATTGAATCAAGATGCGCTGTATGGGCGCCGACGGCAATGGTTGTGGAATTGATCTCACCCCGTAATCCATAGGGTGGCGCTGGATTGGTCGAGTTATATCCTCCATGGCAAGCGGTGCAGATACCGGCCGTTTGAGAATGACATTCAATACAGGATACATTAACCTTCCCGCCAATAAGATCTTCGCCATGACATTTGATACAACCCTCGATCCCATTGGCAATGACGCCTTTTCCATGGAAATCGGCCGAATTATTATCAAGCCAGCTTTCCGGATGGCTGTCGGGCAGAGTCGGGTTGTCGCGTCTATCACTGCATCCAAAAATAATCATTGTCAGAATGCTCAGGACGATTAGCGGTTTTATGTAATAGTTATGAATTATCATTTAAACCGCCCTCAATCTTCGGTTCCATGGCAGTAATTACAAAATCCGAAACCGCTGTTACGGCTGTCGGCATGACACTGAAAACAATAATATCCGCCGTCGCTGTGCCAGGGACCCTTACTGTCGAACAGAGAAATATCATCGACATGGATACCCGGATCGGTTCCCCGAAGGCCATCGCTATCCCGATGACATCCGGAACGGGAGCAGGTTGGATCAGCATTGTCGTGACAGGCGGCGCAATTTTCCACATTTTCACGAGCCGTTTGTCCATGGTCAAAAAGCCAGTTGATCGTCGAATGGCGAAGCGGCATCCGGTTTTCCGATTCATGGCAGTCGACGCAAAAAGTCCGATTGTCATGACAGGCGGTGCAACTAAACTCATTGGTCCCCGCCTCTAAACCGTGCGTGTATTTAAAATTTAAATCATGTATTAGGCCGGTTGGATTATCACCTCGGTGACAGGCGATACAGAAACTATTTTCGGCGTGACAGGATTGGCACCATTCTGGTTCGGCGGTTGCCTCCTCGGCATGTTGATGTCTCCAATCATTCGGATGAACGTCAATTAATGACAAGCCATTCAGATGACAGAATGAACAATTATTATCAGCTATTTGACCGTCATGGCATTTCATACAGGCCGGTTTTCCCGGAAGATTATTATTCTGACTTCCACTCCCAACGCTCATATCGCCGTGACAATATTGGCAAGTCAGATTTTTCCCAATATGCCGTTTATGATTAAAAGCCAATTCTCGAATCGGATTTGGCGAGGCCGATGGTTCATCGGGATTACGATGGCAGGTTCCACATTCATTGTCATCATCGATATCATGACATTCGCCGCATAATTCCATTTCGGGAAAAAGTTTATCCGATGATTTATCGCTTGTAATCGCCCCCGAATGGCAGTCACCGCATTCAAGATCGGTGTGATTAGGATGCGAAAATATAATATCACTTTGATTACCGTTATTTCCGGCCAGGGCTACTGAAGCCGTTAAGATAAATAATAACACTAATATATATTTTAAAATATTCATAACTAGCCTATCACTTTATTGAAAATCCCTTGGATAATTTTAAATAAAATCTGGTATCGCTGTTCTCGATTGCATTGCGAAGATATTGCCCCTCGCTTCGGAATATAAAATCTTTTCCAATCCTTTTTTCAAGTCCTAAAATAGTATTGTAAGAGTCGCTTAAGTCATCCTGCATATCTTGAATTTTATATCGATTGATCCCGGCCCGGGCATACGCCGACCAGGTTGAAGTTATTCGAACATTGACAAACCCGGTCACGCCATTATTGTTACCCGATTTTCCGCTTTGATGTTGATATAACAGCGACCAAAACACGCCATTGAATCCGGCACCATAGACTATACTATTATCATCGGAATAAAGATTAATATTCGCTCTGGCCACAAATCTCATTTTATTGCCCAATAGTCGGTGACCTTCGAAACGAATCTGTTTATAATACTCAAAATCAATAAGACTAAATAGCGAATTGGAACTAACATACGGTTCACGATAATTAAATTCCGCTGAAAAGTAATATTTGGGCAAAATATATGAGCTGCGAATCATTAAAATGCCCAATCTTTGATTGGCTAAATTATAGGCCGCCTTGGTATTGATATTAAGTTTATCCGGGCGATATTTAAATTCCAATCCAATCCGGTTATAGGCTATTTCTCCCCAGTCGTATTTCATCATCCAATTGAGGCCGAAATAATATAAAGACGATAGGCGGTAGGATAGCTGTCCTCCATACAAGGCGTTATCGCTAAAAGAATTGATCATTTCCGGATTAGATGCCGACACATCGCTGCCGCCAAATATCTTGATTTTAAATTTTCGACTGTAATCGTACTGTACCATTAAACCATCAATTAAAGCGCTTCCGACTCCGGAATAGACAAATTGCCGCCCCAATAAAATTTGCGAGTTTTTCGGCAGACCGCCAAATTTCAAATACAAATCATAAATATATGTCTCGGGATCTTCGGCAAGCTTATGTGATATGTCGGTTTTCCATCTGACATAGGAATGCAAAGAAATGGTTTTATCCGGCGATTTCTTCAGCAATTTCATATCGGCACGCAGGCCCTCATATGTTTGGATATGATTAGTGTCGTTATGTTCATAAAAGTGCCATTCGCTGGTTAATTGTCCGGACAGTTCAATGGCAAATGATCTCAATGGCGAAAACAATAATGTTAAAAATATAAAAATGGGGAAAAGGAGTCTAATATAGAACCGAGATTTCCCAATTTTCTTAAAAGTGGATAAAGACGATATAATATGTCCTGTTATATTGTACATGTAAATATTATCGACCCCGCTTAACAATAAATTTAGATTTTTTTGTAATTAATCTACTGACTATAATTTACAGAATACCCCTGAGTTTTGTCAATCTATTTCTGGCGTCATCAACCTCTTTTCTAGGGATACTACTTCTTCCCCAAAGATCGATGAATTTGGAATATTGTTCCCTGGCCAGGTCAAATTCATTATTGGCTTCATAAGCCAAGCCCAGATAATAATAGATTTTTACTGACAAAATTCCATAATAGGCTTTATCCGCATTATAGGATATTTCCAGATCTCTCAAAATTGAAATCGCTTTTACAGTTCGATTTGCCTTTAGATTCGCCAATCCAATTAAACATTTATCACTGAATAAAAGTTTTTCCAAATACGGTATTGAGTCGAAATATGTTAATGCCAGATTATAATCGCTTGCGACCATTTTTATTGAATCGAATGCAAGATAATATCGTGATTTATCCTCCCCATGTTCTTCAAAATAATTTTTTATCTCCTCGACAATTTCTTTCGCTTTGCCGATATCGCCGCTTTCTGCAAGTACTTTAATCTGTTGTGGTCTAAAAAAGATTCCTCGATCTCCTGAAACCTGCATCATATCGACTCTAATCGATTTTTCGATTTGTTCCAAAGCCTGCGGCCAATTTTCCAATTGTTCGTAGACTTGTGCAGACCGTTCCCAAATCCCTTGGAAATGGCCGATGCCGACAGTAATAATCTTATCAATATTCTTGATATAACATACCTAATCAGTTTCCTATACAAGGGAGGTCCGGCTCCCGTTTGTTAACAATCAAATATTTTCTTGTCTGTTTGCATATGTATTTTTAAAACACTATATTGGCTGTATGCAAACGGCTTTACACATATATTCCCTTGTGAATGAACTTCGCGACCGGTTATCATCGGCAGTGTTGATTGAAAGCGAGTTCTACAAGAAAGAACGCGAGGCGTATCTCCATTTCAAAACCGAAAAAGGCATCTATCTACTTGGACTCGTTTATCATCCGGTTAGTTTTGGAACGTTCATAATTCCTCGCGGTAAGGTTAACCTGACCACAAGTGAAAAACCATGGCCGTTTTTTCAAATCGCATACAATTCATCTGTGACTAATATCTCTCAAATAGGGCTTGATCGCCTGATACAAATTGAGCTTCAATCAAATGAAGATCGTTTTCGGATAGTAATAGAAGCCTTGGGCCCCAACGGCAATTTCTGGCTGACCGATTCGGAAAATATAATAATCGCAACTCTTAGAAATAGAGAATTTTCCACGAGCGAATCATATCAACCTCCTCAACCTCTGGATAAGCTAAACCCGTTTGATTTTGATTTGAAAGATTTAATTTCTATTTTCCGAAGGTCTGATCAATATCTTGAAAATGTCATAAAGAAATCATTTTTGGGACTGGATAAAAATATAATCAACGAAATAATGATTAGAGCCGAAATTGAACCGGATACAAACGCAAGCGAATTAACCGATAACGAAATCGAAATGGTCAAAACTCAAATCAAAGCTCTATCAAAGATGTTCGATGATTATGACCGCGGATATATTTTTCAAACAGAGAACGGCAATTTTGCCTATCCGTTCAAATTGCGCCTATTAGGTTCCGAATTCGGCAGAGCCAAATCTCTCTCCCTGGCTGTCTATGAAGCGATACGCACGCAAAAAACCATCAAAAAAGAAGTCGACTCAAAGCAGATAATAATTGAATCAGTGGTTCGACATATTAAAAAGTTAAAAAAGAAGCAATCCAAAATTGAAGATGATTTAAACGATGCCGCCAATTTTGAACAATTTAAAAAGACCGCCGAGCTTCTGAAAATAAATCTGCATAGTATTAAGAAGGGACAGGATAAAATCGAAGTCTCTGATCTTTATACCGATGGCAGTCCGATGATTGAAATCAAACTTGATCCGGCTCTGACTCCGGCCGAAAATGCCGACCGATATTATAAGAAATATAAAAAGGGGCGCGAGGGACTGGAGCTTCTTAAACGAAGATCGGAAATTGTCAATGGCGAAATCGAAACGGCGGAATCAATGCAATCCGAGCTTAATTCCGATTTTGAGAATGCCAATGAAAAGTTTGAATCAGAGATTGCCGCAATCCTTCCCATATCTTCAACCAGTAAAACCATAACAATCCGACTTCCATACCGCCCGGCGCAACTTTCCACCGGTTTGACGATTTTCATCGGCCGCGATGGCGCCGATAATGATGAGACCACTTTCAAGCATGCCAAGCCATACGAACTCTGGTTCCACGCCTCGCAATGTCCCGGCTCGCACGTTGTCATAAAATTTCCCTCGAAAAATTTCGAGCCGTCAAAAATCGAAATAGCCGAAACCGCGGCTATCGCCGCCTATCATTCCAAAGCGCGTAACTCCAAGCATGTCCCGGTTATATATGCCGAACGAAAATATGTCCGTAAGCCGCGCGGCGCCAAGCCGGGATTGGTCACAGTCGAGCGAGAAACAATGATTATGGTCGAACCAAAAAAAGAGTCTTAGAGACTCATTTTATTTTTTATTTTTACTTCACGACTATTTTTCATATAATATCACCAGTGCGAAAAGCTTTCAAAGTGGGAACATAAAATGGTTGAAAACATAACGGATATAATTACCGGCTGGGGAGTTAATGAATCTGTCGCATTGTATATAGGCTGGTTTGCCATTATTATGGCCATACTCGTTTTATCTATTATTACCAATTATATTGCTAAAAAAATTCTTCTCGTCGGTATTACCAGAATAATCAGAAAAACCAAAATAAGCTGGGATGATGCCTTATTAGAACATAACGTGTTCACGCGGCTTTCGCATATTGCTCCGGCATTGGTTATCTATTTTAGCGCCGAGTTATTTTCACCGAATTTACGCAATTATATTCAGCGCTTTTCCACCGTCTATATGTTTCTTACAGGATGGTTTGTCCTGAGCGCCTTTCTGAATGCAGCCGTCAGTATCTATCAAAAATTTGAGAAATCCCGCCAGCGGCCCATTAAAGGATATGTTCAAATCACTAAAATCATTGTCTTTGTTTTTATTGCCGTTTACGCCATCGGAATTATTCTTGATAAATCGGTTCTTCCCATATTAGGCGGACTGGGCGCCATGACCGCCGTTATTATTCTCGTATTTAAAGACTCAATTCTCGGCTTGGTCGCTTCAATACAGCTATCCGGCAATGATATGGTGCGCATCGGCGATTGGATTGAGATACCGAAATACGGCGCCGATGGTGACGTTATCGATATTACCCTGACGACAATCAAGGTCCAAAACTGGGATAAGACCATTTCATATATTCCCGCCTATGCTCTTGTTTCTGATTCATATAAAAACTGGCGGGGAATGACGGAATCCGGCGGGCGGCGGATAAAGCGGGCAATTAATATTGATATGAATACGGTTAAATTCGCCGCTCCGGAGATGCTGGAGAAATGGCAGAAATTCCGCGTGCTCAAAGATTATTTAAAAACGAAACAGGAAGAAATTGCGAGATACAATAAAGAATTAAATATCGATTCGACTCCGCATATTAATGGTAGGAACCTCACCAATTTGGGAACCTTTCGCGCCTATCTCGGAGAATACTTGAAAAATCACCCCAAAATCAACAAAGAAATGACCTTCCTTATCAGGCACCTTCAACCGACCGATAAAGGAATCCCAATTGAGATTTATGTTTTTTCCAACGACAAAGTCTGGGCCAATTACGAATCGATTCAGGCCGATATCTTTGATCATGTCTTGGCCGTTATCCCTGAATTCGATTTGCGGGTTTTTCAGAATCCATCGGGCAATGACATTAAAAAACTAATAGAGACGCATTAGCTCCATATTAGTTAGAGCCCTCTTAAAATATTATCGAATTTATCAACTAATCTCTTGACAGAAGAAGATTAAAACCAAATAATAACATCATGAATTTGAATACGAATATAATGCATTCGGAAAAATACAGAGGAGAAGTAAAATGAGTAAAACCGATGAAAATCTGAAAGAAGCCTTCGCGGGCGAATCGCAGGCTCGTAATAAGTACACCTATTTTGCCAAAATAGCCCATAAAGAGGGATATCATTATATTGGTAAAATATTTGAAGAAACGGCAGATAATGAAATGCGCCATGCCAAGGATGAATTTGCGCTTTTAAATGGCCTTGGTGATACCATCGCAAATCTTATCGAAGCGATGGAAGGCGAAAACTACGAAACGACCGAAATGTATCCGACCTTTGCTAAAGAAGCAGAGGAAGAGGGCAATAAACCGGCCGCGGCCCTGTTTCGTCAGATTGCCAAAGTTGAGGCTCATCACCGGGATCGATATAAAAAGCTTCTGGATCGGGTCAAAAATGGGACCGTTTTCACTCGCGAAAAGCCGATTAAATGGAAATGTTCGGTTTGCGGATATATTCACGAAGGAACCGAGCCGCCCCCGAAATGCCCCTGCTGTAAACATCCCAAAGAATATTATGAACCGGCCGATATGGAATCAGATATTTAAGGAGCCATAATGGCATCTTATGAATGTACCGTTTGCGGTTATATCTATGATGAAAATAAGGAAGGGACGCCATGGGATGCCCTTCCCGATAATTATGTCTGCCCGATTTGCGGGGCTATAAAATCATATTTTGAGATTTCTGAAGAAACATCAGAAACAAGGAAAGATGTCGTAACTGTTTCCAGGAGTGTTGGTTTTTCTTTCGATGATTTCCGTCGCACCAATGATAAGACTGAATCGCTTATGGATGATATTCATGCAATGGCGGAAACCGGCAAATCAATTATCGAACCGATGCGCACGCCGAAGCCGGTCATCTCCTGGGATGATATTCTTATCAAAGGCGCCCAATTGGCCAAGATCCCGCTCAATAAAGATGATTTTATAAACTCCAAAACGGTAATCGGGCCGAACGCGAAGCATCCGCTTATTATTGATATGCCGATTTATGTCAGCCACATGTCGTTTGGCGCCTTGTCCCGCGAGGTTAAAATCGCCATGGCGAAAGGCTCGGCCGCTGTTAAAACGGCGATCTGTTCCGGAGAGGGCGGAATCCTCGGTGATGAATTCGATAATGCCTATAAGTACATTTTCGAATATGTCCCGAGGCAGTACAGCGTTACCGATGAAAATCTCAAGAAAGTTTCGGCGGTTGAAATCAAAATCGGACAGTCATCAAAACCGGGTATGGGCGGACATCTTCCGGCCGAGAAGGTGACCGAAGAGATAGCCAGAATCAGGGGAGTGGAAAGAGGCAAGGATGTTATTAGTCCGGCTCATTTCGATGATATCCTGACACCCGATGATTTAAAGAAGAAAGTCGAGTGGTTAAGAAAAAAAACCGATGGCAAGCCGATTGGGATCAAAATTGCCGCCGGAAATATTGAAGATGATCTGAAAGTCATCTTGCACGCCCGACCTGATTTTATTACCATCGATGGCCGACCCGGGGCTACCGGTGCTTCGCCCAAATATATTAAATCATCCACTTCGATTCCGACCATCTATGCCCTATCCCGGGCTCGTAAATTTCTTGATGACCGTGGTGCGACCGATATTTCTCTTGTAATTACCGGCGGCCTCAGGGTCTCGTCCGATTTTGCCAAAGCCCTTGCCATGGGAGCCGCTGCCGTCGCGATTGCGACCTCGGCCATGATGGCCTGCGGGTGCCAGCAATACCGGGTCTGTCACATGGGGAATTGTCCGGTCGGGATTGCCACTCAGGATGAGGAACTTCGGAAACGGCTTGATATTGGGAGATCGGCCCAATGGCTGGCTAATTTCCTGACGGTTTGCAATAAGGAACTTCAGGATTTCGCACGATTAACCGGTAATGATGATGTTCATAAATTATCGATGAAAGATTTATGCACGACCAGTATGGAAATTTCCGGTTCAACGGCAATAGAACATGTTTGATATTTAGTCAAAATAATTCAGAAAATATCAATTCGACCCGGGAATATCATTTGATAAACAAAATGTTAGCCATGGACAAAATCGCCAATCTTCCTGATTCGCTCTAATTCATTATTAGAAAGCGGTCCCAATTCCAGCGCTTTGAATCCCTCGAGCATTTCCCGCTCATTGCGAGGCCCGGTCATACACAGATCAACGTTAGAATTGGACAAAACAAATCGATAACAATCAGCCGCCGAAAGCGGTTTTTCTCCCGGAGGCATTTTCTTGGGATTCAACAATTTGCCCCACGAGGTCGCGGTATAAGCGGTGATGCCCGGTTTACGGTCATTTTTAAGGAAGGGAAATATTTCCTGTTCCGCATTTTTATGAGCCGCATTATATCGGAGCATAAAAATATCAATAGGGGAATCGCCCTCATCGGCCATTTTTCCAAACAGGCGTCGATTATGACCCGACATGCCAATAAATCTAATCAGTCCGCTTTCCTTTAATTTTAATGATTCAGCGATTATTTTTTTGGTCGGAAAGCGATTGTGCCAACCAAGTAAAACAACATCAGCGTAGTCAATTCC
>JBDRRI010000420.1:0-7530 GCA_043825815.1 Candidatus Zixiibacteriota bacterium
GCCATAGTCTTCTCCTTTATTTATATCTCTATTCTTCTTTTGATTGTTTATATAAATTCAATAATCTATCTCTTGGAAATTCCATTCTAAAACGGGCTCCCATTCCCGGTTTTGAATCAACAATAATTTTGCCGCCATGCTCCTGGACAATCTTACGAGTGGTCAACAGACCCAAACCGGTACCCTCGCCTCCTTTGGTGGTAAAGAAGGTGGTAAAGATTTTTTTCTTAATCTCATAATCAATGCCACTGCCATTATCCGAAACCTCAATTATCAACTTATCGCGGCTTTCTCGCGCCTGAATCAGAACCTGATTGCCTTTTTTCTCAGCCATAAGACAGGCGTCAATCGCATTGGAAACCAGATTGGTCAGGCAGGTATGGATGCCGTCTTTGTCAAGCGGAGCCCGCTTGACATTTTTGTCGATGACCGCCTTTAATTCAATCCCTGATTGAGCGGCAATATCCTTATATAAATTGACGATTTCATTGATTAAATCTCCCGGCTTAACCAGGGTCAGGCTGGGCAGGCGGCCTTTGGAGAAACTCAGGAAATCCTTGACCAGCGAAGTGGTTTTCTCGAAATTGCGCTCGAGCATTTCCCAGCCTTCATTAATCATAATGGCGTCATTTTTCTTTAATCCCAGACTGACAATATATTTTCCACCCTCCAATCCCATTAAAATATTCTTTATGCTATGAGCCAATCCGGCGACTGTTTGACCAACCGCTCCCAGCCGCTCGGCATCGAGAACATCATGCTCAAGCTTCTTGAGAATAGTAATGTCGTTGGATATTTCAATTACATGAGCGATGCTGTCGCTTCCCCGCATCAGGGGAGAGGTCGATACGGCATAATGGATTTCCTGTCCTCCCTTGCCGGTGCCCTTTTGCGTAGACTGATGCACTTTACCATCACGAAAGGTCTTGGCGGCAGGGCAATTCGGACATTTTGATTTGCGGCGTTTATACACTTTAAAACAATGCTTGCCGGTCACATCACCGAAATTTTCACGAAAAGCCTCATTGGCTCGCACAATTCGATAGTCTTCGCCAATGACAGTAATATAACAGGGAACACGGTCGAAAAGAATTTGATATTCCTGTTGCCAACGATCTGTTTCGGTTACAGTCTGGGTCATTTCCAGGACATAATTAACTTTACCATCGCCGTCTTCCCTTAAAGGAAAAACATGGCCGACGTAATGGGTTTTATGTCCAAACTGATCAATTCCGACGGCATCGGCCACCTTGGCCCGGCCGGTTTTAAACACCTCTGCCGAGGGGCAGTTGTGACATGGCTTATCAAGTTTTTTGTAAACCGCATAACATTTTTTATTTTTCCAATTGCCGAAATATTCGGTAAAGTTATCATTGGCGTCGACGACGTTATAGTTTTTATCGATTACCGCCACGTTAAATGGCACCTGTTGGAAAAGTTCTCGAAAGACCTGATCCTGAAGTCTTCGCGGCATTTTGGTTCTTTTTTCGCGTTTCATCGAAACCTCATTATTGCGGCCTATCGGAGGCAGTAATCAATTTATTAATAGTTTTAATATATTTGTCAACGTCAATCGGTTTTTCCATATAGCACTCCGGCGGGGGGATGGTTTTATCCTTGACATAAGAGCGAAAGTCAAATTTTTCCGACTGAATGACCCCGCTTACGATTATAACCGGAATATTGGCCAACGCCTTATCACTTTTCAATTTTTTATAGAATGAAATACCGGTTTCGCGGGGCATCATAATATCAAGTGAAATCAATGCCGGCCTTTCCTTACGAGCACTTTCCATAGCCGTTGCCGCATTATTTATGGCTATGGGCTCGAATTGATTGGCCTTTAAGACCATCGAAAGGTACTTCACAACATCGGCCTCATCATCGATTATAAGTATTTTATTATTCATGTTTTAGACATTAATTTAATTATTATTGTTTTTCTCCACTGGTAAAACGACCCGATTGTAAGAGGGTTGTTTATCGTACCACTTCAATAAATCCTGCAATTGCTCGGGCGGCGGCGTTTCGTGGCACGAGGCACACTCGGCCAGATTAACCAGATCATCCTTCATGGCTGATTTTTGCTTATGACAAGAGACACATTGCATATGCATGGCATCGGCATAAGAAACGGCCTGCAAATTTCCGAACGGATTACTCTGTGATCTGGCCAACATATCCTTGTGGCAGTCAAGACACGGCTTGGCCGTTTCCGATACTCGGACTTGATTGTCCGGATGGCAATTGTTACAGGTTATATCAGCTCCCGCCTTGGAATTATGCCAGTCATGGTTAAAAACATTCGATGTGGAGTACATATATTTATGACATTCCCAGCATCCGCTATTTTTATCCAGCGGCAGGTTCATATGGTGGCAGACCGAACAGGAATCCTGATATCCGAGCGAGTCAATATGAATCTGATGGGTAAAGGATACGCCATAGCCATCGCGATTACCGTCAATAAATAGAACCTTCTCGCCCCGGGCCTTTTTAACATCGAGTTGTTCAATCCCTTTGCCTTCCAAACGACTTTCCGGGATAAGAGCCATTCCGATGGCGAAGCTGATTATAAAAGCTAATGAGTATTTAGTCAGCGAGGCAATTCCCGGCGTTCCTAACCAAACCCGGGATGAGTAATCAAAGGTTGGTTGCGAATGAGGCAGAGCATCGGGATGTTGCGGCTGCGTATCCCAAATATTGAATTTTTCTATCACAAAAAGGAAAACCAGACCGGCCATAGAAACCACTCCAAAACTGATTGTCAGTTCTGTCCAGGATGGAAAATAATGGTCGCCGGTAGCGCGAAGCATGGTAAATCCACCGACATTAATGCGATTAAAAATCATTCCGAAAACGACCATAAAGGAACCGAATGTCAACCATCCGGCTCTATTTCTGAGTTGAGGAATTGAGAATATTGTAATTGGAATGATGATGGAAATCATTATTTCGGAAATGAATAGATTGCTTTCCCAGGTGCCATTAAAGATAAGTCCGAATTCTCCGGAAATGAGTATATCAACCATTTTAACGGCAAAATATATTCCGAGGACATATATGGCTGCCTTGCCCAGTTTGGCGACCAGTTCGGTTGCCGGTTTTCGTCTATAGAGCCAGTGAGAAACCATACTCTCTAATGATACCATCATAAGACCGAGGGCGATGGCCGAGATTAAAAACTGGATCGGCAATATTTTTGAATACCAGAGGGCATTAAGTTTAAAGGGCATGATGAGGAAGAGCGATCCGAGCGACGATTGGTGCAGGGTCGATAGCATAATACCAAGAAGAACAAAGAGAAACCGAAATTTCATTAGAAAGGCACGGATTTTAGCGTAACTCGGAAATCGCTCCAGAGCTACCGGGCTGAATTCGAGAAGCAGGACGGTTGTATAAAGCATAACACACCAACCGACTTCAAACAGCGGTGAATGAGGATTCCAATATATCATCATATGCCAAATATTCCAAGGCAGTCCGAGGTCAAAGAGCAATCCGAAAATAACGGCCAGATATCCCAGAAAGGCCGTTAAGACGGCCGGCTTGACCAGATCATGAAACTCATCCCGGCGGAGCATATAAAAGATAGCGGTTATAACAAAGCCGCCGCCAGCCAGGGCTACCCCGGCCATGACGTCAAATCCAATCCAAAAACCCCACGGAGTTGAATCGGTCAGATTAGTGGTTACTCCTAAACCAAAAATAAACCGGTTAAGTCCGACTGCGGCGGCTAAGCCAATTATTAACCATAAAATAAGTTTTGTATTTTGTACTCTATTCATCGGATGATTCCTTTTTCTCATCTTTATTCTTGTCCAATTCCATGCGGCGTTTGACAATCCAGTTGAGGCCGAGCATTATGCCGCCCATGCCGACAAAGGCAAAGGGAACCGCTTTCATGGCCGGTGATGTCGTTTGTGGAAGAGGAGTTGTTCCCAAATCGGCCTGATAGGCCAAAAAGTCAAGGTCTATATCAGATAGGTATAAGACGGAGGTGCCTCCGATTTCGTGTTCACCCCAGACTTTGTCGATATACTTCCCCGGGTTTTCGGCTATTCTCTGATGAGCCAATTTCAATATTTCATCGCGCTCACCAAAAATCGTCGCCTGCTGGGGACAAATTTCAGTGCAGGCGGGTTGCTGACCGTCTTTGATTCTATCATAACAGAGAATACATTTTTCGACATAGGGAACAGCGCTGTCCCAATCATACCGCGGGATTCCGTACGGGCAAGCCATCATACAGTAGCGACATCCGAGACATTTATCCTTATCGTAGACGACGGCGCCTAATTCGGTTTTATGCAGGGCGCCCACCGGGCAGGCCGAGGCGCAGGCCGGTTCCAAACAATGTCGGCATTGTTTGCGGACATAATGATTATCCGTTTTTTTTATAATCGAGGTCCAGTTTTGTGCGGAAAGACCGTCATCTTTCTGCCAATACCGCGGAATATCGGATTGTAATTTATTCGTCGTTTTGCAGGCCGAGACGCATTTGAGACATCCGATACATTTGGTGATATCCGTTAAAATGGCTTTGCTCATACCGGCGCTCCTTTCTTATTGAGAGTTATGCAGACATCTTCATCGGTATCGGGCGGAAATTTCCAGGCGAGGGTGCAGATTACCTGAGATAGAGGCATTAAAACACAATGGGCTATCTTGGTAAAAGGCATTACAATGAAAATCAAATTTCCGGCTAAAATATGCATTAGGATGAAAATCTGATAATTCGATGGCGAAACAGCCAAATGCGAGCAGGCATATCCGGTCGTGAAGGGTATTAAAAGTAGAATTGGCCAGAGAAAATCTTGTTTACGGCTCAGGAAACTTGATGTTTTATTGAGCATTCTCCCGATTAAAAGCAGGAGGCCAAAGATGATTGTACTAATAGTCAACCATTTGGCCCAGGCAAAAGGCAGGGTAATCCATGAGATTCCTAATCCGCTTTTCCATAATTGAACGTGAGCATAAAGAAAAATTGGTACTAAAAGCAACCCGACATGAAATAGAACTGAAAATATTGAATATATGGGGCGATTATGACCGATTCTCTTAATCGGAATAAGCCACTCAATCGTCCGGCTGATAATTAGATTCCAAGGTAATACCTTATCGCCCGCCTTTTTATATGCTCGGTAAGCGCCGAAGATATCAAGGAATAGAATCCGAATCAGTCCCAGTATCATAATTATGAAACTGAAACGAAACAGCGGACCGCGCGCAAAATCAAGTAAGGCTTCCATAGTCTATTCTTCCTCCTTCAATGCATCTGATTTCTTGATCTTCATTGATTCGGGAAAGATTATGGCCCGATATAAAAGATCGTGCAATCCCATAACTTCGCAATTGATTTTCTGATCCTCGACAAGTTCTTTCAATTGTTTTTTGCAATTGGCACAGGGGGCAATAAGAATCTCGCAACCGGCTCGCCTGATTTGATCGGCCTTTAATTTGCCACCAACCGTTGTGCGATATGGTCGGATTTCATCAATTGAAACGGTACCTCCGCCGCCACCGCAACAGATATTATCTTCGCCCGATGGCGTCATTTCGATATAATTTTTGCAGAAAGCCTTAAGCAATTCCCGTGGTTGATCAATAATCCATCTGGTCCGGGCAATATTGCATGGATCGTGATAGGAGACTTTTTCAGTAACAACATTGGGATCGAGTTTTAGGCGACCCTCTTTCCAGACTCTATGAGTATATTCCATAATATTTATTACCGGATAAGCGCTTTTCCCTCCGCAATAGGCAGGAAGGAAGAATTTTGCGCTTCTCGAGGCGTGTCCGCATTCACCGATAAGTACATTTTTTCCCTTGAGTCGCCGGGTTTCAGTATCGATCTTCTTGACGACCCGTTCGAGAATTCTATCGCTGTAAAAAAGTCCGTAATTGATACCATCGAAATAGCCGGTTCCGATCGTCCATGAATCGCCGGTGGCGGCGAAAACGGCGGCGTTGCCCATCAATGTTTCCGCTTCCATTAAAAAGTCACTAACCGCCGGATAGAAAACATAATCGGCGCCTTCGACATCAAGCGGGAATTTAATTTCGACGCCTTTTTCTTCAAGCATATCCTCTTCGAGAAATTCGAGCGTATCGGTCAGGGCCGGAACGGGGATGGCCGAAGTATTGCCGGTGGCGCCTTCAAGTTGCTCGCGGGTACTGACAACCAGCGCTCGCGGGGCAATTCCGATTTCACCTAAGATATAACGGCCCAGATGGGTAATCAAGGCGTGATCGATACCGGAGGGGCATTCCAGCGTACATCTTCGGCAGGCGGTGCAGTTCCAAAACGATTCCGCCATTTCCTTAATTTTTTCATCAGTCAGATAGCCGCCGCCCAAGAGACGTCCACGAAGCATGCCGCCCATTGTAAAATGCCGCCGATAGACGCTTAGCAGTAATTCTGAGCGGTAACAGGGAATATCCTTGAGATCCCCAGTGGCCTGATAAACCTGGCAGGTCGTAGCACATCGGGAGCATTTGGCGCTCATCCTGATAAAATGATCCAGCGCCATTTTATAATTGGAATGTTTTAAGATAGCCGCGAAGGCCTCTAAAAATCTACGAGGGCGATCATTAATATCAAAGTCCTCAATATGATACCTGACATCAAGATTCTGCCTCGCGATCGCTTCCGGTTTGCGTTGCGTCGCGAAGGCTTTTTTACGCTCCTCAGGTGTTATCCGATTGGTTCTCATTCATTCTCCATATCAAATTAATCTCTTTCATTCAATTTCATCAATTTCTCATGGCCCTCAATCGGGCCGGTTAATATTGGAAGCATATTTCTTGATTTAATAGGCTTGGTTAGATTAATATTATCCGGGCAAATCAAATTAATCCCGTACTCTTCGCATTTGTTTACAATTTCTCCCAAATTGGGATATACAAAAACGCGGGCGTTATATTCGGTTTTAGCCAGATGGTAGAATTCTTTTATCTCTTGTTCGGCACGATAGGTATGTCCACCGCAACAGACGGCGACCTTAATTTTTTTGCCGCACAGTGGACATTTAATCTCTCCAACCAGGTCGATAAGAATTGTATCATCACCGGGGCAATTGCTAATTTTATAGCCATTGGATTCGAATAGTTCGCGGGCCCAATCTATCAGATCGTCATGGGCGATTTCATAGCTATTCTCTTCTCCGTCGGGACAGTTTTCATAAACAGTAAGTTCATTGGCCAGGAATCGTTCCAATGCCTTATCAATTGAGTCATTTATATTCGGAATGACTTTGATTCCTATAGCCACCAATTGATCGCGAAAAAAGCCTTTGATTCCATTGCAAATAAGAAAATTAACATCGTGGAGATAAAGAAGGCGTACCCGCTTGAATCCCTCGTCAGAAAGGCAAACGGCGGTTTTTAACTTATTGGTGCCATTATCTTCAATTTTATAAATAGCAAATTCTTTGGCCGCTTCAAAGCAAGGCGCCACTAATTTATTTAAAATCGGTATTGCAACAATCATAATGCAACATATGCATCAATAATCGTGCCAATTAAAAA
>JBDRRI010000421.1:0-2130 GCA_043825815.1 Candidatus Zixiibacteriota bacterium
GCCGTCCGCAGTTTGTACGATGCCTTCGGCGTTCTCAGCCATAGCTCCTCCGTAGATTCTATCCCACATTTTAGTCCCGTTTGCGTCGATTTTTACCAGGTATGCATTGGCGTTCTTATAACCGGCAATAATATAACCGGCGTCATCGGTGGCGATTATGGAGGATGCAACTGAAATCCCGTTACCGTAAGTGCGATGCCATTCCTCGTTGCCGAGAGAATCCGTTTTAACCACCAGGTATCTTGTATCCGGGTAATATGTGCCCTGAGTTCGTCCCGCCAAAATGAAACCGCCTTCCGCGGTTAGAGCCATTGATGTAGCCAATTCCGAACCGCTCCCGCCATAAGTATGAGACCATAATTCATCTCCGGCGGAATTTGTCCTGATCAGATAAAAATCGCCATTGCCGGCGCCGAACGAAGAAGTGTATCCGCCAACGATATAGCCACCATCACTTACCTGGTAAACCTCAGTAGCAAAATCATTGGATTCACCTCCGAATCTCTTTTCCCAAATACCCTGACCAATGGAATCGGTTTTAACTAACAGGCACTCGGTATGGGAACCGTTGGCAGATAAAACAAATCCGCCGAGAATATAACCGTTGTCTGAGGTCTGCCTTACCGAGTGTCCCGCCGATGGGGTCATTCCCCCAAAGGTTTTTGTCCATAAAGTGTCCTGGGCATTTGCCCGTGATGTGAGAATCAGGATGATGATTAAAGAATTGACGGCGATTTTTAGCATGCCATTCCTTGACGACAAATGTATAATCGTTCTGCAGACCATAGGATAAATCTTCTCCCGGCTGTTATAACTCCCTTATTCATGTCTCAGAGCTTCTATCGGGTTAAGTTTACTGGCTCTGGCGGCGGGATAAATTCCGAAAAAGATACCAACCAAACCGGCAAATAGGAAGGCGATAATAATGGATTCTTCCGAAATAAGCGTATTCCATTGCGCCCAGCGGCTTAAAGCCATAGAACCGCCAACGCCGGCGATAACGCCGATCGCTCCGCCAATTAGCGATAAAAATACCGCCTCGGTTAAAAACTGCGATAAAATATCCCTGCGTTTCGCTCCGATAGCCTTGCGCACTCCAATTTCCCTGGTTCTTTCGGTAACCGATACCAGCATTATATTCATTATCCCGATACCGCCAACAAGCAAAGACACCAGCGCGATACTGGCGAGCAATGTAGTGAAAGTCTGTGATGTTTCTTCCATGGTGGATACAATGTCGGTTTGATTTCTGATATGAAAATCATTGTCTTTGCCATAGGCAATACGATGGGTTCTGCGGAGAACTTTTTCTATATCCACAGCCGTTTGATCCATGAGCTCAGCGGAGATTACGCTCACATTTATAGAAGATATCCAGTCGTAGCCGAAAACCCGTTTCTGTGCCGTAGAAATTGGAATAAGGATAATATCATCCTGACTGCGGAACATGGTCGCTCCCCGTTCTTTCAGCACCCCAAGCACCGTGAAATTCAATCCCCTGATCCTGATAGTCTCCCCAATGGGATCCATATTCTCAAAGAGTTCATTGGCAATATCTTTTCCGATAACACAAACCTGTCGCTTGGCGTTAACGTCATTCATGGTAAAATATTCGCCACTTTCTAATTCCGCATTTCTGGCGTGGGCGTAATCAGGGGTCGTGCCATAAACCTGCGTATTCCAATTTCGATTAAGATATTTAATCTGGAATCGCCTGTCTTGTTCCGGCACCACATACAGCGCGCTGGGTACTTCTTTCGCGATCGCATCAATGTCTTTCATGGTCAGTCTTATATTGGATTGATCCAAGTGTACAAATCCCCTGGTGGCAGGTCCCGGTCTGACGAAGAGGAGATTTGAACCCAGAGCTTGTATGCCGGCTTGCACAGCCTGTTTGGCTCCTTGTCCCAGACTTATCATGGTGATAACCGCTCCCACGCCGATAATAATTCCCAGCATGGTTAGGATGGATCTAACCTTATTAGCTTTGAGAGAATCGAAGGCAATTGAAAAGTTTTCTGAAAGATCCATATTATGTTCTTTTATATTTTATGATTTCTAAATATGTTCTTATGTCCCCCCGGAGTTCGCCGGAAAGTGCGCTAATATCGACATACTTAGGTCCTTCAT
>JBDRRI010000422.1:0-3011 GCA_043825815.1 Candidatus Zixiibacteriota bacterium
GATTCGTTCCATATAGGTTGTCACACTAATTAATTAAACGTATAAATCGCAAAAAAGTCAATATTTTTTTGCATTTTTATTGCATTTTCTTTTAATTAACTTTGAAATTACAAGGCTAATATTATATTAGAAATATGGCCCGGTGACGAAACTGGTAAACGTTTCAGGTTGTCACCCTGATGCCCTCCGGGGCTTGTGGGTTCGATCCCCATCCGGGCCATGCAATATTATTATCGGCAAAATATTTACCCTTTTTAACTATTCAGTTGTCAAAGAACATTTAATTACTTAATTTACTTGCTAAGTAATATTTATAATAAGCTAACTATTATGCTACCTTAAACTGGGACATTCCGTTAAAAAATAAAAAAAATATTTTGAATCAATTATCCATTAAATTATTGATCAGTTCCTTTATTCGACTTTTATATAAGTCTCTTCCAATATCTATTGGAACAATCCTATATTTTTTTCCAAAAACAATGGGTCCGGTTTAATTTGGCAGTCTACATTAATCAACTAATAGCCTTATTCCCAATCAGTTACCAAATTGTAAAAATCTCATACCATCCTGGCCCCGTTCGGCAACTGTGATGCATCTCTTATGGCTGTATTCAAATTGAAACAGGAGAATAGAGAGATGAGAAAGCGGGCTTTGAACCTTATATTTTTGACATTATTATTATTTGGATTTCGGTCTATATCAGCCGGTGAAATGACAGTAGAATTTTCAATTGATTCGCTCAACATTGATAATAATTACTTTGACTTCGAATACGCTGGGTTGGATAAACTAAATTTAAACGCCAGGTTTTCGATTCCGGTCAAGACGGTATATTTCAGTTCCGATTATAACGAAAATGCCAATATAAAAGTAACGGTCGTAAGCTGCGAATATATCGGCCAGCTTCCGGATAATCTCGCTGAATATGACAATTTAACAACCGGCTTTTTTGATTTAGATGAATCCAATATTAAACACAGTTTAAAGGATTTCCAAAAAGCCGTTTACAGTCAGAATAGCTATACCGACGATATAGATAATTTTAAGTCGGTTTCTATTCTGCCAATTACTATCACTGATAACAATGAAATATATTTTAACAGTCGAATACTTATTCAATATAATGACGACGACCATCTGACGACCCGAAATGAGATTTACAAAGAGAAATTTCAAAAAGAAAAGAATCCTGTCAGTTCTGCCATCTTTAAATCTTCCTCGACCTCAGGCGTTCCCCTTGGAATGGATTACGTCATTATCACCTCGGTTGAACTGGCCCCGGCTTTTGAAGAACTGGCCCGGTTTCGAACCGCTACCGGAATAACGGCCGGTATTGCGATAGTCGATTCAATATATAAATACTATTCCGGTTTTGATCAACCCGAAATGATTCGCGAATATCTGAAAGATTTTTACAATGCCGGCGGCCAATATCTGCTTATTGGCGGTGATAATATTATCATTCCGGTTCGCTATCTATATTACTATAACACCACCAACGGTCCCAGCGATCCATATTATCTGATGCCGTCCGATTTATATTACGGCGATTTAACCGGTGTGTGGAATGCCGACGGCGATAATTTTTGGGGTGAACCGTCCGATGATGCCCCGGATATTGTCCCCGAATTATTGGTCGGAAGACTGCCGATTAAAACAATCGCGACGGTCACGAATTATATTGAAAAATTAAAAATCTATGCCACCAATCCGGGCAACGGCGAATTCGATTATCTCAATCGTACCCTCTTTTTTACGTCGGATGAAATGCGCGACTATCCAGCCGCTGGTCAGCATAGTGTCATCGCCGGCGAAGTCCCCGATTTTCTCCAGATCGATACCGTCAACGGCGTTGAATTTCCATCAGGGTACGATGCCAACCCGACTAATCCGTCGGGCGCCGATGGCATTAATAAGATATCTGAAGGTTTCGGATTTATTAACATTCTGGCTCATGGTCGAATCGATGGCTTCATTGTCAAATCGGCCAATTATGGCGACTGGCCCGCCTCGCTGATTTTAACAGCGGACGCCTCGAACGGCAACGGTTCGGTACAGAATATTGCTAAAAATGAGAAAAGCTCTCTATATTATTCATTATCCTGCAACGTCGGCGGCTATGACCTTGATTCTATCAACGGTCAACCGACCAACTGGTCGCTGGTGGAAAAATTAATTGAGCAGAATTCCGGCGGCGCCGTGGGGATGATCGCCTATTCCCGCTGGGGCTGGGTCTATTCCAGCTATTATTTACAGCAGTCGTTCACTGAACATCTATACGGATCGGCCAACGGAAATCCGGTTCAGGCGATGTATTCCTCCTGGCTTGATTATCCCCATTATCGCGACCTGATATACGGGCAAAACTTCTTTGGTGATCCGGCCTTGACCGTCTATACCGATATTCCCGATCAAATGAAAGCGATCTTGGAGAATCGGACTGATTCGTATCAGGTAAGAATGCTTGACGGCGATAATCCGGTTGCCGGTGTTCTGGTAACGATATCTGACAACACCGGCCTCATTGAATCCGGCCTGACCGATTCTGAGGGTCTCTTGACCCTGACTAATTATCTCGAAAATAATACGGAATACACTATCGCCGGAGTGAAAGATGGTTATACCACAGTATACAGCAATTTCGTTCCCTCCGTGACGCTTGATGTAAATGATGACGATAATCTTCTACCTGACGAATTCGGTTTATCGCAAAATTATCCGAATCCGTTTAACCCATCCACAACCATCAAATACAGCCTGCCTTCCACCGAGGATGTCAATTTCACCATCTATAATATACTCGGACAAGCAGTTTATGAAATCGATCTTCCGTTCCAGAATCCCGGGGAACACGAACTGGTCTGGTGCGGAACAAACTCATGGGGCGATCATGTTGCCACCGGAATCTATTTCTACCGGATGACAGCCGGAGAATTTGTGGAAACAAAAAAGATGGTGATAATGAAGTAATCATTAATCGGAAAAGAAAGCTCTTATACGGGCGGTG
>JBDRRI010000423.1:0-4493 GCA_043825815.1 Candidatus Zixiibacteriota bacterium
ATGAGTAGAGCAAAAATGTTTTCCAAAGGATTCAGAAAATATATTGGGGATATGGCTAAGTTAGGACTGACTGTTGTACTGATAGATCAAACGAGGGAAAATGTGGGGGTGGTATTTGGGAAGAAACACACAACATCAGGAGGCAAAGCAAAAGAGTTTTATGCAAGTACTAGAGTTTTGCTTACACACAAGGGGAAGATACTTAATCAGCATAAGAGAGTGATAGGAGTTGTTGTTGGGTTCGTTGTGGAGAAAAACAAGCTTGCTGCACCATTCCGAGCAGGAGAGTTTGATTTACTGTTTGATTATGGTATTGATGATTTGTCAAGCAACTTGAATTGGATTAAGGAACAGAACATTGAAAGTTTTCTGAAGTGCAGCTCTAATGGCAGGTGGATTTGGGAAGAGAAAGGATTTAAGGGAATAAAGGCTGATTTGATTCAGATGATAGAGGAACAGGAGTTGTGGAAGGAAGTGGAATTGGAAGTAGTGAGGATATGGAATATTCTTTATGAACCTACTGGGAGACGTTTGAGGTATGATTGAACCTGTTCACATCGGCGAGGACATTACGCTCTACTGTGGCGATTGTCTAGAGATTCTACCGACGCTGGAGGATAATAGCATAGATGCTGTGGTTACTGATCCTCCTTATCCTGAGATTAGTCGTGATTATGGCAGGATGACAGAGCAAGAATGGTTTGATATGATGAATTTAGTAGTCCCTGAAGTAAGACGCATTCTTGTTTCCTCTGGAAGTGCTGTGTTTATTCTTCAAGCAAACATGAAGAAGATAGGAAGTATGCGATCTTGGTTGTGGAAGTTTATGTTGCAATGGACAGAACAATGGAATATGATTCAGGATGCTTGGTGGTGGAATCATACTGCTTTGCCAACGATTCATGCAAGTATGCATGGTTTACTTAGGATATCTGTTAAAGCTTGTGTTTGGCTGGGTTCTTCTGATTGTTATCGAAATCAATCTGCTATTTTGTGGGAGGAATCAGATGCTAACAAAGCAGACAGACTATCCGGACGTTGTGGAAAATCGAAAAAGCCTTTGGACCGGTTTTGGACACCCGCATAGGCGATGTCAATGATACCAGAGTTGTGGATATATTGGATATCATTTATCTAATCGAGGCACTATATGTAAATGGCCCTGATCCGGTTCCATTTGAAGAGCTGGGCGACGTAAATTGCTCCGGAGTTATAAATCTGATCGATATTACCGCCCTTATAGGTTATCTATACAAGGGCGGTCCCAAACCATCGTGCCTGGAAAATTAAGGTTCCGACATACACCCGCCAATTACTTATGATTCCTTGATGGCTGTGATTAGATCCAGCATTCCCTTTTTGGCATCGGTGAAATACATCAGCGAATTATCAAGAGCAAACAGCGGATTGGGAATTCCTGCAAAGCCCGGACTCAGACTTCTTTTTACCACGATAACCGTTCGGGCCTTATCGACATCAATAATCGGCATTCCGGCAATGGGAGAATTCGGGTCGGTTCTGGCGACCGGATTGACCACATCATTGGCCCCGATAACAATGGCGACATCAGTCTGAAGCATGGTTGGATTGGCCTCATCCATCTCTTTTAGCTTGTCATACTCAACATTGGCTTCGGCCAGAAGAACATTCATATGGCCGGGCATTCTTCCCGCCACCGGATGAATGGCAAACTCGACCTCGATTCCCCTCTTCTCGAGAAGTTTGGCCAAATCGTGAACCGCGTGCTGAGCCTGCGAGACCGCCATTCCATACCCGGGAACGATCACAACCCGCCGGGCGCCATCGAGCAACATCGCGATTTCATCCGCCGAAGTTGCCTTTATCTTACCGCCATAAACCTCATCATCGGTTGGCGTATCTCCGGTCGGTCCCATAACGCCAAATAATACATTAGTAAGCGAACGATTCATAGCCTTGCACATAATATTGGTTAATATTACGCCCGAGGCGCCAACCAAAGAGCCGGAAATGATAAGGACATTATTATTGATAACAAAGCCGGTTGCGGCGGCGGCCAGACCAGAATAAGAATTTAAAAGAGCGATAACAACCGGCATATCGGCGCCGCCGATTGAAAATGTTAACAGTACGCCCAAAACGCCGGAAGCTCCGACCATAACCCAGAAGAGCATTGTATTTCCCGGATTCATTACGACCATAACCCCCAGGGCCAGGGTAACCAGAGCCGAAAATCCCTTAAGGAAATTCATTCCCGGGAAACGATCTTTCTTATTCAACAATAATCCGCCGATTAATAAACCGGTAAGAATCACACCCGCCGATAAGATGGCGCCGGATGTTTCTATTGATACTACGCCAAACCAGATCGAACCGGCGATTACTATAAATGAAAAACCGAATTTAACGATTTTTTGCCATAAATATAATTTCCATTTAACAGCGAGAAATTCCGCCAGTTTTCCGAACGCTACATAGCTGCCGAAAAACGTTATAGAGCCGATAATCCCCGAGGCTACGGTCGCTATTTTCATTTGCGAACCCGGTTCTGCAATGGCGATATTCTGCATGACGGAAATTAAGGCCGAACCGGCCACAAGAATCGAGGCCGCCCCGCCAAAACCATTAAACAGCCCAACCATTTCCGGCATGGCCGTCATTTTAACTTTCATCGCGGCAATGGCTCCGATAACCGATCCAATGGCGATTCCGAGAATAATATAATGCCACTCGAATTTACCGCTTAATAAAGTCGCAATTATGGCGATAATCATTCCGACCGCGGCCAAGCGGTTCCCACGTACAGCCGATCGCGGATGCGTCAATCCTTTCAGGCCGACAATAAAAAGGATTGCCGCCAATAAATACGCTATGTTTACAATATTCTGGCCGAGCATAATCAATCCTTTTTCCTAAACATTTTAAGCATCCGGTCAGTAACCAGAAATCCACCCACGGCATTAATGGTGGCAAATATCACCGCCACAAAAGCCAAAATCTGCGCCAGATGACTATTGTTCATTTGACCGGCCAGAACCAGTGCGCCAATAATAGTAATCCCGGAAATGGCATTGGAGCCGGACATTAACGGCGTATGCAGGGTCGGCGGCACTTTTGTAATAATTTCAAAGCCGACAAATATTGCCAGGGCGAAAATCGTTAGAATCATCACAAAACCATCCATTAGCTTTCGCTCCTTTCCGGCGCGGATTCGATGCCGAATATCTCGCGCAGTCTCTTATTGACAACCTGACCGCCCCTGGTCATCAGGGTTTCGCGGATAATTTCATCGCTGGTATCAAAGGTCAATTGACCCTCTTTAACCATATGCTGCATAAAGGTCAGAATATTTTTGGAATACATTTGGCTGGAATGATATGGAACCGTAGCCGGAAGATTGCCCGGTCCGAGAATTGTAACACCATTTTCCACCACGGTTTGGTCCAATTTGGTCAATTCACAATTGCCGCCTCGTTCGGCCGCAAGATCAATTATCACTGAACCGTGGCGCATGCCTTGCACCATTTCAGCCGTGACCAAAACCGGCGATTTCCTGCCGGGAATAGCGGCGGTGGTAATCACCACATCGCTTTCGGCAACAACCCTGGCCATAAGCTCGCGCTGTTTTCGGTAAAATTCCTCATTCATCTCCTTGGCATATCCGCCCTTATCCTCCGATTCATTGGCATCAATTTCCATCTCGACAAAAATCCCGCCAAGACTTTCAACCTGCTCCTTCACCGCCGGGCGAACATCATAAGCCTTGACAATTGCTCCCAACCTCTTGGCGGAAGCAATTGCCTGAAGACCGGCCACGCCGGCACCAATAATAAAAACCCGCGCCGGCGATATCGTTCCCGCCGCCGTCATCATCATCGGAAACATTTTGGGCAGTCTTTCAGCCGCCAGAAGAACCGCTTTGTATCCGGCAATAGAGGCCATCGAGGACAGCGCGTCCATGCTCTGCGCCCGGGTAATCCGAGGCATGAGCTCCACCGCAAAAGAATTGACATTGCGGCGGGCAAACTCAATGACCTGGTCTTTTGCCAGCAAAGGTTCAAAAAAGGAAATCAAGGTCTGATCCGGGTGCATCATCTCAAGATCATCTTTGCCCTTTTCGGGATTTGCGCCATAGCCGCGAACCTGTAAAATAACCTGGCTCTCAGCAAAGAGTTCTTTTCGACTCGATTTAATCTCGGCCCCCTTCGCCCGATAAAGTTCATCGGGAAATCCGGCGTTTAATCCGGCGCCGGATTCTATAACGACTTTTATTCCGGCCTTGGCATATAGCGGGACATTGTCGGGAATAACCGCCACCCGGTTTTCATCGGGAAATGATTCCCGGGGCACGCCGACTTTGAGGAGATTTATTACTTCGTTCATATTTACACAAAGCCTCCTTTTATATATCTAATTATAATACGGACATCAGTTTTGATACTCTTAATACACAAAATTAAAAGTCCTCCTGCAACCATTACTTTCATATTTTAATTAATACGCAGGTTTATATT